>JBAWFG010000522.1:0-2516 GCA_049591655.1 Solirubrobacteraceae bacterium
AAGGCGACTTCAACGGCTCCGAGGTCTTCTCGGGGTTTTCGCATTACGGCGGGTCGGGATCGCAGGACGCGTTCGAAATCCGCAACGTGGATCCGAGCTACGACCCGACGCAGTGGCACGTCTACACGCAGACCTGGGGTCCGGGGTTCCGGTCCTACTTCATCGACGGCCAGCTCGTGGGGACAACCACCAACCAGGTCTGGTCCGGGCCCGAACGCTGGCAGCTCCAGGTCGAGCCCGTCGGCACCGTCAACGACGGCGACACCGGCAACGTCTACCTGAAGTGGATCTGGATCGGAACCTACGTCTCGTGAGCACCCGACCCTGAACCTGGCCGCGCGACCATCGCACGAACGGCCTGAGTTCTTCGGCGAGAGTTCACTGATCGGAAATCAGGCGTCCGAGAGCAGCGCGTCCGCGTCAAACCGATGCACTGACCGCTGCGCGCCGGAATTAGGCAGATGGCAAGACCGCGTTCAGCCGTTCGAACAGAGCGGCGGTCTCCTCGTTTGTGAGGGGGCCCGGCCGACGTGCGCGTTTCGCAACCCAGCGGCGACCATCGACGATGATGCCGCGGACGCTCGGGGTGCGCAAGATCGGGAGTCCCTCAGGGTCCGCGATGCAGAGCGCTCCGCGGATATCGATCGGCTCAGGCGACGTCGCGTCGATGATCGAGCGCACCGCAGCGATCTGTGTCTCGATGCCGTCGATGAGGTGGGTGCCGTCGCGACCGGCGATCTTCAGGACCGTCCGGCGCTCGCTGAACAGGCCGCCGATCCGCTCGGTCCGGACCTTCCCGCGGTAGCTCTTGGTGTCGATCACGGTGATCCCACCCGGACCGACCGCCAGGTGGTCGATGTTCGCGGCACCGTGCCCGGGAATCCGCCGGTCATGCAGGAGCCTGACCTCGGTGCCGGCCAGCAGCTTGGCGAGGCGCTTGCCAACGCGCCCCTCCCCATCGGCGCCGGTCTTCCAAGCGCGGGTGCTCTGGGGTTCGTCGATCGTCTTGGCCAGCACAACGCCCAGCAGGCCGAGCGTCTGGCGCGCACGGTCCTCCCGCGCAGCGCGCCGGCGGTCATATTCACGGCGGGCGCTCGCGCCCGGCGTATCCAGACCGCCCGCTCCCGCTTTGACGCCGCAGGTCAGGCAGGTCACAACACGACGCGCCGGGTGCCACGTTGCCCTCACCCCGGCCGGGATGTTGACGCGACACATGGCGCAGCGATCCGGACGGCGCAGTCGTAACTCTCGGGGCTCGCGATTACGGCTCACCACGCGCCATCGGTCGGCCGTCGGCGGATCTCAACCAACGCCGGGCGGCCCTCAGCGCCTGTCGCATGGGAGCGATCGCGGCCAGTAGTCACGGCCGCGAACAAAGCGTGCCCCGAACCGTGTCCCCAACCCAGCAATTCTGACCGCATCCCAGCGATCTCAGACGAACTCAAACGCGCGTACGGAACGATCGGCGATGCCGCCTTGCCCGTAGAGGGTCGCCTGCGTGATCTCGCCGGCACGGAAATCTGCGAGCGTGCGTCCGAACCGGATAGGCTCGGGCGGTGGAGATCGGGGGTTGTGTGGGTGGGCGCGTTCGTACGCTACTCGGCGCCGCTTGCTTGCTGGCGCTGGTGTCAGTCCCCGGTGTTGCGTCCGCGGCGACGTTCAACGCAACGTGCTCGGGGACGACGGGCGATGTCCCGTCGCTGATCGCCGCGATCGGCTCGGCGAATGCGAACTCCGGGCCGGACACAGTCGTGCTCGCCCGGGGTTGCACGTACACGCTGAGCGCGGTCAACAACAACTGGTATGGGCCGAACGGTCTCCCGCCGATCGCGAGCGACATCTCGATCGAGGGCAATGGCTCCAAGATCACCCGATCGGCCACGGCGCCGAAGTTCCGGCTGTTCTTCGTCGGTGCCGATCCTCTCAGCGCTGGCACCAACAGCTATGTCTCACCTGGGCCGGGTGTGCTCACGCTCAGGAACGTGATGCTCACCGGGGGCCTGGCGAAGGGCGGGGACTCCAACGGAGGCGGTGGCGGCGCGGGGATGGGCGGTGCGATCTTCAGTCAGGGAGTGGTGACCGTCGACCACAGCACAATCGCGGGCAACAGCGCGCAGGGCGGCTCGGCCGTCAACAACGCTGCCGGGCTTAGTGGCGGTGGGATCGGGACAGATAGCACCGCGACCGCCGGTGGCGGGTTCGGCGCCGGCAGCTTCGGCGGCGGGGCCGGTGGCGGGTCTAACAGCGGTGGTGGCGGCGGTGGGGCGGGCTTTCGCGTCAGCGAGAACGGCATTTCCGCCGACATGACCGGCAAGCCGGGATTGGGCGGCGGGCCACTGACGGGGACCGCAGGGTTCGGCGGCAACAGCAGCACGCTCAGTGGTGTGGCCGGTGGCGACGGTGGCGGTGGCGGCGGCCGCGGCCCTGGCGCCGATGGCGGGGCGTTCGGCGCCGGCGGTACCAAGCCCGTCAGCGGAGGCGGGAGCGCCGGCGGTGGGGTTGGTGGAGGAGGGAGT
>JBAWFG010000523.1:0-21035 GCA_049591655.1 Solirubrobacteraceae bacterium
GGACACGAGATCACCGGCGAGGTGGTGGAGACCGGCCCCGGCGTGGAGTTCATCAAGGAGGGCGATCTCGTCTCGGCGCCCTTCAACATCTCCTGCGGCCGGTGCCGCAACTGCAAGGAGCGCAACACGGGGGTGTGCCTCAACGTCAACCCGGCCCAGCCCGGCGGGGCCTATGGCTATGTCGACATGGGCGGCTGGGTCGGCGGTCAGGCCGAGTACGTGATGGTCCCCTACGCCGACTGGAACCTGCTCAAGTTCCCCGATAAGGACCGGGCGATGGAGAAGATTCTCGACCTGACGATGCTGTCGGACATCTTCCCCACCGGCTACCACGGTTGCGTGTCAGCCGGCGTGGGCACGGGGTCCACGGTGTACGTGGCGGGCGCCGGTCCGGTCGGTCTGGCGGCAGCCCACAGCGCCCAGCTGCTGGGGGCGGCGGTGGTGATCGTCGGCGATTCGATCCCGGAGCGTCTGGAGCAGGCGCGCTCGTTCGGCTGTGAGACGATCGACGTCTCTGCCGACGCGTCGATCCCGGATCAGATCGAGCAGATCCTCGGCGTGCCCGAGGTCGATTGCGGCGTCGACGCCGTCGGCTTCGAAGCCAAGGGGCATGGCGGTGAGGAACAGCCGGCGGTCGTGCTCAACTCCCTGATGGAGGTCACCCGCGCGGCGGGCAAGCTCGGCATCCCCGGGCTGTATGTCGTCGCCGACCCAGGGGCCTCCGACGAGGACGCCCAGCAGGGCTCGCTGAAGATGCAGCTCGGCACCGGCTGGGCGAAGTCGTTGAGCTTCGTCACCGGGCAGGCGCCGGTGATGAAATATCACCGTGAGCTGATGAACGCGATCCTCAACGACCGCTGTCAGATCGCCAAGGCCGTCAACGCCACGGTGATCACCCTCGACGACGCTCCCGATGGCTATCAGCAGTTCGATAAGGGCGCGGCCAAGAAGTTCGTGATCGATCCGCACGGATCGATCGCCAAGGCCGCCTGACCGACCAGGGTGAGCGGGCGGGCGCTCGGCGAACGCTGGGCGTCCGCGCGTCTCCGTAGTCGGCGCGGTTCTCTTCAGTCTCCGCGGACTGCGGTCCCGTGGATGAAGAACTCGCCGGTCCTGTCCACCTCGGCGCTCCAGCCGAGGGCGGCCAGCTCGGGCACCAGCTCCGCCGGGTCGTAGAAGCGCTTGACGATCCGGAACTCCCGGCCGTCGTCGAGCCGGCGCACCATCGTGTCCTCGCCGTGCCCGGGAAGCCGGTGGTCGGCGGCAGTCGAGCGATCGGTGCGGACGCTGTCGATGAACAGCACCCGTCCGCCGGGCCGCAGCGCGGACGCCACCGTCGCCCAGAACTGCGTGAAGCGCTCCCGTGGGACATGGGAGAGCCAGAAGGTGAACATGCACACGTCGTAGCCCCCCGGTTCCGGCGTCCACTCAAACAGATCGGCCTCGACGTAACGGACGGTGGGGTCGCCGACCCGCGCGCGGTTGATCGCCAGCACCTCGGGTGAGGCGTCGACCGCCGTCACCCGGGTGTCGTAGTCGACCAGGCGACGCGTCCACAGCCCGGTGCCGCAGGCCAGTTCCAGCACGTCGCCGCGGGGGCGAAAGCGAGCCAGGACCCGCTCCAGTGACTTGGTTTCCGCGAACCATCGCGCGTTGGCCTCCGGCCCCCGGTCAAACCGCCCCTCGCGCAGCCACCACCGGTCGTATTCGCCCGCGCGGGCGCGGTAGTAATCAAGCTGCTCGGACAGCAGAGCGTCGTCGGTCACGGCGAGGCGCGAGGCTAGCACCGGGCCACGCGCACCCCCTCTTTAGACTCGGTGTCATGCGGACGCTGCGAACGATCACGGATGAGGCGGATCTGCGAGCGATTCTCGGCACGCCGACTGACACAGTCGTGGCCAAGATCGCCGACCGCCTCAACGACCTGACGCGTCAGTTCATTGAGCGGTCGCCGTTCGTGTGCGTGGGCACGGCGAACGCCCAGGGTGGACTCGACGTCTCACCCCGCGGTGACCCCGCCGGCTTCGTGCGGATCCTCGACGAGACGACACTGCTGCTCCCCGACCGGCCCGGCAACCGCATCGCCGACACGCTGACCAACCTGCTCGCCGATTCGCGGATCGCGCTGCTGTTCCTGATCCCCGGGGTGGGGGACACATTTCGTGTCAACGGGCGCGCGGTGATCACCGATGACCACGAGCTGCTCGCACCCAGCGCGGTCGACGGGAAGGTTCCGCGGCTCGGCCTCGTCGTGTCGGTCCAGGAGGCCTACACGCAATGCCCCAAGGCACTGATCCGTTCGGAGCTGTGGAACCCCGAACGTCACATCGCCCGCTCCGAGCTGCCCCGCTCCGGTGACATCCTGCGTTCGCTGACCACTCCGGACTTCGACGCCGAGTCCTATGAGCGCGATCGCACCGCGCGTTACGCACGCGGCGACGGCCTGTACTGATGTGACGCGGCAGGTGAGCCGCGCCCCGCATAGAACTCCCTCCCCGTGCGGCTAACTGCGGCTGGCCACCCGTACATTGTGCGGACTGCGTCTGCGGGTTTAAGATGCGCCGCACCCGGCATGGGGAGACAAACCTTGGGGAGGACTCATGGCAGTTGCTGAACCACAGCCCAGACAGGCGCAGGACCCGAAGCTCGACGCGGAGGGTCTTGATCGAGGTGTCAGCTTCCTCGGGCTCCTGTGGGCATCCGAGGGCTCGATCATCGGATCCGGCTGGTTGTTCGGCGCGCTCACGGCCGCCTCGATCGCGGGGCCGTCGGCGATCATCGCGTGGGTCGTCGCCTCGTTGATCATCATCCTGCTGGCGCTCGTCCATGCCGAGCTCGGCGGCCTGTTCCCCGTCACGGGCGGCACCAGCCGCTTCCCGCACTACGCCTTCGGCAGCCTCGCCGGGGGGACGTTCGGCTGGTTCTCCTATCTGCAGGCCGCCAGCGTGGCGCCGATCGAAGTCCTGGCGGCGATCCAGTACATGTCGGTGTTCAGCTGGGCCCGCGGTTGGTATCAGAGCAACAACACGCTGAGCGGGACCGGCATCCTGGTGGCGATCGGCCTGATGGTCTTCTTCGTGATCATCAACCTGATCGGGATCCGCTGGCTGGCCCGCGTCAACAACTCGCTGACCTCGTGGAAGGTCATGGTTCCGATCCTGACGATCATCGTCATGCTCGTCTTCAAGTTCCACAGTTCCAACTTCACCGCCGCCGGTGGATTCTTCATCCACGGCGCCGCGTTCAAGAGCATCCTGATCGCCATCCCGACCGGCGGAATCGTCTTCTCGCTGCTGGGCTTCGAACAGGCGGTCCAGCTCGGCGGGGAGAGTCGCAACCCATCCAAGGATCTACCGCGAGCGGTGATCATGTCGATCCTGATCGGCGCGACGATCTACGTCCTGGTCCAGGTGGCATTCATCGGCGCCCTGGATCCCCGGCTGCTGACGCATGCTGGGACCTGGGCGGCCCTGGTTCCGGCCACGACCGCCACCCATGTCAGCCCGGCCCTGACCGCGCTGAACGCCGCCCCGTTCTACACGGTGGCCAAGGTCGCGGGGCTGGCGTGGCTGGCGGTCATTCTGCGGATCGACGCGTTCGTCTCTCCGACCGGCACGGGACTCATCTATCTGACGTCCTCATCGCGGATCGGCTTCGGCCTGAGCAAGAACGGCTATATCCCGTCTGCGTTTGAGAAGACCAACGAGCGCACGAAGGTGCCGGTCATCGGGATCATCATCACCGCGCTGATCGGTCTGCTGTTCCTGCTGCCGTTCCCCAGCTGGAGCAAGCTGGTCGGCGTCGTGACGAGCGCCTCGGTGCTCATGTACGCCGGTGCGCCCCTGGCGCTGGGCGCACTGCGCCGGCAGAAGCCCGACCTGCCGCGGCCCTACCGGTTGCCGGCAGGAGAGTTCCTGGCGCCGCTGGCGTTCGTCCTGGCCACCTTCATCGTCTACTGGGCGGGCTGGAGCACGTATACGACGCTGATGGTGGCGATGCTGATCGGCTACGCGTTGATGCTGATCTCGGCGGTCTTCCACCTCAACCCCAACCAGCCGAGGGTCGACTGGGGGGCGGCGATCTGGATCTTCCCGTACCTGATCGGGATGGGCGTGATCTCGTACTTCGGCACGTTCGGCTCCGGCGGCATCATCGGCGGCGTCGGCGTCTTCAAGACGGTGCTGGTCGGTGGCAACAACGATCTGGGGCTGATCGGCGGGCTGATCGTCTCGGCCGCCTGGAGCCTGGTCATCTACTACACGGCGATGGCCAAGCGGCTACCGGTCGCGATGGTCGACCACTACGTCGAAGAGGTCTATCCGCCGCCGGTCGCTGAGTAAGGCGAATCGCCCAGAGGGCGATTCACTTGTGAGTTGCTGCGCAACTCACGGGCGTCCCTGGATCCGGGCGCCCCGCAACTCGGGGTTGCTGAGGGCCGGGTCGTCGACCCGGCCCTTTCGCGTTACTCAGCCGGTGGTGACGAGTGCTTCCTCGTCGGAGTAGATCTCGCCGCGCTCGGCCTTCTCGACCAGTGAGGCCGGGGGCTCGAAGCGCTCGCCGTAGCGCTCGGCCAGCTCTCGGGCGCGGGCGACGAAGCCGGGCAGGCCGCCTTCGTAACCGTTGATGTACTGCAGCACGCCCCCGGTCCAGCCGGGGAAGCCGATGCCCATGATGGAGCCGATGTTGGCGTCGGCGACCGACTCGATAACGCCCTCGTCAACGCACTTGATGGTCTCCAGCGACTCGATGATCATCATCCGCTCCTCAAGGTCCTTGAGCGAGATCTCCGACGGGTCGCCGGTCGTCGGGAACGCCTCCCGCAGGCCGGGCCACAGCCGCGTGCGCTTGCCGTCGGCGTACTCGTAGAACCCCTTGCCCTCCAGGCGCCCGGGGCGCTCGAACTCGTCGAGCATCCGGTCGATGACCTGCTCGGACGGGTGCGAGTCCCAGCCGCTCGACGATCCCTGTGCGGCCTCCTTGGCCGCGTTGCGGATCTTGCGCATCAGCTTCATGTTGAGCTCGTCGGAGAGCTGGAGCACCGGCGCCGGGTAGCCGGCCTGCGAGGACGCCTGCTCGATGGTTGCCGCGGGTACGCCTTCGGTCAGCATCGCGATGCCCTCGTTGATGAATGTCCCGATCACCCGGCTGGTGAAGAAGCCGCGGCTGTCGTTGACGACGATCGGCGTCTTCTTGATCAGCTTGGCGACGTCGAGCGCGCGGTACAGCGTCTCGTCGGAGGTCTGCTCGCCGCGGATGATCTCCAGTAGCGGCATCTTGTCCACCGGGCTGAAGAAGTGCAGCCCGATGAAGTCCGCGGGGCGTGACACGTGGTGGGCCAGTTCGGTGATCGGCAGCGTCGAGGTGTTGGAGCCGAGCAGCGCGTCGTCGGCGAGGTGCGGCTCGATCTCGGCGAACACCTGTGCCTTGACCTTCGGGTCCTCGAACACCGCCTCGATGACGAGCTCGGCGCCGGCCGCTGCGGCCGGGTCGGTCGTCGGCGTGATCCGGGCCAGCAACGCGTCGCCCTGCTCCTGGGTGGAGCGACCGCGCTGCACGGCCTTGGCGACCAGCTTCTCCGAGTAGCCCTTGCCGCGGTCAGCGGCAGCCTGGTCGACGTCCTTGAGCACGACCTCGATTCCGGCCTTGGCCGACACGTAGGCGATCGCCGCGCCCATCATGCCGGCGCCCAGCACGACCATCTTGGCCGGCTTGAACGGCTCGATCTCCGCCGGGCGCCCACGGTCTCCGGTGGCGCGCTGGAGGTCGAAGAAGAACGCCTGGATCATGTTCTTGGAGACCTGGCCGGTGACCAGGTCAACGAAGTAGCGTCCCTCGATCTCCGAGGCGTTGTCGAAGTCGACCTGCGCGCCCTCGACCGCGGCGGCCATGATGTGGTGGGGTGCCGGGTAGTTGGCGCCCTTGATCTGCTTGCGTAGGTTGGCCGGGAACGCGGGGAGGTTCTGGGCCAGCGACGGAGTGCTCGGCGTCCCGCCGGGGATCTTGTAGCCCTTGACGTCCCAGGGCTGTGTGACCTCCTCGCCGGCCTTTGACTCGATCCACTTCCGGGCGGCCGGGATCAGGTCATCACGGGTGGGGACGACCTCGTCGATCAGCCCGATCTCCAGCGCCTTGTCCGGGCGCAGGCGCTGGCCCTGGAGTAGCAGCTGCATGAGCGCGTTGACGATGCCGAGCATCCGCACCGTCCGGGTGACGCCGCCGGCCCCGGGCAGCAGCCCGAGCTGGACCTCGGGGAAACCGAGCACGACCTTGCCATCCTCGGCGACGATCCGGTGATGGCAGGCCAGCGCGATCTCCAGCCCACCGCCGAGCGCGGCGCCGTTGATGGCGGCAACGACCGGCTTGCCGAACGTCTCCAGACGGCGCAGCATCGCCTTGCCGTCACGGACGAAGGTCGCGACCTCTTCGGAGTGCTCCGGGGTGGCGGTCTTGAGGTCGTTGAGGTCGCCGCCGGCGAAGAACGTCTTCTTGGCCGACGTGATGATCACGCCGGTGATCTCGTCGCGCTCGGCCTCCAGCCGCTCCACGGTGGCCTTCATCGAGGCCATGTAGGCGGCGTTCATCGTGTTCGCTGACTGATTGGGATCGTCGAGGGTGAGGACGACGATGCCGTCATCGCCCTTGTCCCAGCGGATCGTGCTCTCGCTCATGTAGCTATCTCTCTCAGGTCTTCGTGGTCAGGGGCGGGGGCCGGCGCCTAGACGCGCTCGACGACGGTGGCGATGCCCATCCCGCCGCCGATGCACAGCGTGGCCAGGCCGTAGCGCTTGTTCTGGCGCTCCAGCTCGTCGACGAGCGTGCCGAGGATCATGCCGCCGGTCGCGCCGAGCGGGTGCCCCATGGCGATCGCGCCGCCGTTGACGTTGACCCGGTCCATGTCGAGGCCCATGTCGCGCACGAAGCGCAGCACGACTGCGGCGAACGCCTCGTTGATCTCGACGAGGTCGAGGTCATCGACGCTCAGGCCGGCCTTGGCCAGCGCCTTCTTGGAGGCGGGCGCCGGGCCGGTGAGCATGATCGTCGGATCCGAGCCCGACACGGCCGTGGCGAGGATCCGGGCGCGGGCGCGCAACCCCAGCTCCGATCCGGTCTTCTCGTTGCCGACGACGACGAGCGAGGCGCCGTCGACGATGCCCGAGGAGTTGCCGGGCGTGTGCACGTGGTCGATCTTCTCCAGCCAGTGATACTTCTGGAGCGCCACTGCGTCAAAGCCGCCCATCTCGCCCATGGCGGCGAATGACGGCTTGAGCCCGGCGAGCGTCTCGACGGTCGTGCCGGGCCGGATGAACTCGTCGTGGTCGAGCATGACGTGGTCGTTGATGTCGAGCACCGGGACGACCGACTTGGAGAAGCGGCCCTCGGCCTGGGCGGTCGCGGCGCGTTCCTGGGAGCGGACGGCGTAGGCGTCGACGTCGTCACGGCTGAACTCCTCGACGGTGGCGATCAGATCAGCGCCGATCCCCTGGGGGACGAAGGAGGTGTCATAGGCGGTCTCGGGGTCCATCGCCCAGGCGCCGCCGTCGGAGCCCATCGGCACCCGGGACATCGACTCGACGCCGCCGGCGAAGACGAGATCCTCCCAGCCGGACGCGACCTTCTGGGCAGCGATGTTGACCGCCTCCAGGCCCGAGGCACAGAACCGGTTGAGCTGAACACCCGAGACGGTGTCCGGGAGTCCGGCCTTGATCGCGGCTGTTTTGGCGATGTCGGCGCCCTGATCGCCGATCGGCGTCACGCAGCCCAACACGACGTCGTCGACGCGGTTGGGGTCGAGGTCGGGGTTGCGGCTCAGCGCCTCGTGCATGAGACCCACGACGAGATCAACCGGCTTGGTGGAGTGCAGCGACCCGTTGACCTTGCCCTTTCCCCGCGGGGTGCGGATGGCGTCGAAGACGAGCGGTTCAGTGGCTGCCATGGTCGTTGCTCCTCTGAGGTTGACTGCACACGATGTTCGGAAATCCTTTCTGGAGATCTTAGCCGTCACTCGGTTCGGGCACCGGCGCCGGCGGGTGGGGCGATCGGGGGTGGGGACCGATGACTGGAAGTGCCGTGGTGCGGTATCTACCCTGAGCGGCGGTGAGTGCAGCAGACATTCCGCTCGAGTCTTCTGAGCCCGACAGTGCGGCGGACGACGACGGCAGCACGTCGTCGGGCCTGCTGGCCGGCCGGACGGCGTGGGCGCGCAATCTCGAAGCGCCGTTGCGCGACTTCCTGCGCACCGAGACGGGCTCGGCCGCGATCCTGCTGGCGGGCGCGCTCGCGGCGCTTGTGTGGGTCAACCTCGACGCCGGCTCATACGAGCACGTGTGGTCGACCAAGCTGGCCATCCGCCTCGGGACCGCGGGCATCACCCAGGACCTGCGCCATTGGGTCAACAACGGCCTGATGACACTGTTCTTCTTCGTCGTCGGCCTTGAGGCGCGGAGAGAATTCGACCTCGGCGAGCTGCGCGACCGCCGCCGGCTGGCGCTCCCGTTCGTGGCTGGGGTCGGCGGGATGATCGTGCCGATCGTCATCTACCTGGCCCTCAACGGCGGCGACGGCGCCCGCGGTGGATGGGGGGTGGCGATGTCAACCGATACCGCGTTCGCGCTCGGGATGCTCGCCCTCGTCGGCCGCCGGTTCCCCAACAGCCTGCGGGCGTTCATCCTCACCGTGGCGGTCGTCGACGACCTCGTCGCGCTGATCGTGATCGCGGTGGCATTCACCGGAACAGTCCAGACGGCGGCGCTCGCCGTTGGCCTGGGCACGTTCGTGGTCATCATCGGCGTCCGTGCCGCCGGCGTCCACAACGGCGCGCCCTATGCGGCCCTGGGCGCGATCGCCTGGGTGGCGTTTCTGAAGTCCGGCGTCGACCCGGTCGTGGTGGGGCTGGCGATGGGCCTGCTGACGATCGCCTATCCGGCGGCGCGTGAGGACCTGGAACGGGCCACCGATCTGTTTCGCGTCTTCCGTGAGCAGCCGACATCGGAACTGGAGCAGTCCGCCCGCGCGGGGCTGCGTTCGGCGATCTCGCCCAACGAACGCTGGCAGCAGCTGTTCCATCCGGTCACCAGCTACGCCATCGTGCCGCTGTTCGCCCTCGCCAACGCCGGCTTCGTGATCAGCGGTTCGTTCCTCGCCCATGCCTACGGGTCGGCGATCACACTTGGCATCGTGATCGGCTACGTGGTCGGCAAGCCGATCGGCGTTGCCGGCGCAACCGCGCTGGTGACCCGGCTCAGCCGCGGCCGGGTTGTGCCCCCGGTCGGGTGGGCCTCGGTGCTCGGCGGAGGCGCGATCGCGGGGATCGCGTTCACGGTGTCGCTGCTGATCGCGACACTGGCGTTCTCTGGCCAGGAGCTCGCCGAGGCCAAGCTCGGCGTGCTGACGACCCTCCTCGTCGCGCCGCTGGCCAGCCTGCTCGTACTCCGGATCACCGAACGGCTGCCCAAGCGGCTGCGGGTGCGCGCCCTCGTCGGTGGTGCCGAGACGATCGTTGATCTCGCGGTGGCCGTCGATCCCGAACGTGACCACATTCGCGGGCCTGAGGAGGCGGTCGTGACCCTCGTGGAGTACGGCGACCTCGAGTGCCCGTATTGCGGGCAGGCCGAGTCGGCAATCCGCGAGCTGCTGTCGGACTTCGGCGACCTGCGCTACGTGTGGCGTCATCTGCCCCTCAACGACGTGCACCCTCACGCCCAACTCGCCGCCGAGGCCTCCGAGGCGGCGGCCGCTCAGGGGCGCTTCTGGGAAATGCACGACATGATGCTCGCCCACCAGGGGGATCTGACGGTGAAGAGCATCATCGGCTACGCCCAGAAGCTGGAACTCGACCTCGCGCGATTCAAGGAGCACCTGCGCAAGCGCAAGGGCGCCGGCCGGATCGCCGAGGACGTGGAGTCGGCGGATCTCAGTGGTGTGTCGGGAACGCCGACGTTCTTCGTCAACGGCCATCGCCACCAGGACGCCTACGACGTGGCGACGCTGTCCAAGGCGGTTCGCCTGGCCCGCGCCCGGGCGGCGATCAGCGCCTGACGCTCATCAAGCTCTTCACCCGTTCCTAACGGGCTCTTCGCCAACTCGTAGAGCGGTCTTCGCCGGGCGGCGCACAGTCGATACATGACACTGCACCGTTTGGTTCCAATCCTTGCTGTGACGGCCGCCTGCGGGCTGGGAGCCGTCCCGGCAGCGTCGGCGGCTGCCGACGTCCAGCAGACATCCAGCGGGAACTGGTCCGGCTACGCGGTCGGCGGCTCCTCCTCACAGACGAGCTTCCGACGCGTATCGGGCAGCTGGATCGCCCCGACGGCCTCCTGCAGCGCCGGTAGCGGCTACTCGTCGTTCTGGGTCGGGCTCGGCGGCTCGGGTCAGAGCCAGGCACTGGAGCAGACCGGCACCGAGGCTGATTGTTCGTCGGACGGCTCTCCCTCCTACTTCGCCTGGTATGAGCTCGTCCCCTCGGCTCCCGTCCGGGTCAACATGACAGTCAACCCCGGGGACCACATCTCCAGCCAGGTTACGGTCAGCGGCACGAACGTGACCGTGTCGCTGAACGACACGACGACCGGCGGCTCATTTGAGAAGACGCTGACCATGAGCAACCCCGACGTCTCCAGCGCCGAGTGGATCGCCGAGGCGCCGTCGTCGTGCTCGGGCTCGTTGTCGAACTGCTCGCCGCTGTCCCTGGCCGACTTCAACAAGGTCACGTTCACGAACGCTTCGGCGACGACGACCGCCGGTCAGACCGGGACGATCGCGGACTTCCCCGCCGCGGAGCTGACGCTCGACCCCGGCGCTGACGGTTCGTCGCAGTTCGTCTCCCAGCAGCAGAACACCGCCGGGGCGGCGCCGTCGAACCTGTCGAGCGACGGGTCGTCGTTCTCGGTGGACTGGTCGAACACCGCTGCGTCCGCATCAGGCGCCGGTAGGGCCGGCACCGCGACGTCAGATCCCTACGGGGATGGCTACGGCGGGTACGGCGGTGACCCCTACGGCGATGGCTATGGGTACGGCGGTGACCCCTACGGCGGCTATGGCGCGGGCGGGGGCGGTTACGCCTACATCGTCCCGAGCGGTTACGGGTACTGACGGCGCGGACACGGGGGCTGCCGCCGCGGCGGATGCCGCGGCGGCAGCCCCACGCCTGGCATCCGCGCCGACAGGCGTCCAGGACGCCGCAAGCCCGAAAAGGCACTCATTCCTCGCTGTTCCTCTCCAATCCCGCCGTGTTGACTCAGTAGTTACTACGGGACTTCGACCAAAGCGCTCAAGTTCTTCAGCGGCGGTGTCGATCGAGGGGACAAGCTGTCAAGAGCAAACCTGCCGCAAGGCAGGGACGCAAAGCCAGAGGTCTCGAGTCCCATCGAGATAGCTCGGTTGCCGGCCACACAAAGCCCCGCTCTCTGCGACCGAGAGCGCAACCGAAGGGACTCCGATGACCTCGCTCGTCGCCGGGCGTCGACGCCTGCGTCCGACTCACCTACGCGTCTCCACTCTCGCGATCGCACTCGTCGCGGCCGGAGCCTTCGGCTGGCTGCTCATCGTCAGCCCCGCCAGTCACTGGTCACAGAGCGGCGCATCGCCGGTCTCAACCGTCATCCCGCCGGCCGTCGGCAGTCACGCCCACGACGGCATCTCGGCCCCGCTCGCGCGGCTGGCAGCGGCTCACCCCGATCGGCGCGTCGAGGTGATCGTGTCGCTCACCGCCGGTACGACGCCGGCGCAGGGCCACGCGCTGGTCAACTCGCTGGGAGGCCGTGTCGGTCTCGACCTGCACATCATCCACGGCTTCTCAGCTCGCCTGTCGGCGGGCGCGGCGCGGCGCCTCGGGCAGAGCCCGCTCGTGCATGCGGTCTCGCTCAACGCGACCCTGCGCCAGACCGATGTCAACCCCGTGATCGCCGGCGAGGGCACCTCGCTGGCCACCACGTTCGATCAGACGATCGGGGCGACCCGCCTGTGGCGCCACAGCACGGGCCAGGGCGTCGGCGTCGCGGTGATCGACACCGGCATCGCCGGCGACCAGCCGGACTTCCAGACCTCCCCGTCTGACTCGACCTCCCGGGTGATCGCCTCAGCGGTCATCGATCCCGGCGCCACCAGCGCCAGCGACTCGTATGGCCACGGCACCGCGGTTGCGGGCCTGATCGCCGGCAACGGCGGCGACCGCAACTTCAGCGACCCACAGTACGGGCGCTATAAGGGGGCGGCGCCGGGCGCCAATCTGATCTCGATCAAGGTGGCCGACGAGCAGGGCCATGCCACCACCCTCGACGCCATCTATGGCCTGCAGTTCGCGGTCGATCACCGGGCGCAATACAACATCCGCGTTGTCAACATGTCGTTCCGGTCGACCACGGCCCAGTCGTACACGAGCGATCCGCTCGACGCTGCCGCCGAGCAGGCCTGGTTCTCCGGGATCACGGTCGTCGCGGCCGCCGGGAACATGGGCTCGGCGCCGGACGCCGTCGACTATGCCCCCGGCAACGACCCCTACGTGCTGACGGTCGGGGCCACCGACGAGCAGGGCACCGCGAACCCCACCGACGACACCACGGCGAGCTGGTCCAGCCAGGGCACGACTCAGGACGGGGTCGCCAAACCCGACGTGCTGGCCCCCGGTGCCCACATCATCACGACGCTGGCCCCCAACAGCGCGTTCTCCCAGCTGTGCCCGACGTGCGTCGTCGACGGCGCCTACTTCCAGGTCAGCGGCACATCGCTGGCTGCGCCGCTCGTCGCCGGGATCGCCGCCGATCTGCTCGCTGCGCATCCAGACTGGACGCCGGCGATGGTCAAGGGCGCGATCGTCAACACCGCCACCCCGCTGCCGGACGGCGGCAGCGAGGTCAACGGGCGGGCGGCCTACTGGGCCGAGGACTCACAGCTCCGGTCTGATCAGAACGTGACCCCCAGCTCGTTGATCGATCCCACCACGGGCACGATCGACTACAACACCGCCAGCTGGAGTGCCGCCGGTTTCGGGCCGGCCACCGATCCCCTGACCGCGAGCTGGAGCACGGCGAGCTGGAGCTGTGAGAGCTGCTCGGCGCCGTCCGGCGGCTCGGTCGACCCGACGACCGCCAGTTGGAGCACCGTCGGCTGGACGACGATGTGGGGCTGATCATGAGCGTGTCCGCCCCCTCACGGGTCAGCGCCGGCCTGACCCGCCTGCGCTCCCGCGCCACCCGGCTGCCCGTCGCCCACCCACTCCGCGTGAGCTCGGGCGAGGCCGTGATCTGGATGCTCAACGTTGTGCTGGTTGCCGCCGGCGCAATGCTGTTCACCCACGGCGCCGCCTCTGCCCAGCCGATCGTCTCGTCGATGCGCGTGCCCATGTGGGCGCTGCTGATCGCCTTCGGGGTCGCGGAACGGTGCGTCGTGCACGTGCACTTCCGTCGCAGCGCCCACTCCATGTCGCTCGGCGAGATCCCGCTCGTGTTCGCATTGGTGTTCGCCACCGGCCAGGACGTGGTCATCTCGTTCGTGCTCGGCCGGCTGCTGGTGCTCGCGCTGCACCGGCGGCTGCCGCCGATCCGCCTGGCGTTCAACTTCGGGCAGTTCCTGGTCGGCATCTGCGTTGCCGTCATCGTGTTTCACGCCGTGGCCGGCGCCGCCAGCTCCATCGATCCGGTCGTGTGGGTCGCGGCGGTGCTGGCGGCCGGCGCCAACTCGATCGTCGCGGTGCTGCTCATCAGCACGGCGGTGTCACTCTCCGACGGCCGGCTGAGCGTGCGCCAGGTGGTGGCCTCGCTGCGCACCGACCTGTCGGTGGCAGCCGCCAACACGAGCGTTGGCCTGTGCGCCGCGACACTCGTCGACCACGACTGGCGGGCGGCGACCCTGATGGCGGCTCCGGTCATCGGGATGTTCCTCACCTACCGGGCCTACACATCCGAGCGCCAGCGCCACGACCGCCTGGAGTTCCTGTATGAGGCGGCGCGGGCCCTGTCACGGGCGTCGGAGATCGGCTCCGCACTGGAGATCCTGCTCGCCCGGGCGCTGGAGGCTTTCCGTGCCGAGGTCGCCGAGATCGTCTTCTTCTCGCCTGATGGGGGCGAGGCGCTGCGCACGACCGTCCGCGCCGATGGGTCGGCCCCCGTGCACGAGACGTTGGCGCCGGAGGTCGCCGCGCAGCTGCGGGTGCTGATCGAGACCCAGAGCGAGGGCGCCTACGCGAGCGCGGAGATCGCCGACCGGCAGCTGACCGGTTATCTGCAGCAGCGGGAGCTCAGCAAGGGCATGTTCTCGGTGCTCAAGGGCGAGCGCAGCTGGATCGGGGCGATGATGATCGGCAACCCGTCGGGGCTGGTGGACCGATTCTCACGTGACGACGTCAAGCTATTCGAGACGCTGACCGCCAACACGAGCGTCGCGCTGGAGAACGATCGGCTTGGCCAGACCGTGTGGCGGATGCGCCAGCTCCAGCGCGAGCTCGAGCATCAGGCCTCCCACGATCCCCTGACCGACCTCGCCAACCGGCTGCTGTTCGCCGACCGCGTCGGGGAGGCCCTGCGCGGCGATGCCGAGTCGGTATCGGTGATCTTCATCGACGTCAACGACTTCAAGACGATCAACGACACGCTTGGTCACGCGGCGGGCGATGAACTGCTGATCGCCATTGCCGGCCGCCTCCGCGACTGCGTACGACCTGACGACACGCTGGCCCGCCTGGGCGGCGATGAGTTCGCGATCCTGCTGGAGGAGACCACCTCCGCCGAGGAGGCGGTGATCGTCGCCGAGCGGATCAACCGCCGCTTCGCCGAGCGCTTCGCGATCGCCGGCCAGCAGATCTCGGTCCGCGTCAGCGCTGGGATCGCCAACGGCGGTGGCGCGATCAGCCCCGATGAGCTCGTGCGCAACGCCGACGTGGCGATGTACCGGGCCAAGCAGGCATCCAAACAGGGCTATGAGCTCTTTCAGTCCGGCATGGAGGTACCGGTGCAGCGCCGGCACGGACTCAAGCAGCGCCTCCGCGAGGCGGTCCGCGAGGAAGCGTTTGCGATCCACTACCAGCCGATCGTGGGCTTGGAGGACGGTGAGGTGGCGGCCTGCGAGGCGCTCGTGCGCTGGCTCGACGGCCCCCGCGGCTGCGTCGGCCCCGACGCGTTCATCCCGATCGCCGAGGAGATGGGCGTGATCGTCGGTCTTGGTCGGTCGGTGCTGCGTCAGGCCTGCCGCGACGCGCAGCAATGGGCCGGCGGCGCCGACGCTCCGGCGGTGCACGTCAACCTGTCACCGGTCGAGTTGCGTGACCCCGGCTTTCTCGCGGGGGTGCGGGCGGCGCTTCAAGAGAGCGGGCTGCCCCCCGAGCGGCTCGTGTTCGAGATCACCGAGGGTGTGGTCCTGCGGGAGCCGGAGAAGAGCATCGCGATTCTCGAGCAGGTGCGCGATCTCGGCGTGCGGCTCGCGCTCGATGACTTCGGCACGGGTTACTCGTCACTGAGCCATCTGCGCTCACTGCCGATCGACTGCCTGAAGATCGGCAAGGTGTTCATCGACGGGGTCGAACGGGGGGAGTTCGACCGGCCGTTCATCCGGATGGTGCTCGAGCTCGCCGACAGCCTCAACCTGCGGGTGGTGGCCGAGGGGATCGAAACCGATGGTCAGCTGGGCTCGCTGTGCGAACTGCGCTGCGGGTACGGGCAGGGCTTCCATCTCGGGCGGCCCGTGGCACTGCAACCGGGAGGAGCAGCCCCCTCGCGCAACCCGGCGGCGGTGTTCGACGGCGAGCTCAGCGCGGCGGCGAGGACTGCTTGAGCCGGCGCTGGGCGGCGGCGAGCACCGACTTGCGCTTGCGAGAGGACAACTCGTAGAGCTCGACGGCAGCCAGCTCGGCCGATGATGCGGTGGCGAGCCGGTCGATGATCTCGGCCGCGTTCATCAGTCGATAGCCATCCCACGGCTCAGCGATTCGGACCTCGGCCCCGGCGCCGTCCTCGGCGCCGGTCTCGGCCACCGACTCGGCGAGCTCAGGCTCCTCGGAGACGTGCGCGGGCTCGGTCACCGGCGTCGCGGGGGAGGTCGGAGGGGGATCGATGACCTCCTCGACGACGTGGGCGTCCATGACCTCATCGGCATAGCCGACCGGATCGGCCTGCGGGGGTGTCGCGGCGAAGTCGGCATCTACCACGGTGACTGTCGCGGTCTCGACGTCCGTGACTGGCGCGTCGGCGGCGTGGCCGCCGTGGCCGTTGGGGCTGCTGTGGCCGCTGTGGCCGCTGTGGCCGCTGCGGATCAGTCCGCAGACCCCCTCCGCCAGCTCCAGCGCATCCTGGGCAGTACGCACCGAGATCCGGATCGTCTGTGTGGCAAACCGCATTGGCCGGGTAATCAATGAGCCGAACATGAGTCCGGGTATTACCCGACGGCAGACAAGCTAAGCAACCCCCAAGGGCGACAGGACGGCATCGGTTGGCATAACCTGCCCCTCTGGCCAGGGACGAGGAGGAGACATGGTGGACATTGATGTGAAGGGGTTGCTGGGGGGCGGGCTCAAGCTCGCCGAGCGCTTCGGCGACGAGGCGTATTTCGCTGCGGTGTGCATCCGCAGCGGAATGGTCGGCCCCGAGCTTCCCCACCGGGTGGCGCAGATGCTGCTTGCCTTCGAGCGCCATGGCATGCTCGCCGGGGCAGTCACCATCGGCGCGATCCGGCACGGTGACCGGGTGGCGATTCGTGACGAGCGCGGCGATCTCACCTACAAGGAGCTCGACGAGCGCACCAATGCGCTGGCCAACGCCTGGCGTGAGAGCGGCTTGGAGCCCGGCGACGGGGTCGCGATCCTCGTGCGCAACCACCGTGGCTTCCTGGAGTCGGTGTTCGCCGCCGCCAAGTGCGGGGCCAAGATCATCCTGCTCAATACGTCGTTTGCCGGCCCTCAGATCCGCGAGGTGGCCGACCGTGAGGGCACCGACCTGCTCGTCTACGACGACGAGTATTCGTCGACCCTGGAGGGCGTCGATCCGCCGCACGGACGCTGGCGGGCCTGGGTGGATGACGAGGATGACGCTGAGGACACGCTTGACGCGCTCATCGCGGGCGGCGATGCCGGCTCGCCACCGAAGGCCGGGACGGCCCCGAAGATCGTCATCCTCACCAGCGGCACCACCGGCACGCCCAAGGGCGCACCGCGCGCCGAGCCGCGGTCGCTCGGCCTGATCGGCGGCTTGCTGAGCAAGGTGCCGTTCCGCGCCCGGGAGACGACCGAGCTGGCGGTGCCGATGTTCCACGCGCTCGGCTTCGCGAGCATGGCGCTCGGCCTCGCCCTCGGCTCGATGCTCGTCGTCCGCCGTCATTTCGATCCCGAGACGACGCTCGACAGCATGCAGGACAACGAGGCCACGGCGCTCGTCGTCGTGCCGGTGATGCTCCAGCGAATCCTCGAGCTCGGCGAGGAGGCCGTCTCACAGCGCGATCTGTCGGCGCTCAAGGTCATCTTCGTCAGCGGCTCCGCGGTCAGCGTCGATCTCGTCAAGCGCTCCCTGCACGCCTTCGGTCCGGTGCTCTACAACATGTACGGCTCCACTGAGATCGCCTACGCCACGATCGCCAACCCCGATGACCTCAGCAAGGAGCCGGGCAGCGTCGGGACAGTGGTGCGCGGCGTCGTGGTCAAGGTCCTCGACGATGACGGCGAAGAGGTCGACGCCGGTGAAACCGGGCGTATCTTCGTCGGCAACAGCGCCCAGTTCGAGGGCTACACCGGGGGCGAGACCAAGGAGCAGATCAAGGGTCTGATGTCCTCCGGCGACGTCGGCCACTTCGACGGCAAGGGCCGACTGTTCATCGACGGCCGCGACGACGAGATGATCGTGTCGGGCGGGGAGAACGTGTTCCCGGCCGAGGTCGAGGACCTGCTCGCCGGACACGAGGCGATCGAAGAGGCTGCGGTCATCGGCGTCGAGGACGAGAAGTTCGGCCAGCGGCTCAAGGCGTTCGTGGTCGTGCGTGACGGCAAGTCGGTCTCCGAGGACGATGTCAAGGGCTACGTCAAGGACAACCTCGCGCGGTACAAGACCCCACGGGAGGTCGTGTTCCTCGACGAGCTGCCCCGCAACCCGACCGGCAAGGTGCTCAAGCGTGAGCTCGAGCAGGACGGCGAGGGGGGCGGCGGCACGAGCGGCGGCGGGGCCGACGGCACAGACGGCTCAGGTTCCAACGGGTCGTCGAAGTCGGGCAGCTCGAAGGGCAAGGGCGAGGGCAGGAGCAACGGCAACGCCAAGGCCGAGTCCAAGTCCAAGTCCAAGTCCAAGGCCGAGCCGACGTCCAAGGCGGAGCCAAAGTCCAAGGCGGAGCCCAAGCCGGCCGCCCAGAGCTCCTAGACGAGCGCCGCCCCTCGGGCCGGCGCGCCCGGCCCGTAGACTCGCCGCCAGATGCTGATCCTTCCGCCCGGACACGCCCAGGCCGTTCGCCAGCGCCGTCCGTTCACCGGCCGTGAGCGGTGGCTGATCCGGGGGATGCTGGCCGTGATCGTCGCCGGCCTCGTGGTGCTCGGGGTGTCGTTGGCGACCGCCGACAAGCAGTCGGGCCACGGCTGCATCTCGGTGTCGCTGGCCTACTCGACCGGCGGATCGCAGATCTACCGCTGCGGGGCGGCCGCGCAGGCGATGTGCGATGGCGTCAACCGGCCGGGCGGCCTGACCGGCCTGCCGGCCCACACGGTCGCCGACGCCTGCCGCAAGGCCGGCCTCCGGATCCACTGAGCAGCGGCATCGTCCCGCGGCGCATGCGCGGAACGCAGAAAATCCGGGCGCGAGACGGGACGTGTGCGCGATTACTCGCCCATAGGCGTCACTTCTGCGCCCACCCCCCGCGGGGCCCACGAGTTTGGCGCAATTAGTGGCCCCGACGGCGGCTGATACGCCGCCCCCGAGGCGCCGCCTAAGATCCTTGCGGTGACTGACGCCACCGAGTTCCGCGCCCAGTTTCCCGTCTTTGAGAGCCTGTCCTACCTCAACGCCGGCACCGAGGGCCCGCTGCCCCGCCGCGCCGCCGAGGCGGTGCGCGCCCGGATCGACGCCGAGCTGACCGGCGGGCGGTCGGGCAAGGCGTACATCGAGGGCGTCAAGGATTTGGCTGCCGCGCTGCGGTCCGGCTACGCCCGCGTGCTCGGCTGCGAGGACGCCGATGTGGCGCTCACCGGGTCGACCACCGACGGGGTCAACACGGTGCTGGCGGGCCTGCCGCTGCGCGCCGGCGATCAGATCATCACCAGCGACGAGGAGCACCCCGGCCTGCTGGCTCCGCTCGGCCGCCTGATGCGCGACCCCGGCGTCGACGTACGGGTCGTTCCGTTCTCCCAGATCGCCGATGCGGTCGGGCCGTCGACGCGGCTCGTCGCCTGCTCGCACGTCTCGTGGGTCAGCGGCCAGGTCGTCGACACCGTGGCGCTGGCCGCCACCGGCGTGCCCGTGCTGCTGGACGCCGCCCAGGGCATCGGTGCGGTCGCGGTCGATGTCCATGCGCTCGGCTGTGCCTTCTACGCAGGGTCGGGACAGAAATGGCTCTGTGGGCCCGAGGGCAGTGGCGCGCTCTACGTGCGGCGTGACATGCACGATGAGCTGACCGTTCCCTGGCCGGGGTACGCCTCGGTCGCCGATGCCAAGGAGGCGCTGACCTCCGGGCCGGCCGAACACGCTGCCCGGTTTGACCACGGCTTCCCGCCGGCGATGCGCAGCGCATGGGCGCTGGCCTCGCTCGGGGTTCTCCAGGATGCCGGCCTCGACTGGGTATACGGTCGGGCCGCCGGCCTTGCCGCCGCGCTGGCCCGTGACCTTGCCGACCAGGGGCTGGAGGTCGGCCCCCGCGGAGCTTCGACGCTTGTGTCCTGGAAACCACGCGCCGACGACGTCGATGCAGAGGTGGCGCGGCTGGCTGCGGCCGGAATGGTCGTGCGCAGCATCCCGTCGCACGGGCTGATCCGCGCTTCGGTCGGCGCGTGGTCTGACGAAGCCGAGCTCGCCGAACTCGTGGCCCTGGCGACCGAGTAGTCGCTCAGCCGGAGATCCGCTCGGCGCCGGTGTAGACGTTGACGCTGCCGCGTCGGGCGAATCCGCACAGCGTCAGACCGCGGTCCTGCGCGAGCTCGATTGCCAGCGAGCTTGGTGCCCCGACCCCGATGAGGATCGGCGCGCCGGCTACCGCCGCCTTCTGTACGAGCTCGAACGACAGCCGGCCGCTCACACACAGGATGTGATCGGCGAGCGGCAGCCGTCCGTCGGTCAGCGCGCGCCCGACGACCTTGTCCATCGCGTTGTGGCGACCGACGTCCTCACGGGTGAGCAGCAGCCGTCCGTCCGCGTCGAACAGGCCCGTCGCATGCAGGCCGCCGGTCCGGGCGAACCCCGGCTGTTCCAGGCGCGACGGGAGGTCGACTGCGAGCGCCCGCGGGATCGTCGGTCCGGCCGACACCGGCGCGCTCAGCACCGCCACCTCCTCCAGCGCGCCCTTCCCGCACACCCCGCACGAGGACGTCGTGTAGAACCGCCGGACCCCAGGATCGCGGGTGAGCGGGCCAGTCACCTCGACGATGTTGTTGGCCAGATCCTCGGTCAGCCCGACGGCCCGCGGAGCGTCGATCAGCCCCTCGCCATACAGGAAGCCGAGCGCCAGTTCCTCATCGTGGCCGGGGGTGCGCATCGTCACCGCCAGCGCAGCTCCATCGACCCGGATCTCAAGCGGCTCCTCGATCGCCACCACGTCGCTGATGCCGTCGTGGGTGATGCTGCGGTACACGCTGCGGACGCTAGTACATGGGTCAGCCGTTGGCACCGGCCGCGAGCGGGCGCCAGGTGGCGGCGCGCGGCGTGCGGCGGCTCAGACCACCGCCGGTTCGCTGCGCAGCTCGACCTCGAAGGACTGTGACTCACGTTCCAGCTGCCCGCCGGCGCCGGTACGGTAGGCGCCGGTACGCCCGCCGAGGGTCAGACGATCCTCACGGACCCGGCCGGAGACGACCGCGATCCCGGCCGCCGACTCGTCGTGGTCGTGAAAGCCGGTGTCCTGATCCTCGCTCCAGCAGATCACCCAGGCGT
>JBAWFG010000524.1:0-6999 GCA_049591655.1 Solirubrobacteraceae bacterium
CGATGAGCGCGCTCATCGACTGACGCTCACCGGCCTGGGCGTGGCCCTCCCGGTCCGACCCCGGGGTCGGTCGGCGCCTGGGCGCCCGGGTCGGGCACGGAATCGCCGGCGCCGACACCGTTGTGCCCCAGCTCGGCGGGCCGCCTGGCTGGCCCGGTCTCCTCGGCGGCGGCGAGGTTGGCCTTGACCGACTCGAAGATGCTCAGCCCCTGCCCCACGAGGCCGGCCGCGATCTGTCCCAGCCCCTCGGCGCCGTTGAGCACATTGATGTTGGCGCCCGCCAGGCCGCCGGCGGCCTCGCGGACGATCTGGGGGAGCTGATCGATCAGCATCCGATCAAGCGCAACCCGGTTGTGCGACGCGGCCGCCTCGGCCTGGATCTTCATCCGCTCGGCATCGGCCTTGGCCATGACGCGTACCTTCTCGGCGTCAGCCTGCGCGGGCTTGACCACCTCGGCGACGAGCTGCTGCTGGCGCAGCTCGGCCTGACGCTGGGCGAGCTCGGTCTGAGCGGCGATGACCTCACGCTGGGCGGAGGCCTCGGCCAGCGGGCCGGCCTGCGCGGCCTCGGCCTGTGCCTTGTCGACCTCGGCCTTGTACTGGGCCTGGACGATCGAGGTCTGGCGCTGATACTCGGCCTGGCGGCGCTGGGACTCCTGCTCGGCCTCCGCGGCCGCCTGGTTGGCCTGCGCCTGGGCGATCTTGGCCTGACGCTGGATGGCGGCGTTGTGCGGCGCGGCCATCGCGTCGATGTAGCCGGCCCCCATGTCATCGATCGACTGAATCTGGAGCGAGTCGACGATCAGGCCCATCTTGACCATCTCGGCCTTGGATCCGTCGAGGACCTCGGTGGCGAGCTTCTGGCGTTCGGTGACGATCTCCTCGACGGTCATCGAGCCGATGATCGAGCGCAGATGCCCGGCGAAGATCCGCCCGGCGAGCACCGACATCTGATCCTGATCGGACAGGAAGCGCTGCGCGGCGTTGACGATGCTCTCGGGATCGTTGCCCACCTTGAACGCGATCACCGCTTTGGCCTGGAGCGCGATCCCCTGCTTGGTGACGCACTGCTCGGCGACCTCGGCCTCCCGCATCGCCAGCGTCAGAAAGCTCGCCTGGCGCAGGAACGGCAGCACGAATGCCCCGTGTCCGGTGACCACCTTGAACGGCGTCTCGCTCTGACCTGACCTTGCCCCAGAGATGAGCATCGCCTGATCGGGCGCTGGAACACGAAAACCGAACATGTGTCACTCCTCGTGACGGCGTTTACGGGATCGCCTCGCCACCGGGATCCTCGGATTCCCATTCCATCACATCGACCGCTCGATGCCCCCGATTGTTGTAGACGAGCACCGAGGTCCCGCGGGCGAGCGGCTGCTCAGACCAGGCCAGGAACGCCTCCGTCCCGCCCCGCACCCGGATGACCACCTCCCCCGGACCGTTTGGCCCGCGGGTGGCGACCGCCAGCGTGCCCGTGCAGCCGACTGCCGACTCATCCGCGCCCACGGGAGGGTTTCTATCACCACCGACCGGCACGCATCACCACCGCCAGGCCGTTTGGAGAATTTGCATCAACCGCCGGTTTCCGGGGACAATGTGGGCGTTGCGGCAGCAGGACCGCACGTGGCCGGAAACGGCAGGGCGGGAGGCGATGGGGAGACACTCCGAGGTTGCAGACGCCGAGTTGGCCCGGCAGGCCGGAATGCCGGAGCTCGCGCAGGCGCCCGGGGACCGGCCTGGGCTTGTCACGCGTGTATGGCGTCGTCGCCGGCAACGGCGGCCACCCCTCGCTTACCTCCGAGCCGGGCACGGGGACGACGTTCACCGCCCAGCTGCCGGCTCCGGTGTCGAGTGCCGGCGCCCAGCGGGCATGATTGATCGATGACCGATCTGCTGATCGTCGATGACGAGCCGGCGCTGCGGCGCTGGGAGCGCCGGGTGCTGGAGGCCCAGCGCTACGACTGCGACGAGGCTGCCGACGTCCCGCAGGCACGGGCCGCACTGGCCGCCGGCACCTACAAGCTGGCGTTGCTCGACGTCAACCTCCCGGGCGGCTCGGGGATCGAACTGCTGGCGGAGATCCGGTCCGAGCACTCTGACACCGCGGTGCTGGTGATCACCGGAGAGGACAACCTCTCGCTGGCGACGAGCGCCATCGAGCTCGGGGCCTACGGCTACCTCGTCAAGCCGGTGCGCGCCGGGGAGCTGCTCATCAACGTCACCAACGCGCTGCACCGTCGAGGGCGCGAGGCGACCCTGCTGCGCCGCCTGGCGGAGCTCGAGGCCGAGCGCGGTGACACCGAGCAGGAGCTGCGCAGCGCGTTGAGTTCCGACGGCGGCCCGGCCGGCCTGGTCAAGCTGCTGGAGTCCGACACCGTGCACCGGCTCGTGCGGGTGGCGGAGTTCCGTGACGCGCAGACCGGCCAGCACCTCGTGCGCATGAGTCGCTGCTGCGAACTGATCGGGATGCAACTCGGGCACACGACGGACTGGTGTAGCCAGCTGCGCCTCGCCTCAGAACTCCACGACGTCGGCAAGGTCGCCATCCCCGACCGGATCCTGCTCAAGCCCGGCCGCCTCACCGACGCCGAGCGCCGGGTGATGCAGACCCACACCGAGATCGGTCATCGGATCCTGTCGGACTCCGACTCCGAGCTGCTCCAACAGGCCGCGGTCACCGCACTCACCCACCACGAGCGCTGGGATGGAGCCGGCTACCCCCACGGACTCACCGGAGACGCGATCCCGATCGAGGGCCGTATCGCCGCGGTCGCCGACGTGTTCGACGCGCTGACCAGCGACCGCATCTACCGGCCGGCGTTCCCGGTCGGGATGGCGATCGAGATGATGGAATCCGAGCGCGGCCGGCATTTCGAACCGGCCGTGCTCGACGCGCTGCACGCGACGTTCGATCGCATCGAGCAGGTTCGTCGCGAGTTCGGAGATTGACAGCGGATGGCGTGGTCGCCCCATAATCCGCACTCGATGGCCGCGCACGGCGACGATCCCGAGACGAGCGGCAACCCCGATCCACGCCCTGACCCGGATTCGCAGGAGCGGCTCGTCCGGGAGTTGCAGGACGCGCTGCGCGGCTCCGAGCGGCGGTTTGAGGCGATCGTCGGTTCGCTCAGTGATCCGGTCACGATCCGGGATCGCGGCGATCAGCTCGTCTACGCCAACCACGCCGCCGTCGTGTCGATGGGGTTTCACTCCTGGGAGGAGATGCGCGCCGCCCCGCTCGATCAGGTCATGGCCACCTACCGGGTCTACGGGGAGGACGGCGGCCCGATCTCGATGGACGACATCCCGTCGGTCCGCATCCTGCGCGGCGAAACCCCCGATCCGCTGCTCATCCAGAGCATCCACCGTCACACCGGCGAACGGCGCTGGCAGCTGCTCAAGGCCGCTCCGCTCGTCGACGAGCACGGCGAGATCGAGGCGACGATCATGATCATCGAGGATGTGACCGAGCGCCGCCGGGGCGAGCTGGAGGCGACGTTCCTGTCCCGGGCCAGCGAGGTGCTGGCGTCGTCGCTCGACTACGAGCAGACGCTGCGCAACGTCGCTGAACTGGCGGTACCGGCGATCGTCGATTGGTGTGCCGTTGACCTCGTCGGCGAGGACGGTGACCGCCGGTCGGTCGCCGTCGCCCACGTCGATCCCGGACGGCTGGCCCTCGCCGAGCGGCTGCGTGCCTACGAGCCCGAGCGGCTTGATCCCGACCGGGGACTCGGTCACGTGATCGCCACCGGGGAGCCGCTCCTGTATCGGGAGATCACCGATGAGATGCTCGCGCTCGGCGCCGTCGACGATGAGCACCTGGCGCTGCTGCGTTCGATCGGCATGTGTTCGGCGATGACGGTGCCGGTCGGTCTCGGCGACCGGATATTCGGTGCCATGACTCTCGTCAGCGCGGAATCGGGGCGCAGCCTGGATGAGTTTGACCTGCGCCTCGCCCAGCAGGTGGCGGCGCGCGCTGCGGTGGCCATCGAGAATGCGCGGCTTTACAGCGAGCGCAGCCATGTCGCCCACACCCTTCAGCAGAGCCTGGCCCCCGAGGACCTGCCGCGGATTCCCGGCTACGAGCTGGCCACGCTGTACGCCCCGGCGATCGAGGGGGCCGAGGTCGGCGGCGATTTCTACGACGCCTGGGAGACCGAGGACGGGTGGATCCTGGCGATCGGCGACGTGACCGGCAAGGGGGCGAAGGCCGCCGCGATGACGGCGCTCGTCCGCCACACCCTGCGCGCGGTCTCCGACTATGAGCTGAGCCCCGCTCGGCTGCTGGCGCAGGTCGACCGGGCGCTCAAACGCCAGCGGTCGCTGTCGATCTGCACTGCGCTATGCCTGCGCCTGGATGGCGCCCGGATCACGATGGCGGTCGGCGGCCACCCGCTGCCGCTGTACGTCGACCAGGACGGTGTGCGGGCGATCGGGACCACCGGCCCGCTGCTCGGCGCCTTCACCGACGCCGGGTGGGCCGAGGAGAGCTTTGACATCGGACTCGGCGCGAGCCTCGTCACCTACACCGATGGCGTCACCGACGCGCTCGGCGTTGACGGTTCACGCTATGGGTCAGACCGGCTGCGAGCCACGCTCGCCCGGGCGCCGCAGCTACAGGCGGCCGAGCTCGTGACCCAGCTCAATGCGGCGCTCGACGCCTTCCAATCCGGAGCCCATGCCGACGACACCGCGGTGCTCGTGGTGCACCGCAGCGGCGCCTCCGCCGCGGCGAGTGCACCCGCGTCGAGTGCACCCGCGGCCGGGGCGACTACGCGTCGGCCGCAAACGCGGCATCGATGACCCGGCGCAGATCGTCGCTGCCATAGGGCTTGGCCAGGAAGCCGTCGCCCTGGGGCATCCCGTCCCGGACGACCGTCGACCCGGCATAGCCCGACGTGTAGACGACGCGCAGTCCGGGGATCAGCTCCAGCGCCGTGCGGGCGAGCTCGCCGCCCAACAGGTCGGGCAGGATCATGTCGGTCAGCAGGAGGTCGACGGGCCGGTCGCCGGCGCGCAGGAGCTCGAGCGCCTCCGCTCCGGACGCGGCGCTGAGCGCCTGGTAGCCGGCGAGCTCCAGCAGCCGCTCGACGAGCGTGCGCACCTGCACCTCGTCCTCGACGACCAGGACGGTCTTGCCCGGCGCCTCAGGCTCTGACGCCATCGCCTCGTCATCGCCGATCGCATCGCCGGCCTGATCGGACTCTCGCGGTAGGGACACGGTGAACGTGCTGCCCGCCCCCAGCGATGACTCAACGCTGATCTCACCGCCGAGCTGGTCGATGATCCCCGCCACCGTCGCAAGGCCAAGCCCCGTTCCCTGCCCGAGAGCCTTGGTCGTGTAGAACGGCTCAAAGATGTTCTCCCGGACCTCGTCGGTCATGCCGTCGCCGGTGTCGGTGACCGAGATGGTGACCCGGCCGGCGACCGCTGGAGTGCTCCGCGTCACCGCGGTGCGGATCGTGATCCGGCCGCCATCGGGCATCGCGTCCCGCGCGTTGGCGACCAGGTTGATGATCACCGTCTCCAGCTGAGCCCGGTCGCCAAGCACGATGGCGCCCGCGGAGTCATCACGGATCGTCAGCCGGATCGCCTCGCTCATCGTGTGACCCAGCAGCTTGCTCAGTCCGGCGACGACCTCCCCGGGCGCGAGCGGCTGGCGATCGAGCACCTGCTGGCGGCCGAATGCGAGCAGGTCCCGGGCCAGCGATCGCGAGTGCTCGGCCGCCCGGCTGATCTCGCCCAGCTCTTCCTGCAGCTCGTGGTCGTCACCCAGGCGACGCGAGGCGATCTCGGTGTAGCCGATGATGACCGCCAGCATGTTGTTGACGTCGTGGGCCACGCCACCGGCGAGCCGGCCGATCGCCTCGGTCCGCCGGGTGCGGTCAAGCGCGGCCTCCAGCTGCTTCTGCTCGGTCCGGCTCTCGACCATCGACAGGTGATAGAGCGCGGCTCCGGACGCGTCGCGCACAACCGTGTTCGTGGCGCGGATCGAGATTCGGCGGCCGCTGACCAGCGTGTGGTCTTGGTCGATGCGCAGGCTCCGTCCGGGCTGGACGGCCCACCGCTCCGGGTAGCCGGCGCTCACCTCCGCCGCATCCTCGGGCGCCAGCAGCTCGGTCACGTCGGTCCCCACCAGCGACGCGGCATCGGGCGCATCGAAGATGTGCGCGTATGCCTCGTTGCATTCGATCACGCGATTGGACACGTCGCGGAGACACACGCCGAGCTGGTCTGAGTCAAATACCGCTCGCCAGCGCTGCTGGCTGACCCGCAGCCGCTCCAGGGTCTGCTCGAGCTCGGTGATGTCCTCGATCGTGATCCCGATCCCGTCCACCCCGGCCGACGCCCGGGCGACAACGTGAGCGCGGGCCTGCCAGTAGCGCGGGTCGGCCTCGGGCCCGGTGACGAACCGCTCGGACTGTTCCCGGCGTGTCTCGTGCACGCTGCGGGCCAGGCGCGCAAGGTGGTCTCCGGCCGGTCCTGGCACCGCACCGGCCACGTCGCGGTGCTGGGGATCGGCGGCGAGCAGGCCCATCTGGCGCAGCTGACGGTTGGTTCCGATCACGGAGAGCCGCTCGTCGAGCAGCAGCACACCGATCGGGACGGCGTCGATCCCTGCCGCCAGCCGCGTCCGCGCGCTGGCGGCGGCCCGAGCTGCCGCGCCCCGGCGGGCGAGCGAGCGCACGGTCGCCACGAGTAGCTCACGAGGACCGCCGTCAGGGACGTAGCCATCCGCCCCGGCGTCGAGCACCCGCACGGCCGCATCTGAGTCCAGCGCCACCGCCGAGCGGGCAAGGATGGATACGGTTGCGGTGGTCGTCCCGCTGTGCAGCTCTGACACGAGCTCCAGACCGCCCGGAGCGTCGATCGCCACCACCGCCACATCGGTGCCCGGCGACTGGGACCGAGCCTCGGCGAGCCCCCGGGCCTCACGCACGCTGAGTCCGGCCTGCTCCAGCGCGCGCGCAAGCTCGGCGCGCCTGCGGTCGTCGGGCT
>JBAWFG010000525.1:0-2446 GCA_049591655.1 Solirubrobacteraceae bacterium
CTGTAGGCCACCAGCCCGTCACCAGCGGGCAACCGTCAACGTGATGCTCGCTTTGACCGTGACGACTGACCGCAACGCCCTGCGCACGCCGGCTCTTGACGTTCCGTCCGGCGGCATATAGCCTTAGTGCTAGTCAAGTAGCTAAATAGCGTTATGATTGAATTTCACCTTGATACAGGCTCGGGAGTCCCCGCGTATCTGCAAATCGTCCAGCAGGTTCGGCAGGCGATCAGCCTCGGCATGCTGCGAGCGGGGGATCAACTGCCGACGGTCAAAGAGGCCGTCAGCGCGCTGGCGATCAACCCGAACACAGTGTTGAAGGCCTATCGCGAGCTTGAACGCGCGGGGGTGGTAGACGCCCGCCGGGGGCAGGGCACCTTCGTGGCCCGGGGTATGGCGGGGTCTTCGGAGCGTGATTACGGGCCGCTCCGCGTGGAGCTGGTCGAGTGGCTGGCGCGCGCCCGGGCGGCCGGCCTAGCCGACGATGCGATCCGAGCGCTCGTGGCCTCGACGCTGCGAACCGAGCTGAACGTGAGGGCTGTGGCGTGAGCGCAGCCCCCGCGTTGAGCTGTGACCGGGTGGGTAAGCGCTACGGCTCGCGGTGGGCGTTGCGCGATTGCACGCTGCAGATACCGGCCGGTTCAGTGACGGCGTTGGTTGGACCCAACGGCGCGGGAAAGACGACGCTGCTGCATCTCGCGATCGGGATGAGCGCGTCGACCACGGGACTGGTCGAGACGCTTGGCTGGCCCCCACGGCGGGCGCCGCAGATGGTCCTGCCACGGGTCGGGTTCGTTGCCCAGGACCACCCGCTCTACCGCGGATTCACGCTGGCCGAGATGCTTGGCTTCGGTCGACGTCTGAATACTCGCTGGGATGATTCGTTCGCGCGGGGTCGACTGAGCGATCTCGGGCTCGATCTCGAGCAGCGCGTGGGGAGGTTGTCGGGCGGGCAGCAGGCGCAGCTCGCGCTGACGCTCGCGCTGGCCAAGCGCCCGGAGCTGCTCTTGCTCGATGAGCCGGCAGCTTCGCTTGACCCGCTCGCACGCCGCGAGTTCCTCCAGGCCCTGATGGAGGCGGTCGCCGAGCACGGTGTCACGGTGGTGCTCTCGTCCCACATTCTCGCCGACCTCGAACGCGTCTGCGACCACCTCGTGATCCTCTCGCACGCGAGCGTGGTGCTCGCTGGGGGCGCCGAGGAGATCGTGCGCTCCCATCGGCTGCTCACGGGACCACGCAGCGATCCCGCGGAGCTCGCCCACCTGCATTCGGTCGTGCACGCGAGTCATACCGAGCGCCAGACAACCGTTCTCGTCCGGGCTAACGGTCACGTCTATGACTCACAGTGGCGAGTGTCGGACGTGGGGCTTGAGCAGATCGTGCTCGCTTACCTCGCGCTTGATCCAAGCCCCGCGCGTGAACCGGCGGCGCTGAGCACATGACCTGGGTGGCGTGGCGGCAGGGGCGCTCAGAGAACGTGCTCGCCGTCCTGCTACTGGCCGCCCTGGCGACCCTGCTCGTGCTCACCGGCGCGCATATGCACTCGGTCTTCAGCGCCAACGGACTCGCGGCCTGTACCGGCGCATCGGCCAGACCCGCAAGCTGCGCTCTGCTGACCAGCGAATTTGAGTCACAGTTCGACACGCTCAACCAGCTCGGCCCGTGGCTGGCCCTCACCCCGGGACTGATCGGCGTCCTGCTGGCCACCCCGCTGGTGCTCGAGCTTGATCAGGGGACGTACCGGCTCGCCTGGACGCAGAGCATCACACCGCGGCGATGGCTCACGTCTCGCTTGACGGCGCTGCTCCTGGGCGCCGTCCTGTGCGGAGGACTGATGATCGCCCTCGCCACCTGGGAACGATCGTCACTCGACGCACTCCTCGGACGAATCAACCCCAACAGCTTTGATCTTGAGGGGGTCGTCCCGATCGCCTACACGCTGTTCGCGGCGACCACCGCGCTCGCCATCGGCACCATCACCCGCCGCACCGGCCTCGCCGTGTCTGCCGGCTTCGGCGCCTACATTGTCATCCGACTGATCGTCAGAAGCGCCCGACAGCAGCTCATCCCGCCGGTGCGCGCGACGCTACCCATCCCGCAAGGTCCCCGCGGAGTCTTCCACGCATGGGAGATCAGCCATGGTTTCACCAACCCACACGGCCATCCCGTACCGAGCACCGTCGTCACCAGCTGTTTCAACACCAGCGGCACGCTCAGCGTCCACTGCCTCGCCCAGCACCATGTCTTCCAAACCTTCGTCTATGAGCCCGCCAGCCGCTTCTGGGCCCTGCAAGCAGCCGAGAGCGGAATCTTCCTAGCCCTCACGGCCACCGCACTTGCCGTCACCGTGTGGTGGATCAGACAACGCATCGCGTGAACCAGCATGGGTCGGCACCGGTCATAGAAGCCGAGCACGTCGGTGAAGCCGATCGCGCCGGGGCGGTAG
>JBAWFG010000526.1:0-4360 GCA_049591655.1 Solirubrobacteraceae bacterium
TCGAGCCCGACACGCACCACCGCGGTTTCATGATCATCGACGGGCTGCTGTCACGTGACGTCAACGTGATGGGGCGGACCTGCGTCGAACTGCTCGGCGTCGGTGATGTGCTGCGCCCGTGGCAGTGGGACGATGACGGCTCCCACGTGCGTGCCGAGGTCGGTTGGGCGGTGCTTGAACCGACCGACCTGGCCGTGCTCGACCACGGCCTCGTCATGCGGATGAACCCCTGGCCCCAGCTCGGACTCGAGCTGTTTGCCCGGGGCACGCGCCGGGCCCATTCGCTGGCGGTGGCGCTGGCGATCTCCCATCACCAGCGTGTCGACGACCGGCTGCTGCTGACGCTGTGGCATCTGGCCGAGCGGTGGGGGAAGGTCGGCTCGGCGGGGATCACCGTGCCGCTCCCGCTCTCCCACCAGCGGCTGGCGCATCTCGTCGGCGCTCACCGCCCGTCGGTCACCACCGCGATGGGCGACCTGGTCAAGGCCGGGTCACTGAGCCGTTCCGCCGATGGGGCCTGGGTGCTGCATGGTCGCCCGCCCGAGGAGCTGCGCCACCACCGGCTCGCCGCCGCGATGAGCTGACCGATGTCCGCATGCCGACGTCGGGGCGCCGACCGCTGTTCATAACCGGACCGCGCCCCCGGTGTTTGATCGGGCATACGACGATCAGCGGCGAAAGCGAGACCAGCATGACTTCCCATATGCGCTGTCCCCGATGCGGCCTGTCCGTGCGGCTGCGGTTTGACTCCATCCGCTGCCCGCGCTGCGTGGCCAAGGCCGGGATCCTGGTCCCGATGGAGATGATCGAGCGCACCCCGCGCGGCGATCGGCCCGCCGGTGAGACAGACGAGGAGCGCGGCCGTAGCCAGCAGCCGAGCCGCGGTCACGAGGAGGCGAGGGTGTCACCTCTCGCCTGAGCTCAGCGTGAACCGGCGCTCGCACCGGTAACCGGTTGATAGCTTGCGCCCGGCATGCGACCGCTCCCACATCGTCTGGCCACAACGCTCGTCGTGTTCGTGGCGGCGTTTGCGTTCGGAGCGGCTCGCGCCGCCGCGCGTGACGGGTACGTCACGTCGTTTGACGGCACGAAGATCAGCTACTCGTTCTTCCCGGACCCGTCGCTGGCCGCGGGCCAGACCGCGCCGACGGTGATGTTCGGACCCGGTTATTCGTCGGCGCGCTCCAGCAGTTCCGACGCGACCGTCCAGGCGCTGCTCGCCGCCGGCTACAACGTGATGACCTGGGATCCGCGCGGGTTCGGTGATTCCGGTGGCGACGTGGAGCTCGACAGTCCCGCCTACGAGGCCCGCGACGGGTCGGCGCTGATCGACCGCATCGCCCAGCAGCCCGAGGCCCAGCTCGACGGACCCAACGACCCCCGGATCGGGATGGTCGGGGCCAGCTATGGCGGCGGGATCCAGCTGACGAGCGCCGAGATCGACAAGCGCATCGACGTGATCGCGCCCCAGATCGCCTGGAACTCGCTCGTCACCTCGCTGGACAAATCCAACACCGCCAAGGGCGGGTGGGGGACCCTGCTCACCGCGCTCGGGGCGGAGGGCTCGACGACCGGCGGAGTGCTCGGCGGGCTGATGGGCGAGCCGGCCGGCGCCCAGATCGGCGACATGCAGGACCCGCGCATCTACCAGGCGTTCCAGGACGGGCTGACCACCGGCGAGTTCACCCCCGCCGACCAGGCGTTCTTCGCCGCCGCGAGCCCGGCGCCGCTGATCGGCAACATCCACATCCCGGTGCTGCTCATGCAGGGCACCGACGACACGCTGTTCACGTTGCACGAGGCGATCGCCAACTATGCCGCGCTGCGTGCCAACGGGGTCCCGGTCCAGATGCTGTGGTTCTGCGGCTCACTGACCGACAACCCGGGCGTCGCCCACGGCCAGTGCCTGACCCCCAAGGGCCCCGATCCCCAGCTGACGCTGCACTTCGAGCTGCGCTGGCTGGCCCACTACCTCAAGGGCGACACGAGCCTGCCCACCGGCCCCGGCTTCACCTGGATCTCCGACGCCGGCACCGAGCACACCACGCCGGCGTTTCCGACGGCGCCCGGCCCGCCGGTCACCGCCAGTGGCTCGGGCACGCTGCCGATCATCGCCGGTGACACGTCGGGCGAGCTGATCGTCGCCAGCCGCGCCGCCAATGCCGTCAACGTGCCGCTCTCCACACCGGCTGCGGGAACCGAGCTGCTCGGCGAGCCGGCGCTCGACCTCACCTACAACGGCGCCGCCACCAACCCCGACAGCCGGCTCTACGCCCAGATCATCTCCAACGCCAACGGGCTCGTGCTCGGCAATCAGGTGACGCCGCTGCCGGTCACGCTCGACGGCCGCAACCACACCCTCAGCATCCCGCTGGAGGCGGTCGCCGCCGACGTCGCGCCGGGCTCGACCTACACGCTGCAGATCACCGACGGCAGCAACCTGTACTTCGCCGCGCGCAGCGCCGGATTGGTGACGTTGTCGCACATCGGGCTCAGCGTTCCGACCGTCGCCTCCGGGGCGAGCTCGGTGGTCACCACCCCCACCCCGAGTGGTCCAACTCCGGCCACCCTGTACTCGTGCGCCAAGCCGTCGGGACGCCTCGCCGGACGCTCGCTCGGTCCGGTCAGGCTCGGGATGACGCGGTCGGCCGCCCGCAGCCACTTCCATCGCTACTCATTGCGCGGCCGGCGCTACATGGACTTCTTCTGCCCGTCTCACCAGGGCATTCGCGTCGGCTACGCGTCGCCGGCACTGCTGCGCGCGCTGTCTGGCCACCAGGCCCGGCAGGTCCGCGGGCGCGCCGTCCTGGTGCTCACCGCCGACCGCCACTTCGCGCTGCGCGGGGTTCGGCCGGCCAGCCGCCTGTCGGCGGCACGGCGGCACCTGTCGCTGGGGCGCGGCTACGTGATTGGCCTCAACCACTGGTACATCGCGCCGGATGGGCGCAGCGAAGCGGTGCTCAAGGTGCGCCACGGCGAGGTGCAGGAGATCGGGATCGCCGATCGGGCGCTCACCGGCCGGCGGTTGGCCCGCCGGTTCCTGGCCAGCTTCTCCTGAGGGCTGCGGGTTGAGCCGGCGGGCTTGCCGGCGATCGTCAGCGCCCGCTTACAGCGGAGCGCAGTCGAGGTGGCCGCTGTGGACGGTCACGTTGAGCGCCGGCGCCTGACGGGCGGCGATCGACCACGCCGTGCACGCGCTGATGGTGGTCGGGAACGTCACCGAGAAGGTGCCGGTCCGGCTGGCGCGGATGCTCCGCGTGCGGCTGCCGTCGTTGGTCAGCGTCACGCGGACGAGCTTGCGGGGCGCAAAGCCGCGACCCTGCACGATCGCCGGGTTACGCTGCAGCAGCACGAGGTGGGCGTGGGTGGTGCGGGCCAGTGCCGAGGCGCCGAGCACCGCGGCGAGGGCGCCGCAGCACACGACGAGCAGTGCGGTGAGGGCGCCGGCCCTCCGGGCACGGGAATTCAATGGCGAGCGGGACACGTGGGCCTCCTTCACGTCGTCGGTCCTGACCTGCAGGGTAGGCGAGGGCGGCCCGAGACGTCGCGCCAAGCGGGGCGGACACGGGCGACTTGAGTCCACGGCGCCGCTGGCGGTGTCAGGTTTGCCCGGAGGAAGGCCGAAATGAGACGAGACCCCCCGCGAACTCCGGAGACTCCAAACCCCATGCACCGTCTTTCCCGCGCCCTGCTGCTCAGCGCCACCGTCGCCCTGCTGCTCCCCTTCAGTGCGGCTGCCCACCCCGGTCACCGCGGTCTGGCCTTCGGTCACCGCGACCGCGGCCTGGCCGGGACGTTCCCGCACGCCGAGCGGTTGTGCCAGCGCGCGGCGGCGGGTTCCCTACCCCACAGCCTGAGCGGCGATACGGCGCAGATCACGGCCGCGTGCAGCACGCTGAGCTCCGCGTTCGCAAGCAGCCAGACCGCGCTGAGCGGCGCCGTCACCCAGGCCCAGGCGGCGGTTGCCGCAGCGCGCAGCGCCCTGCAGGCGACGGTCGCCCAGGCCCGTCAGAACCGGGATCACGTTGCGGCTCAGGCGGCCCGCCAGACGTTCGTCGCGGCGGTGCGGGCCGCGGCAGGGCAGCTCCGGGCGGCGGTGACCCAGTACGTCGCGGCCAACCAGACGGCCCGTCGCGCGTTCTGGACGACCGTGCACGCGCTGCGCGGCGCCCACGGGATCCCCGGCGACACGACGACGCCGGCTCCGAGCGTGCCGGTGATCACCGCCGGCTGACGCGGCGTCTCGCGGGGATCGGGCGTATCGGGCTCGGTGAGAGGCCGCGGCCAGGGTTGATTGTCCCGTTTGACCGGCCATAGCACGCAAAACGGGACAACCAACCGCAGCCACTAGGCTCACCGC
>JBAWFG010000527.1:0-8849 GCA_049591655.1 Solirubrobacteraceae bacterium
ATCCAGGCCATCTACGTCCCGGCCGACGACCTCACCGACCCGGCCCCGGCCTCGGCGTTCGCGCACCTCAACGCGACCACCACGCTGAGCCGGTCGATCTCGGAGAAGGGCATCTACCCGGCCGTCGACCCGCTCGACTCGACCTCGACGATCCTCAAGCCCGAGATCCTCGGCGAGGAGCACTTCCAGGTCGCCAACCGGGTCAAGGAGGTGCTGCAGCGTTATCGCGAGCTGCAGGACATCATCGCCATCCTCGGCATCGATGAGCTCTCCGACGAGGACAAGGTCACGGTGCAGCGCGCCCGCAAGCTCGAGCGCTTCCTGTCCCAGCCGTTCCACGTCGCCGAGCAGTTCACCGGCATCCCGGGCAAGTACGTCCCGGTCGCCGAGTCGATCCGCGGGTTCAAGGAGATCCTGGAGGGCGAGCACGACGATGTGCCCGAGCGGGCGTTCTTCATGAAGGGGTCGATCGACGAGGTCCGCGGCGAGTCCGGCGAGAAGAAGGACGAGGACACGGGCTCGGAGGAGAGCTCGGACGAGAACTCTGAGGACTGATGGCCGAGCACGAGAAGTTCCCGGTGGAGGTCCTGACGCCCGAGGGGGAGGTGTTCTCCGACGAGGTGCAGATGATCTCCACCAAGACGGCGGTGGGGTCGATCGGCGTGCTCGCCAACCACGCCCCACTGCTGGCGATGCTCGACCCCGCCGAACTGCGGCTGTACAAGTCCGACTCCGACATCGTGCGCTTCGCCCAGTCAGAGGGCTACCTGCAGGTCGCCAACAACCGGGCGCTGCTGCTCATCGAGGAGGCCCACGAGCCCGACTCGCTTGATACCGGCGAGCTGCGCGACCGCCTCCAGGAGGCCGAGCGGCAGCTGTCGGAGGCCGGAGAGGACACCGAAAAGCAGCGTCTCGCGAAGCGCGACAAGCGCCGCTGGGAGGCCTTCCTGCGAATCGCCGAGGGCGGTTGATCGGCGCGCCGGGCCATGGTTGACGAGCTCGTCCTCGCCGAGCGACTGATCGGTTATGAGACATCGCGGACCGACGTGATCGTTGCCGCCGCAGGATTCGTCAAGGGATGGCTCGAATCTCGGGACATCGAGGTCCGCGATCACGATCACAACGGCGTCCCCGTGCTCGTCGCGGAGGTCGGGGCGCGCTCCGAGCAGGCGCCGTGCATCGTCTTCCACGGGCACCTCGACGTCGTGCCCGGACAGCCCGACCAGTTCCACCCCCGCCTGGAGGGCGACCGTCTGATCGGCCGGGGTGCCTATGACATGAAGGGTGGCCTGGCCGCGATGATGTGCGCGCTCAAGGACGTCGCCGAACAGGACGCGGTGCGCGTCCGCCTCGTCTGTGTGCCCGATGAGGAGTCCGAGGAGCTCGACGAGCGCTCGACCGATGGTGTGGTCAGCCGCGGTCTGGGCGGGGATTTCGCCATCACCGGCGAACCCACCAACATGCACATCGGCGTTCAGGCCAAGGGCGTGCTGGCGATGAGGATCGTCGTGCACGGCCGCTCCACCCACAGCTCGACGCCGTGGCTCGGCGACAACGCGGTGCTCAAGGCCGTCGACGTGTTCCGGGCGATCGAGTCGCTCCCGTTCAGCCGCGAGTCCTCGGAGATGTTCGACCGGCCCTCGATCAACCTCGGCCGGATCGCCGGCGGCGATGCGCTCAACAAGGTCCCCGATCGTTGTGAGATGGCGGTTGACGTGCGCTACCTCCCCGGGCAGGATCCAGGAGAGATCCTCGCCCAGGTCCGGGCGATCCCTGAGATCGACGTGACCCGCACCTTCATCCACCCGCCGGTAATGGTCGCGCGCAACAACCCCTACGTGCAGGGACTGCGTGAGGCGGTCTCCCGCACCACCAGCGGCGAGGTCATGAGCGTCGGCCGTGACGGCGCGTCTGATGCCGCGTCCTTCATCGAGGCGGGCATCCCGGCGGTCGAGTTCGGGCCCGCCGGCGGCGGGCACCACGGCCCGGAGGAGTGGGTGTCGGTCGCCTCGCTACAGCGCTATCGCGTCGCGCTGGGCGAGTTCGTCCGTGCGATTCCGCAGAGCCTGGGCGCCCAGCCCCGGTCGCTGCGGGCGCTCGAAGGGGGGACCGCGTGATCCCGCTGCGCCGCCGGGGGATGCTGTGGCGGTTCCTGTTCGCGGCGATCCTCGTGGTCGGCGCCAGCGCCGCGACGACCGCGGTCGCAGGGCTGCTGCAGTTCAAGCAGCTGGCCGCCGACATCCAGACCGGCGTGATCATCCCGCACGCTCAGATCACGATCGCCAATCCGGGCAGCCCGCAGACGCTGCTCATCATCGGGTCAGACCATCGCGCCCACGAGCCCTTCAACCTCGCCAACACCGACACGATGATGCTCGTCCGGCTCAACCCCAACTCCTCGACGATCAACGTCATGTCGATCCCCCGCGACCTTCAGGTGCAGATCCCGGGCCACTTCTCGGCCAAGCTCAACGCCGCCTATTCGCTCGGCGGGACCAACCTGCTGACCAAGACGATCCAGCAGAACGTGTTCCCGGCGTTCCATCCCAACCACATCATCGACGTCAACTTCAAGGGCTTCCGCGATCTCGTCAACGCGATCGGCTGCGTGTACGCCGACGTCGACCACCGCTACTACAACAACACCGCCTTCACCAACTACTCGAGCATCAACATCCAGCCCGGGTATCAGCGGTTGTGTGGGACCGCCGCGCTGGCCTTCGTCCGCTTCCGCCACACCGACTCCGACCTCGTCCGCAACGCCCGCCAGCAGGACTTCGTCCGCTGGGCCAAGGACCAGTACACCCTTGGCCAGCTCGTGGGTAACCGCGACCGCCTGCTGCGCATCTTCGCCCGCAACGTCGAGACCGACAGCGACCTGCACACCACCGACGGCCTGCAGAACCTGTTCCAGCTCGTGGCCTTCTCCGATGGGCACACGATCAAGCAGATCAAATTCCCCGCCTACCAGCTGCCCGGTTGTGGCAGCACCGGGGCCAACGGCCAGTCGATCCCCTGCTACCTGTCGGTCACCGACGCCGGCAGGGCGCAGGCCTGGCAGGAGTTCATGAAGCCGACGACGGCCACCTCAGCAAAGGCCAAGACCCACCCGGTGGTGCGCGGACTCAAGCACGCGCGTCCCTCGGCGCCGCCGCAGGTTGCCGGGCTGACCGGCGATCTCACCGACGCCCACACCCAGGCGGCCCAGATGAGCCACCTGCAGATGCCGATCTACGCTCCGCGCCTGATCCTCTCAGGCTCCAGCTATTGCCTCGCCGTGACCGGTAACTGCCCGGTGCAGATCCAGAGCCCGGACTCCTACCCGCGGGCATACATGATCAAGGATCCGCAGGGGCGGCGCCATGCCGCCTACCGGATGACGCTCGTCATCAATCCGGTGCTCGGTGAGTACTACGGCGTGCAGGGCACCACCTGGTCAACCCCACCGTTGCTCGCCAACCCCTCGGAGACGAAGGTCGTCAACGGCCGCAAGCTGCTTCTCTACGCGGCCGGCGGGAAGCTCACCAACGTAGCCTGGCGGACGCCGACCGGTACCTACTGGATCTCCAACACGCTCTCCAGCGACATCGCCAACGCGCAGATGGTCGCGATCGCGGCGTCGCTGACCCGGGTGGGCGGTTGACCTGAGCACCGGCGGAGCGCCGGTGTCCGCGACGGGCCCGCTACCCTCCGCGTCTTCATGTCTGAGCGCCAACCCATCGCCGTAATCGGAACCGGCTACGTCGGCCTGGTCACCGCGGTCGGCTTCGCGGAGCTGGGCAGCGAGGTGTGGTGCGTCGATGTCGACGCCGCCAAGATCGCCGGGCTGCAGCGCGGCGAGATCCCGATCTACGAGCCCGGTCTCGCCGAGTCGGTGGCCCGCAACCGCGAACGCCTGCACTTCTCCACCGAGCTGGCCCCCGCGCTGGAGCACGCCCGCCTGCTGTTCGTCGCGGTCGGCACCCCGCCGACCTACTCCGGGGACGCCGACCTGTCGGCGGTGCACGCGGTCGTCGGCTCGATGCCGCGGTCAGACCACCACGCGCTCGTCATGAAGTCGACGGTTCCGGTCGGCACCGGCGCCTCGATCAAGCGGATCTTCCACGAGCACGGCAAGGACGGCTTCGCCTACGTTTCGTGCCCCGAGTTCCTCAAGGAGGGCTCGGCGCTGGACGATTTCCTCAAGCCCGACCGCGTCGTCATCGGGGATGAGGGCAACTGGGCGGGCGACGCCGTCGTCGAGCTCTACGAGCCGCTCGACGCCCCGCTCGTGCGCACCGACATCGCCAGTGCCGAGATGGTCAAGCTCGCCGCCAACGCGTTCCTGGCCACGAAGATCTCGTTCATCAACGAGATCGCCAACGTCTGCGAGGAGACCGGCGCCGACGTGCTCGAGGTCGCGCGGGGGATGGGCCTGGACCAGCGGATCGGCACCCACTTCCTCAAGCCTGGGATCGGCTTCGGCGGCAGCTGCTTCCCCAAGGACGTCTCTGCGCTCAAGCAGCTCGCCGGTAACTCCGGCTATCACTTCCAGCTGTTGACGTCGGTCATCGAGGTCAACGAGCTGCAGAAGCGGAGGGTGATCGGCAAGCTCCAGAAGCATCTGGGGTCGCTGGTCGGCCGCCGGGTTGCCCTGCTCGGGCTGGCCTTCAAGGCCAACACCGACGACATGCGCGAGGCCTCATCGCTCGTGCTGTCCGCGCGTCTGCAGGCCGACGGGGCCACCGTGTCGGCGTTTGACCCGATCGCCGAGCGTGAGGCCCGCAAGCTGATGACCGGTGTGAGCTTCGCCGACTCGGCGCTGGCGGCCGTGCAGGACGCCGACGCCTGCATCCTGGTCACCGAGTGGCCGGAGTTCCGCGAGCTCGACTGGGCCGAGATCAAGTCCCGGATGGCCGGCAACCTGGTCATCGACGGGCGCAACTGGCTCGACCGGGAGCTCGTCCAGGACTCCGGGTTCGTCTATGAAGGGGTCGGCCGCTAGCGTGCAGGCGCTGATCCTCGCCGGTGGGGAGGGCACGCGGCTGCGGCCGCTCACCTCGACGGTCCCCAAGCCCGTCGTCCAGCTCGTCGACCGGCCGTTCATCTCCTACATGATCGAGTGGCTACGCGGCCACGGAGTCGACGATGTGATCCTCGCCTGCGGGTTCATGGCTGACAGCGTGCGCTCGGTCCTCGGTGACGGCTCGACGCTGGGCATCTCGCTGCGCTACGTCGAGGAGCCGACCCCGCTGGGGACCGGCGGTGCGCTCAAGTACGCCGAGGACCTGCTCGCCGACCGCTTCTTCATGCTCAACGGTGACGTGCTCACCGACATCGATCTCACCGCGCAACTGCGCCAGCACGAGAGCACCGGGGCGCGCGCGACGCTGGCGCTGATCGGCGTCGCCGACCCCTCGGCCTACGGACTGGTGCGCCGTGATGGCCTCGCGGTCCGCGAGTTCCTGGAGAAGCCGAGCCCGGACGAGATCGACACCAATCTCGTCAACGCCGGCGCCTACATCCTGGAGCGCGACATCCTCGACGACATGGCCCAGGCCGGAACGCGGATCTCGATCGAGCGCGAGGTGTTCCCGCATCTGGTGGGCCACGGTCTCTACGGCTATGAGGCCAGCGGCTACTGGATGGACATCGGGACCCCCGAGCGCTATCTGCAGGCCACCTACGAGATCCTGGAGAGCGGCGTGCAGACCGAGATCGGCCGCGCCGTGGCGCAGGCCGGTGGAGTCCTCACCCAGGGCGATGGCGCCGGGGTGCAGGGCGTGGTCCACGGGCCGGCGGTGCTGGGAACCGGCTGCCGGGTGGCACCGACCGCCGTGATCGGCTCCCGCACGGTGCTCGGCCGTGACGTCAGCGTGGGCGAGGGCGCGCACATCGAGAGTTCGGTGCTGCTCGACGGCGCGTACGTCGGCAGCGGATCCCGGGTCGTGTCATCGATCATCGGGCCGCGCGCGCGGATCGGCGACAACTGCCGGGTCGAGGGGCGGGTGATGCTCGGCGAGAATGTCAGCATCGGATCCGACAACACATTGATGGGAGGCATCCGGGTCTTCCCCGGCACCGAACTCGGCGACGCGGCGGTGGCGTTTTGAGTTCCGCGCGCCTTGACCGCGCGGCGGTCGCCGCCGTCGACAGCACGGGCCAGCTGGCCGACGTCCTGGGCCTGCCCGAGCACCTGCGCGACGCCCTGTGGCGCGTGGAGTCGGCAAATCTGCACCCGCAGGACTCGCCGGGTGGCCTCGTCGTTGCGGCGATGGGAGGCTCGGCGATCGGTGGCTCGCTCGCGCTGGCCGCGCTCGGCGACCGTGCGTCGCGGCCGATCGTCGTCTCCCGGGACTACGGGCTACCGGCCTGGACGACCCCGGAGACCACGGTGCTGTGCTCCAGCTACTCCGGCGCCACCGAGGAGACGCTGACCGCCTATGAGGCGGCGGGCGCGCTCGGTGCCCGGCGGATCGTCTGCACCACCGGTGGCCGGCTGGCCGAGTCCGCGCGTGCCGACGGTATCCCGGTGATCCCGCTCCCGGGCGGCTTCCAACCCCGGGCGGCGGTCGGTTACGCGCTCGTGGTGGCGCTCGAGGTCGCTGCACTGGCCGGCGTCGGGGAGCAGTTGCACACCGAGATCGACGTCGCCTCCGCCCATGCGGAGCGGCTCGTCGCCGACTGGGGGCCAGACGCGCCCGAGGATTCGCTGGCCAAGAGCCTGGCCCGGTCGCTGGCCGGAACCATCCCGCAGATCGCCGGCGCCGGGCTGACCGCGGCGATCGCCTACCGGTGGAAGACCCAGATCAACGAGAACGCCAACCTGCCGTGCTTCGTCGGAGAGCTGCCGGAGCTTGATCACAACGAGATCGTCGGCTGGGAGGGTGCACCGCAACTCGGGCGCTTCAGCGCCGTGTTCCTCGACGACTGCGATCTGCACCCGCGCGTCAAGTCCCGTATCGGCCTCACGATGGAGGTGATCGGCGAGCATGCCGCCGCCGTGCACCGGGTGGAGAGCCTGGGGCAGAGCCGGGTCGAGCGCCTCGTCTCACTTGTTCTGCTCGGCGACCTCGTGTCGCTCTATCTGGCGGTGCTGGCCGGCCGTGACCCGGCCACGATCGCCCCGATCGATCAGCTCAAGGCGGCGCTGGCCAAGGCCACCGACTGACCGGTGGCGCGTCAGCGCCTTCAAACCTTGACACAATCGTGGTAGGGTTGTTGGCGTGCAGGCGCTGACGATCAACGAGGCTGCGGCGACGACCGGGTGGTCGGCACGCATGCTCCGCTATGTCGAGCAGGCCGGTCTGGTCACCCCGGACCGCTCCGCATCCGGCTACCGGCTTTACGGGGCCGGTGAACTGCAGCGGCTGCGCACCCTCAAGGAGCTGCTGGTCCGGTTCGACGTATCGCTGTCAGACGTGGCGTTTGCGCACCGCATGGCGGCCGATGGGGACCTGCGCGATGCCGTGCAGGGCTGGCTGAAGTCCGAGGCCAGCCGTCCCGAGCACGTGGAGGCCGACGACTGGCTGCGCTTCGAGCAACTCAAGCACGAGCGGCTGCTCGCCGCCGCCTGAGCCGGCCGGACCCAACCGGTCGCCGAGAACTTCTCAGAGACACGACAAACGAGCCCTGGAGAGCACATGAGCACCACCGTCCAACAGGCCGATTACAAGGTCGCCGACCTCTCGCTGGCCGCCTTCGGCCGCAAGGAGATCCAGCTCGCCGAGCACGAGATGCCCGGCCTGATGGCGACCCGTGAGGAGTTCGCGGCAAGCCAGCCGCTCAAGGGAGCGCGGGTCACCGGCTCGCTGCACATGACGATCCAGACCGCGGTCCTGATCGAGACCCTGACCGCGCTGGGCGCCGAGGTGCGCTGGGCGAGCTGCAACATCTTCTCCACCCAGGACCACGCCGCCGCGGCGATCGTCGTCGGTCCCGAGGGCACCCCGGAGGATCCGCAGGGCGTCCCGGTGTTCGCCTGGAAGGGCGAGACCCTGGAGGAGTACTGGTGGTGCACCGAGCAGGCGCTCACCTGGCCGGGCCAGGACGGCCCCAACATGATCCTCGACGACGGTGGCGACGCGACGCTGCTCGTTCACAACGGCGCCAAGTACGAGGCCGACGGCGAGGTCCCCGACCCGTCGACGGCGGAGAACGACGAGCATCGGGTGATCCTGGAGCTGCTGACGCGCTCGTTGCAGGACGATCCGCAGCGCTTCACCCGGATGGCGGCCGACATCAAGGGCGTCACCGAGGAGACGACGACCGGCGTGCACCGGCTCTACCAGTTCGCCAAGGAGGGTCGCCTGCTGTTCCCGGCGATCAACGTCAACGACTCGGTCACCAAGTCCAAGTTCGACAACAAGTACGGCTGCCGGCACTCACTGATCGACGGCATCAACCGCGCCACCGATGTGCTGATCGGCGGTAAGGTCGCCGTCGTCTGCGGCTATGGAGACGTCGGCAAGGGCTCCGCAGAGTCGCTGCGCGGTCAAGGCGCTCGGGTGATCGTGACCGAGATCGACCCGATCTGCGCCTTGCAGGCGGCGATGGACGGCTACCAGGTCGCCACGCTCGAGGACGTCATCGACAGCGCCGACATCTTCATCACCACGACCGGCAACAAAGACGTCATTACCGCCGCGCACATGGCGGCGATGAAGCATCAGGCGATCGTCGGCAACATCGGGCACTTCGACAACGAGATCGATATCGCCGGCCTCACCCGCACGCCCGGCGTCCAGCGCATCAACATCAAGCCGCAGGTCGACGAGTGGGTGTTCGAGGACGGTCATTCGATCATCGTGCTGTCCGAGGGCCGGCTGCTCAACCTCGGCAACGCGACCGGACACCCGAGCTTCGTGATG
>JBAWFG010000528.1:0-3971 GCA_049591655.1 Solirubrobacteraceae bacterium
GACCCGTTGGTGACGGAGGCATAACCGGCGGCGTCAGCGGCGAACGCGGCCCCCGCGCCGGCCGCGGCCCCTGCAGCTGCCACCGCGGCCATGCGGGCGGTGTGCTGGCCGGCGTCGGCGGAGGTGATCGCCTCCCGGCAGTGCTCGAGCACGGTGATCAGATGGTCGGCGTCAGCGGGTCGGTCGGTCGCGTTCTTGTTGAGCACCCACAACACGGTCTGCTCGAGCTCCGGCGGGATGGCGGGGTTGATCTCCCGCGGCGGGATCGGCGCCTCGGACACGTGCTTGAGCGCGATCGTCACCGGCGACTCTGCGTCAAACGGCACCCGGCCCGTCAGCATCTCGTAGAGCACGACGCCGATCGAATACAGGTCGGAGCCGGCGTTGACGGCGTGGCCCTGCGCCTGCTCGGGCGACAGGTACTGCGCGGTACCCATGATCGAGCCGGTCTCGGTCATGTCCGAGGCGCCGGCGCGCGCGATGCCGAAGTCGGTCACCTTGGCGTTGTCGGCGTCGTCGACGATCACGTTGTGGGGCTTGAGGTCACGATGGATGACGCCGCGCGCGTGGGCGAAGCGGGCCGCCTTGAGGATCTGGATGGTGATGTCGATCGCTCGCAGCGGGTCAAGTGGCGCCTCGTCACGGATGAGCTGCTTGAGCGAGCGCCCCGGCAGGTACTCCATGGCTATGTAGTAGGTGTCCTCAAACGCGCCCCGGTCATAGACGCTGACGACGTTGGGGTGCTGCAGCCCCGCCGCCGCCTGGGCCTCGCGTCGGAAGCGCTCGACGAAATCGGGGTCCTCGGCGAAGCGGCGGTGCAACAGCTTGAGCGCCACCTTGCGCCCGAGCTGCTGATCCTCAGCGAGGTACACATCGGCCATGCCGCCGGTGCCCAGCCGTGAGAGCACGCGGTAGCGGCCGTCAATCATCGTGTTGGCGACCGGCTCGGCCATCAGCGCCAGCCCCCGTGGATGCCCTGAGGCGACACGCTCCTACTTCCCCTCCGCCAGCAGCGTCTGAACCACCGCTTTGGCGATCGGGGCTGCCACCTGGCCGCCGAAGCCCCCCTGGGTCTTCTCGATCGTCACCGCGATCGCCACCTTGGGGTCGTTGGCGGGGGCGAACCCGACGAACCACGGCTGGGTCTCGTTGGCCCCGGCGGGACCGATCGATGCGGTGCCGGTCTTGCCGGCGAACGTGATCCCGGAGCCGAGCTGGGCCGCCTGGCCGGTGCCCTCGTCGACGACCTTCTCCATCATCTGCGTCAAATCACTCGCCGTCGAGGACTTCATCACCTGGGCATAGACCGACGGGACGATCGGCGCCACCGTCTGCCCGGTCTGGTTGACGATCCGGGAGGTCAGGTGAGGACGCATGAGCTTGCCACCGTTGGCGACCGCGGAGACGACCATCGCCATCTGCAGCGGGGTGACGAGCAGGCCGCCCTGACCGATCGCGATGCGGCCGATGTCCTCGTTGGGGCTGCCGGGCAGGTACGGGCGACCGCTGGGGGCGAAGGGCCGGCTTGAGACCAACTCGCCGGCAGGCAGGTCGATCGGGGGGCGCGAGTAGAAGCCGTAGCGCTTCATGTACTCGGTCATCGTGCGCCGGCCGACGTTCTCGGCAACCTGGGCGAAGACGGTGTTGACCGACTGCACCAGCGCGGTGGTCAGCGAGATCGGCCCGAAGGACTGGTTGAGGTCGTTGTTGAGCGGGACGCCAGAGACCGTGAGCGGCGACTTGCCGTTGATGATCGAGTTCGGCGTGTACTTGCCGCTGTCGATGCCCGCGGTTGCGGTGACGATCTTGAACGTCGAGCCTGGCGGATAGCGGGCATCGGTGGCGCGGTTGACCTGACAGCCGACGGCGGTCGGCGCGCACGTCGGCGGGAGGTGGTTGTCGTTGTAGGACGGGTCGGAGTACATCGTCAGCACCGCACCCGTCCGCGGGTCGAGCGCCACCACCGAGCCGGGCCGGCCGGCGAGCTGCTGCTCGGCCACCTGCTGGGCCTTGGGGTCAAGCGTGGTGTAGACGTCGTTGCCGACGTTTGAGCTGCTCAGCGGGCCGAACACCGAGCTCAGGCTGGCCTGCTGGCCCTTCAGTGCCGCCGCCCGGTAGTCCTCAAGCGCGGCCTTGCTTCCGGTGGCGACGTTGTTGTAGCCGACCGGCTGGGCGAACAGCGGCCCGGTCGGATACGTCCGGGTCCAATAGCCGTGGGCTCCACGCACCGACTTGGCCAGGACGGCGCCGTTGGCGGCGAGGATCCGGCCACGCTCGATCTTCAACGCGGCGATCAGCGTCCGGCTGTTGAGCGGGTTGTTGTCCAGCGCGGTGGCGTCAAGCACCGTCCAGCGTGTCGTGAACACGACCAGCAGCGCGAACAGCACCACGAAGAAACCGAACAACTTGACGATCTGTGCATTCACGCCCGCGGCCTCCGTGCCCGGTCGGAGACGAGCAGCAGCAACGCCAGGAGCACGAAGTTGGCAACGATCGAGGCTCCGCCATAGGAGATGAACGGCAACGTCACCCCGGTGAGCGGGATCACCCGGGTCACCCCTCCGACGATCACGAACACCTGCAGCCCGAACACCGACGACAGCCCGACCGCCAGCAGCGTCGAGAACGAGTCGCGGGACAGGACCGCGATCCGCATCCCGCGGTAGACGAACATCAGGTAGGCGACGAGCACGGCGGCGGCGCCGAACAGCCCCAGTTCGTCGGTGATGACGGCGTAGATCATGTCGGTCTGCGGGAACGGGATCAGCGGCGCCGAGCCGACGGTCAGGATCGACTGGCCGAAGCCCTGGCCGAACAGGCCTCCGGCCGCCTGGGCGAAGATCCCGTTGGCGACCTGGTAGCTGCCGAGCGGAGCGTGGTAGAGCCGGTACTGGAACGGGTGCAGCCACGTCTCGACCCGGCCGTGGATGTGGGCGACGTGGGTGCCGGCGTACCAGGCGCCCAGCGCGAAGGCCAACAGGCCGATGACGACAAACGACAGCCGTCCGGTTGCCACGTAGAGCATCGACAGCAGGGCTCCGTAGAACATCAGCGAAGAGCCGATGTCGTGCAGCAGGAACAGGATCACCATCGCAATGCCCCAGATCACGAGCACCGGCCCGAAATGCTTGACCGGCGGCAGCGTGACCCCGAGCACCCGCCGGGCGCCCAACACCATCACCTGGCGCGTGTCGCGAAGGTAGCTGGCCAGGAAGATGACCAGCCCGATCTTGGAGAACTCGGTCGGCTGGAACACGATGCCGCCGGGAAGACGGATCGCCAGGTACGCGCCGTTGGCCGCGTAACCGATCCCCGGGAGGCGGGGCAGCAACAGCATCGCCAACGAGACCGCGACGATCGTGTACCGGTAGCGCTCGAGCTTGCGGTAGTCCCGGAAGACGATGACCGTGACGACGAACAGGACCAGGCCGAGCACGAACCACTGGGCCTGCTGGCGGGCGTCGGTGGCGCTGATCCGGTAGACCATCACGATCCCGAAGCTGGCCAGCAGTGCGACGAGGGGAAACAGATACGGGTCGGCGTGGGGCAGGGTCATCCGGATCACGATGTGACCGGCCAGGCACAGCCCCAGGAAGATGGCGCCGTAGGTCAGCGACACGTTGGACAGCAGGTTCTGGCGCTGGATGAACACGGCGGCGAAGCCGGCGGTCACCAGCAGGGCGGCCGGGATCAGGCCGAACAGCTCTCGATTCCGGGCGCTCATCGGCTCAACTGGCCGAGCTCGGCGGCATGCACGACGCTGATTGCGTTCGCCTGCGAGCGCAGCTGGTGGTTGAGCAGTTGTGTGCGGCGGTCGGCCGGGACTGCGGTCGCCGGGACACCGGACACGTAGAACTGCTCGTACATGCGGACGCCGAGCGGCAGGTCGTAGGGGAAGCCGCGGTAGATGGTCACGATGCCGCTGGAGTTGGTCCCGATGAAGAAGTACTCCCGACTGGCCAGATACGCCC
>JBAWFG010000529.1:0-2784 GCA_049591655.1 Solirubrobacteraceae bacterium
GCTCCCGGAAGCGCAGTGCCCACCACGACGGGTAAGTCCGAGGAAACCACCGCTGTGGGCGGGCCTCGCTTGGCTGACCGCGTGCGCCAGACAAGCCGGCTGCTGCGCTCGGAGGGCTACGAGGGCATCACCGCGCGCGTCGCACAGCGCATCGTCAACCGGCTATCACCTCCGGGGACCGCGAGCATGCCGGTCACCACCGAAGACCTGGAGCGGGCCGCCCAGATAGCGGACTCGGGCTGGCTCCTGCCGCCCACGCTGCCCGCCGAGCCCGGCGAGCGCCTGACGATCGCGTGGATGTCCGCGCCTCCGGGCCCCGGATCCGGCGGCCACACGACGATGTTCCGCCTGATCGCGGCGCTGGAGCAGGCCGGCCACCAGTGCATCCTGTATCTGCGCGATCGCCACGGCTGGGCGCTGGAGCAGCATGAGCGCCGCATCCGCGCGTGGTGGCCCTGGGTCCAAGCGGAGGTTCGGGACGCCGCGAAGGGCGTCGAGGACGCCCACGGCATTTTCGCCACGGCGTGGGAGACCGCGTATCCGGTGCTGGTATCGCCCGCACGCGGGCAGCGCTTTTACCTGGTCCAGGACTTCGAGCCGGCGTTCTACCCTGCGGGTAGCGAGTCCCTGCTAGCTGAGGCGACGTACCGCTTCGGGTTTCACGGGGTCACTGCCGGACGGTGGCTGGCGCCAATGCTTCAGGACAAGTACGGCATGCCGGCCGACTCGTTCAACTTCGGCAGGGACCTCTGCTACGCGCTGGACCCGCACAACGGACCCGAGCAGCGCAGCGGGATCTGCTTCTATTCGCGACCCGGCACGCCCCGCCGGGCCTACGAACTCGCGGTCCTTGCCCTCGAGCTTTTCGCCAAGCGCCATCCCGAGGTGGAGATCCACTTCTACGGACTCGAGGGCAAGCGCCTCCCATTCGCGGTGACCAATCATGGCCTGCGGACGCCCGAGCAGCTCAACACCCTGTACAACCGGTCGGTGGCGGGGCTGGTCCTGTCGGCGACCAACGTGTCGCTGGTACCGCATGAGATGCTCGCGGCTGGCTGCATCCCGGTTGTCAACGACGCCGAGCACAACCGGGTCGTGTTGGACAACGACCACGTGGCCTACGCGCCGGCCTCCCCGTTCGAACTCGCCCGCAAGCTGTGCGAGCTCGTCGAGCGGCCCGCGGCCGAGCGCCACGCCGCCGCGGAGGCCGCTGCCACCAGCGTGCAGAGCACGACGTGGGAGGATGCCGGGGCCTCGGTGGTACGCATCGTGGAGAGCGTCGTGACCGGCGAGCGCGCGCTGTTCGGCCCCCCGCGCCCCCTGACAGCCACGGACGCAGTGTGAAGTTGCGGTCGGCAGCCCGAACAGCGTCCCGAAGCCAGGGCAAGCAGGTGCTGCTCAAGGTCCCGTTCACACCGGGCCGGAGACCGACGGTGTCGGTGGTGGTCCCCGCCTACAACTACGCCCGCTACCTCACCGAGTGCGCACAGAGCGTCCTCGGGCAGCGCGATGTCGATGTCAGCCTCATCATCGTGGACGACTGCTCAACCGACGAGACGCCCCGGGTAACCGCCGAGTTGGCCGCCGACCCGCGCGTCACCGTCCTGCGCAACGACCCCAACCTCGGGCACATCCCGTCGGTCAATCGAGGCTTGGAGCGGGTCGACGGCGATTTCACGGTGAAGCTCGACGCCGATGACCTGCTCGCCCCCGGCGCGCTGGCGCGGGCCACCGCACTCCTGGACGCGCAGCCGGGCGTCAGCTTCGTCTACGGTCGACCGCGCCACTTCACCGGGGCCGTCCCCCGTCAGATCGACTTGCCGCCCCTCAGCTGGACGGTATGGCCGGGATCCGATTGGCTGGCCCGCCTGTGCCGGACCGGGGTCAACGCGATCAGTCAGCCCGAGGTCGTCATCCGAACCGCCAGCCTGCGCGGGGCGCTGCCGATCCGGACGGATCTGCCGCACACATCGGACATGCATCTGTGGATGCAGCTGGCATCGATCGGCGACGTGGCGCGCATCAACGGTCCGGCTCAGGGCTACTACCGCGAGCACGATGCGTCGATGCAGCGAACGGTCAACTCCGGTACCGCCTTCGATCTCAGGGCACGGCGCGCCGCGTTCGACGCCGCATTCGCCGGCGTGGCGGGCACGCTGCCCCGGGCGCGCGAGCTTCGCGACCTCGCCAGTCGGACGATCGCCGGCAACGCGCTGGACCGCGCGTGTCGCGCCTATGACCGCGGCCGGACCGACGAAGCGCCGATTGACGAGTACATCACCCTGGCCCTGGAGACGTGGCCGGACGCACGCGACCTGCCCGAGTGGGAGGCGCTGGATCGCCGGCGCGCCGTCGGTAGCCGGCGGGCCGCGCGTGATCCGCGCTTCATGACCGCCGCCCTGGTGCGTCGGGCCATCGAGGAGACCAGCCGTATCCGTTGGCGCCACACGGGCGAGGTCGGACCGCAGCGGTGGCAGCAGGTGGGGGTGCGATGAGCCGGCGGGTCACACCTGTCCCGCTCCTGCGCCGCCCCTCGGTCACCGTGGTGATGCCGTGTTACAACTACGGTCACTACCTCTCGCGGGCTCTGACCTCGGTGCTCAGCCAGCCCGAGGTCGACGTAGACGTGATCCTCATCGACGACGCCTCTCCCGACGGCTCGGGGGACGTGGTGAGGGCGCTCGCCGCAGCGGACTCACGCATCCACCCGATCCTGCATGAGCGCAATCACGGGCACATCGCCACCTACAACGAGGGACTGGAGCTCGCCACCGGGGACTACGT
>JBAWFG010000530.1:0-2066 GCA_049591655.1 Solirubrobacteraceae bacterium
GGTCCCCCCGCACGCTCGGCAGCAGGTGATACCCGGCCAGCATGGGGTTCTCCGAGAGGGCATCCACGAGCTCGAGCGCCGCCTGCGGCCCGTAGGCCATCGACACCGCCACCGCGCGATTGAGCTCGACGACCGGTGACGGGGCCTGCTGGGCGAGCGCGTCGTAGAGGGCGACGATGCGCGGCCAGTCGGTCTGATCGACGTCGGGGGCCTGGGCGTGGCAGGCGGCGATCGCGGCCTGGATGGTGTAGGGACCGAGCATCCCCGGGGAGCGCTGGGCCCGATCAAGCGCTGCCAGGCCCCGGCGGATGAACGTGCGGTCCCAGCGGCGCCGGTCCTGGTCGAGCAGCAGCACCGGTTCGCCGGACGCCCCCCGGCGGGCGCGCATCCGCGAGGCCTGGATCTCCATCAGGGCGACGAGGCCGTGGACCTCAGGTTCGGCAGGCAGCAACCCGGCGAGAATCCGCCCCAGCCGCACCGCCTCTTCGCACAGGGCCGGTCGCGTCCACTCCTCACCCGCGGTCGCCGCGTAGCCCTCGTTGAAGATGAGGTAGATGACCTCCAGCACGGAGCCGAGCCGCCGGGCCAGCTCGTCCGCGCCCGGGACCTCCAGCGGGACCCGGGCCTCGGCCAGCGTCCGCTTGGCGCGCACGATCCTCTGGGCCACCGTCGGCTCGGCGGTCAGGAATGCCCGAGCGATCTCGGCGGTGCTCAGGCCGCCGAACAGCTTGAGCGTGAGCGCCGCGCGGGCATCGGATGAGAGCACCGGATGGCAGGTGGCGAACAGCAGGCTGAGCAGGTCGTCGCCGATCGCGTCGTCGGCGACGGCGGCGAGATCGAGATCCTGAGCGCTGCCGGTGCGCTCGAGCTCGCGTCCGAGGTCCTGGTGTCGGCGCTCGGCCATCGCCCGCCGGCGCAGCTCGTCGATGGCGCGGTGGCGCCCGGTTGCCGTCAGCCACGCGCCCGGGTTCTGCGGGATACCCGACTGCGGCCACTGCTCGAGAGCGGCCACCAGCGCATCCTGGGCCAGGTCCTCGGCCCAGCCGATGTCGTGCACGAGCCGGGCCAGGCTCCCGATGACGCGCGCCGATTCGATCCGCCACACGGCATCGATTGCGCGGCGCGCGGCATCGGGGTTGACCGCCGACATGGGTCAGGCGTCGCCGGGCTCAGGAGGCCGGGGCGAAGTCCTCAGGCTCATATACGCGTCGGACCTCGATCACGTCCCCGTCGTCGGCCGGGCATCGCGACGCCCATTCCACCGCCTCCTCCCGGGACCGGGCCTGGATCATCCAGTAGCCGCCGATCAGCTCCTTGGCCTCGGTGAACGGCCCGTCGGTGACAGTCGGGCGTCCGCTGCTGAACGACACCCGGGCGCCGGCGCTGGGAGGCTGCAGTCCGTCGAGGCCGAGGAGGATCCCGGCCCGCTCGAGCTCGTCGTTGTAGCGCCCCATCCGGGCAATCGCCTCGGGGTCGGGCGTCCAGTCCTCGTCGGTGACGTTGGGGAGCATGATCATCATGAACCGCATGGGGAGCCTCCTGTGGCTGGATCCTGAGGCCGGGATCGGCCTCTCGTTAATACGACGTCGATCAATCGCATGCCGTTTCGACACGCGCCGTGACTAAGCTCAGAGACACATGGCTTACACGACTGCAGAAGGCAGGGAGCAGGTCCTCAGCGACCTCGCGGTGGCGATCGAGCAGATCGCCGACGCGATGGCGTGCCTCGGCGAGGCGTATGAGCAACTCGACGAGCAGCACGCCGACACCCTGGAAGCGCAGCTGTTCCGGCCCGTTCAGTCGGCCTATGGCCGCGCCAAGCGCACCTACGCCGAGTTTGCCGCTCGTTCGCAGCTGCGCGCTCGTAACTTCGATGCCCACTCGCCCGGCAGCCAGGCCCAGTCGGTCCGGGAGCTCGTCGAGCGCGCCGGCGATGCCGCCTACGACGCCGATCAGTCGATCGCCGATCTGCAGGATTCGATGCTCCCGGTCGAGGTCGGCGACACCGAGCTGCGGGCTGGCCTGTCGCAGGTCCGTGAGACGCTGGCCACTGTTCCCGGTCGCGC
>JBAWFG010000531.1:0-14465 GCA_049591655.1 Solirubrobacteraceae bacterium
ACCGCAGCCAGCCCGGCGATCAGCCCGACCGCGGCCGCGCCCACGCGCCGGCGGCCCTGGGCATGGCAATGGGGATGCGTATCCCGGTGTCCTCGCATCATTCCTGCTCCCTCGTGTTGTCGTGAGCGATGTGACCGGCCGTCCCGCCGGGTCACTGCATCTGACGGCGATCCTGGCAGTCGGCACACGCCCGCACATCGGGCAACCGCCCAGGTTTTCGCCGGCCCTCTTTAGAGACGCTCACCGATGTTTAGACGGACGCCCACCGGGTGCCGGTGTCCGGCGGGTCTCCGGAGCGGGTATCCCGACAGGGTCGACATGTTTGCCTCGCTAACGCAGCGCCTGCGTGACCCCATCACGTGGACAAGCGCGTCGCAGCTGATCAAGACCGCCCTCGCGGCCGTCCTCGCTTGGGTGCTCGCCGCCGAGGTGCTGCATCTGCAGCAGGCGTATCTGGCGCCCTGGGCGGCACTGTTGACCGTTCACGCCACCGTGCTCGGGACGGTGCGACGCGGGCTCCGCCAGGCGTGCGCGAGCATCGCCGGGGTCCTGGTTGCGTTCGCGGCGGCGCAGGCGTTCGGTCTGGGCGTCATGTCGATCGGGGGCGCGATCGTCGTCGGGCTGCTCGTCGGCTCGCTGCCCGGTCTCCGTGACGACACCACGACCGCGGCGGCGACGGCGCTCATCGTGCTCACCAACGGATACAGCGAGAACGTGACGATCCTGGGGACCCGCCTGCTCGACACCGGCATCGGTATCGCGCTCGGGCTGCTCGTCAATCTTCTCGTCTGGCCGCCGTTGCGCGACCGCGCCGCCGCCGCTCAGATCGACGCCGTCGCCACGCACGTCGGGGAGCTCCTCAGCGACATCGCCGCCCAGCTGCCGGACGGGTGCGACCCCGATGATGTCGATGGCTGGATCGCTCAGACCAACGCGCTTGACGCCGCGATCGATCAGGCCTGGGGCGTGCTTGCCCAAACGCGTGAGAGCGGATGGATGAACCCGCGCCACGCCACCCCGCAGCGCATGCGGGCCGCGGAGGGCTTGGACGACATCCTCGGCCGGCTGGGTCAGGCGGTCGCCGAGACGCGCTCCATGGTCCGCACGATCGGTCACTCCCGCATCCCGGCAAGCGAGTGGGATCCCGGCTTCCGGCACCGGTGGCAGGAGCTGCTGGGGCGAGCCGGCACGGCGGTGAGCGCGGCTGACGCCGACGCGGTCAGGGCGGTGGCCACCGAGCTTGGCGACTATGCGGCCCAACTCGCCGTCGTGGAGCTCCGTGACGGCTTCTGGCCCGTGTCCGGCGCGCTGCTTGTCAACCTGCGCAACATTCTCGATGCGCTCGATGTCGTCGCCGACGCACAGCCGGTGACCGTCCCGACGCCGACGTTGTTGCGGTCACCCGCTTAGGGGCCAACCCGACAGGGGTCGGGAGGTCGGGGCCCCCGTCCGGATGGCACCGCAGGACTGCTGAAAGCACGCGGAGAACTACGGCTGCCGCGGCGCGACGGTTCTGCGAGCGTGGCCCCATGAGCCACACAAAACCGACGGGCACTGAGGAAACCGCGGCGCACAAGCTCGGCCGCAAGCGCTATGAGCGGGAGCTGGCGCGGCTGCAGGGCGAACTGGTTCGCCTCCAGGAGTGGGTCGTGCGCGATGGAGCCAAGGTCTGCATCGTGTTCGAGGGCCGTGACACCGCCGGCAAGGGCGGTGTCATCAAGCGGATCACCGAGCGGGTGAGCCCGCGCGTGTTCCGGGTCGTCGCGCTCCCCAAGCCGACCGACCGTGAGAAGTCCCAGATGTACGTCCAGCGTTACCTGCCGCATTTTCCGGCGGCGGGCGAGGTCGTCATCTTCGATCGCAGCTGGTACAACCGCGCCGGCGTGGAACGGGTGATGGGCTTCTGTTCCGAAGACGAGGTGTTTCGCTTCCTGCGGTTGGTGCCGCTGATCGAGCAGGCGATGATCGACTCGGGGATCATCCTGCTCAAGTATTGGCTCGAGGTCGACCAGGAGCAGCAGACGCGGAGAATCGAGTCACGCATCGATGATCCGCGCAAGGTCTGGAAGCTGTCGCCGATGGACCTGAAGTCCTACAGCCGCTGGTATGAGTACTCGCGGGCCCGGGATGAGATGCTCGCCTCAACCTCGACCACGTTCGCTCCCTGGCACGTCGTGGACGCCAACAGCAAGAAACGGGCCCGGCTCAACATCATCAGCCACCTGCTCGACCAGATCCCCTACGACTCCCCGCCGCGGGAGCCCGTCAAGCTGCCCGAGCGTGAGAAGCGACACGGCTACCAGGCGCCAGACCACTCCGGGCTCTACGTCCCGGCGCGGTTCTGAAGCCAAGCCCTGTCAGGCCGCCCCGCTGGGCCGCGGGGCGCAGCTAGGCGCGGCCGTGGTGAACGGCCTCGATGTTGTGCCCGTCGGGGTCGAGCACGAATGCGCCGTAATAGTCCCCTGAATACTCGGGGCGCAGCCCCGGGGGACCGTTGTCACGGCCTCCGGCGGCGATCGCTGCCGCGTAGAACGCATCGACCTGCTCACGCCGGTCGGCAGCGAAGGCGACATGGACCGAGCCGCCCGACGGGTACGCCGTGGAGATCGCAAAGTCATCGGCCTCGGCAAGGCCGAACGCCACCGACTGACTGCCCTCTCGCCACGGCCCGATTTCGGCAAACCCCAGCGGAGTCAGCGCATGCCGGTAGAACTCGCGGCTGCGTTGCAGGTCGCTGACTCCCACGCTGATGTGGTCGATCACGATCCGGCGCCTGGGCATGACCTCGACTTTACAAGTCGTCGCACTGTCCCCTCGCACGCCGGCCGTTCGTCTCGGAGATGATCAGTCCCCCACTCCACCAGGAGGTTCGCCATGAAGTACGCGGTGTTGGTCTATGAGAAGCCGGGTGTGTTCGGGTCGCTGGCCGAGTCTGAGCGCACCGCTGTGAGCGGGGAGTACTACGCGCTCCGCGACGACGCTCGCTGCCTCGACGGCGCCCATCTGCAGCCGATCGAGACGGCCACGACGGTGCGTGTGGACGGCGGCCGGACCCTGACCACCGACGGCCCGTTCGCGGACACCAAGGAGGTGTTCGGCGGCTACTACGTGTTCGAGGCCCCGGTGCTTGACGACGCGATCGAATTCGCCGCTCGGGTCCCCGCCGCCCGGCTCGGTGGCAAGGTCGAGGTCCGCCCGCTGGTGGAGCTCTAGCGCTGCTCGAGGACGTCTTCCGAGAGCAGTGGGGCCGGGTGCTGGCCTCGCTGATCGGCTTCCTCGGCGATTTCGATCTCGCCGAGGAAGCCGTGGCGGACGCGTTTGCGATCGCCGCCGAGCGCTGGCAGCGGGACGGGATCCCGGCCAATCCGGCGGGCTGGCTCGTCACCACGGCTCGCAACCGGGCGATCGACCGCATCCGCCGCGAGCGCACGCTCGCCTCCAAGACGCGCCGCCTGGATCTCCGCGAGGCAGTGATGGATGAATTCGACGATCGGGTGATCGAGGACGAGCGGCTGGAGCTGATCTTCACCTGCTGCCACCCCGCGCTCGCCCTCGAGGCCCAGGTGGCGCTGACGCTGCGGGCGCTCGGTGGCCTGACCACCGAGGAGATCGCCCGTGGGTTCCTCGTCTCCGAAGACACGATGAAGCGCCGGATCTCCCGCGCCAAGGCAAAGATCAAGGCCACCGGCATCCCGTTTGCGGTGCCCGCCGACCACCTGCTGCCCGACCGGTTGGACGCGGTGCTGGCCGTCGTCTACCTCATCTACAACGAGGGCTATGCCGGCCGGGTTGACCTCGCCTCGGAAGCGATCCGGCTGGGGCGGCTGCTCGCCGGGCTGATGCCGGATGAGCCGGAGGTCCACGGCCTGATCGCACTGATGCTGCTGCACCACGCCCGGCGACGCGCGCGCTTCTCCGGGGAGGACCTCGTCCTGCTCAAAGATCAGCAACGCTCACTGTGGGACTCCGGGGAGATCGACGCCGGGCGAGAACAACTCGCCCAGGCGGTCGCGCTGCGCGGACGCGGGCCATACGTCCTGCAGGCGGCGATCGCCTCATTGCAGATAGAGGAGCACATCGACTGGGTGCAGATCGCGGCCCTCTACGGGCGCCTGGCCCAGATCACCGCCTCGCCCGTGGTCGAGCTCAACCGCGCGGTGGCGGTCGCCGAGACCGGCGAAACCGACCACGCCCTGCGCATCGTCGACAGCCTCGAGCTCCCCACCTACCCCTACTGGCATTCCGCACGGGCCGAACTGCTCCGTCGTCTCGGCCGTCCCGAGGAGGCTCGGGACGCATTTGAGCGGGCGCTGGAGCTGACCAGTTCCGAGCCCGAGCGGCGGTTCCTGAGCCGGCAGATCGCCGGGCTCTGAGCCCACGCTCAATCTTGTCGCGTACGCGCCGATCACCCGGCTCGTGAGCACGACATCTGCCCCCCGGAGCATCCTCCGCAACGAATTCGTCTGGATTGGGACCGCGTTCGTGGTCCTGGTCGCCATCGCCTACCTGGTTCTGCAGTCGCTGACCACGAGCACGTTTGACCGGCTCGAGCGCCAGAACATCTCCAGCCAGGCCGACCGGATCGGGACCAGCCTCGGCTATGAGCGCGCCCTGCTCGGCAACCTGGTGTCCACCAACTCCGAGTGGGACGGCATGTACCAGGGGCTGCAGGCGCCGGGGGCCAACCCGATGAACAGCCTGCTCCCGGCCGGGCAGATGAGCGGAAACTTCGGCGTCGGCGGAATGGTCGCCCTCGACCGCGGCGGCAAGGCCGTCAACGGCGGCCTGGTCTCCACCGACGGCAATCACTACCTCGCGGCCCCGCCGGCGCTGGCGGTGGCGCTCGCCCAGCCGTCCGTCGCCTCCAAGCCGAACGCGCCCGGCGGAACGACCGCGTGTGGGGTGCTATCGGCGGCGGGCGTCTTCTACCTCTACTGCTCGGCCCCGGTCGTGCACACCGACGGCAGCGGGCCGGACATCGGCACGCTCGTTGCGCTCAAGACCCTCGACGCCGCGACGACCGCGGCCATTGGACGGCGCGCGGGGATTCCGCTCACCCTCTCCGCGGCCTCCGTGACCGGCCGCACCACCCGCCTCACCAGCGCCCTCGGTCCGCTGGCCGTCCAGACTCATGCCGTCAACGCGCACCGGATCAACCTGCTGGTGGCGGTGCCCACCGTCCAGGGCAGCGCCCCGCTGACCCTCGCCGTGGCCTTTGACCGCCCCGTCCACCAGGCCGCGCTGTCCAGCGCCACGACCAGCGCCGCGATCATCGGGGTGCTCGGCATCGCACTGCTGGCGATCAGCCTGCTCGCCCAGCGCATCGGCCAAGCCCGCCGCAACCGCGCGTTTGACCAGGCGGTGCGCAGCGCTGCGGCCGACGGCGGCCGCGTCAAGGCCCCGTCCCGCGACCTCTCCGTGCTCGCCGCGAGCGTCAACTCCCTGCTCGACGAACTGGCCACACAGCAAGAACAGGCCGAGCGTGACCGAGACGCCGCCGCCGCCGACCGCGCCGCCGCCGAATCCCAGCGAGCGTCAGAGCGCGAGGCCGAACAGGCGGCACTGGCCGAGGCTGAGGCCACCGCCGAGCGCGAGCGCCATGAGCTCCAGGCCGAGGCCGAGCGCCGCCGTCTCCAGGCCGCCGCCGCGGCCGAGCTGGCCAGCCAGGAGGCCGCTGAGGACGCGCGCCGCCGCAGTGCGGCCGATGCCCACGAGGCGCTTGACCAGATCGACACCACCCTCGGGGTGCTCGCCGGCGCAAGCGACACGATCAGCCAGAGCACGCAGGAGACGGTCCGCGCCGCCTCCGCCGCTCGCGCCCGGGTCGAGGAGGCGGTTGAGAACAGCCTCGCCCTGCGGGAGACCACCGACGCCGCTGCCGACGTCACCCGGGAGATCTCCGACGTCGCCCGCCAGACGCGTCTGCTGGCGCTCAACGCCACGATCGAGGCCGCCCAGGCCGGCGAGCACGGCCGCGGGTTCGCGGTCGTCGCCCAGGAGGTCGGCGCGCTCGCCGACGCCGCTGGTGCTGCCGCCGAGCGGGTGCTGGAGCACATCCGTGACGTCTCCACCCACTGCGCCGGCGTCGCCGCCGCGATCGAGCAGACGAGCTCGACGCTCGCGTCGGTCGACGAGGCGACGCGCCGGATCGACGAGACGGTCTCCCTCCAGCGTGAGTCAACCGCACGCAGCGAGGCGACCCTGACCGCCGCGATCGAGCGGCTGGTGACGATCGTCGGGCACGCCAATGGCGACGAGGTGGCCGATGAGGACCCGCGGCGCCCGGTTCACGCCTGAGTCGCTGCGCCGATCGCAGCGCCGCGCTTGACTGCAGGTCATGGGCGCGCATCAGATCTCCCAGCTGCTCGGCGACTACGGGCTCGGGCTCGTGTTCACCGTCGTCGCGCTGCAGGCGCTGGGAGCGCCGCTACCGGGCACGACAGTGCTCATCGCCGCCGCCGTCTACGCCGCGGCCGGCCACGGGCTGCCGATCGCCGGGGTGATCGCCGCCGGCGCGCTCGGCGCCCTGGTGGGCACCAGCATCGCGTTTGCGGTCGGGCGCCTGCGTGGTGCAGCGGTGCTGTATTGGGCCGCCCGGCGACTGCACCGCGACCCGGCCCACGTTGACGTGCTGCGCACCCGGTTCGCTCGCCGCGGCGCCGTGTGGCTGTTCATCGGCCGCTTCATCAGCGGGGTGCGCAACCTCATCGGACTGCTCGCCGGGGCCAGCGGCATGGGGTGGTGGCGGTTCTGCGTCGTCAGCGCCCTGGCCGCCACCGCGTGGGCGTCGATCAACGGGCTCGAGTACTACTGGTTCGGCCGCGCCCTGGCGTCTGCCGCCACGTGGCTGCAGGTGGTGCTGGTATGCGCCGGCATCGCCTGGCTGGTGCTGTCGCTGCGGCTCCTGCGCCGCCGGGCGCTGCGCGAGCTCGGCGAGCTCGGCGAGGTCACCGGCGCCGAATAGGCTGCGGGCCATGGCAATCTCCGCCTCCGTCCTCCCTGAACTGATCGACGGCCCGGGTGAGCTGACCCTGCGCCGCTGGACGGCGACCGACGCTCCGCACCTGGAACGGGCGGTCACCGAGAGCGTCGAGCATCTGCGCCCGTGGATGCCGTGGGCGGCCGAGGAGCCGATCGGGCTGAGGCGGCGGCGCCAGATGATCGCCGGCTGGGAGGCCGACTGGGCCGAGGGCGGCGACGTGCTGATGGGGATCTTCCTCGCCGGACAGATCGCCGGCGGCTGTGGCCTGCACCGCCGGATCGGGCCTGGAGGGCTGGAGATCGGCTACTGGGTCCACCCGGCGTTCCTGCGCCGTGGACTCGCGACGGGCGCGGCGGGACTGCTCGCCGCCACCACCCTGGACCGGCCGGATATCAGCCACGTGGAGATCCATCACGACAAGGCCAACCACGCGAGCGCCGGTGTGCCCCGCAAGCTCGACTTCACCCTCGTCGCCGAAGTCGACGAGGAACCGCAGGCGCCGGCCGAGATCGGCGTCGAGTGGCGCTGGCGATTGGGCGCAGGCGCGGTGCTAGGTTGAAATCGTGGCCGTGATCGGTGTCTCCGCACCCCGTCGTGACTCCGAGCCGAAGGTGCGCGGGACCACGCAGTTCGCGGGCGACGGGATGATCTCCGGGCTGGCCCACGCCCGGCTGGTGCTCGCCAACGAGCCCCATGGCCTGATCTCCGCCATCCACGCCGACGAGGCGCGCGCCATTCCCGGGGTGATCGCGGTACTGACCGCGGGCGACCTGCCGATCGTGGCCAGCGGCAAGGGCCGGCTCTATGAGCCGCTCGCCCGCCAGGAGGTCATCTACGCCGGGCAGCCGGTGGCGATCGTGGTCGCCGAGACCGAGGCGCTGGCCGAGGACGCCGCGCAGCTGGTCGAGGTCGAGCTGGAGCCGCTCGAGCCGGTGCTCGACCTCGAAGCGGCAGCCGCGCCGGGAGCGCCCCGGGCCCGGACGATCCAGGCCGGCGCCGGCGAGGGCTCTGACATCGGCGATGCCCACGCCGCCGTCGCGGCCGGCAGCCTGGAGGGCGAGGAGCTGTCTGACAACGTGCTGGGCACGGCGCGCCTGGCCAACGGGGACGTTGACGCCGAGCTGGCCGCCAGCGAGGTCGTCGTGCGCGGCCGCTTCACCACCCCGTGGATGTACCAGGGCTACCTGGAGACCCAGACCGCCACCGCGTGGCAACAGCCCGACGGCGAGCTCGTCGTGCGCACCTCCACCCAGGCCCCGTTTGGCACTCGCGACTCCCTGGCCGAACTGTTCGGCATCGCCACCGAGCGCATCCGGGTCCAGACCGCCCCGCTCGGCGGCGCCTTCGGCGGCAAGATGATGATCATCGAGCCGCTCGTGTGCAGCGCCGTGCTCGCCACCCGCCGACCGGTCCGTCTGGCGCTGACCCGCAGCGAGGACCTCGCCGCGACCAACCCCGCCGGCGCCGAGATCCTCTCCGTCGAGCTGGGCGCCGACGCCGAGGGCAACCTCACCGGGATCCGCGCGCGGGTGCAGGTCGACCGCGGGTCGACCGACGATTTCGGCGTCGAGTCGATCGCCGCGATGCTCTCCGCCGGCCCGTACAACTGGCGCGCCCACGAGCTGATCGCGCTCGGCGTGGCCACCAACCGCGTGACGTTTGGCGCCTACCGGGCGCCGACCGCGCCACCGGCGGCATTCGCGGTCGAGTCACTGATCGACGAGCTTGCCCGGCAGCTACAGATCGACCCGCTCCAGCTGCGGCTGCGCAACGTCGCGGGCGAGGGTGACCCGACCCCGTCGGGACAGACGTTTCCCGTGTTCGGCGCCCGCGCGTGCCTGGAGCGCGTCCAGGACCATCCGCTGTGGGCGGCGCGCTCGGACCTGCCCGAGGGCGAGGGGGTCGGGGTCGCGATCGGCTGGTGGCCGGGCGGCTATGAGCCGGCCGCCGCCGTCTGCCGCCTTGATGCCGACGGCCGTCTCACCGTGATCACCGGTGCCGCCGACATGACCGGCGTCGAGACCGGGTTTGCGGCGATCGCCGCCGAGGCCTTCGGGGTCGACCCCGCCCGGGTGCGCGTCGTCAACGCCGACACCTCGAGCGCTCCCTATGCCGGCACGAGCGGCGGCAGCAAGGTGACCTACACGGTCGGCCGGGCGGTGGAGCGCGCCGCCATCGAGGCCCGCGAGCGCCTGCTGGAGGTCGCCGCCGACGAGCTGGAGATCTCCCCGCTGGACCTGGAGATCGTCGACGGGTCGATCCAGCCGCTCGGTGTCCCTGCCAAGGCGATCCAGATCGACCAGCTCGCCCCCAAGATCCTCAGCTTCGGCAGCCGCCACATGCCCGTCGAGGGTCACGGCCGCTCCGCCCAGCCCCAGGCACCCCAGGCGGCCGCCCACCTCTCCCACGTGCGCGTGGATCCCGACACCGGCGCCGTGACGGTGCTGCGCCACGTCATCGCCCAGGACGTCGGTCGCGCGCTCAACCCGGCGCTCGTGGAGGGCCAGATGCGCGGTGGCGCCGCCCAGGGACTCGGCTGGGCGCTGCTGGAGCAGATCGCCTACGACGAGTACGGCCAGATGATCACCGGGACGTTCGTCGACTACGCGCTGCCGAGCGCCGACATGACGCCGCCGATCGACGCCGAGATCGTCGAGGTGCCCGCACCCGAGGGGCCCTACGGGGCCAAGGGCGTCGGCGAGGCGCCGGTCGTCGGCGTTCCCGGTGCGGTCGCCAACGCCATTGCCGCCGCCACCGGCGGCGCCCGGGTCACCGACCTGCCGATGACCGCCGAGCGGGTCTGGCGCGCGCTGTCCTTGTCTGCTTCAACTGAGACCTAAAGACGCGGTGCAGAGCACCGCCATGATGACGCCGACCCCTCCCCCACGCGACCGCTGGACGACCCTGTTCGTCCGCTACGGGATCGGCGGGATCATGGTGCTCGGCGGCGTGATCGTGCTCGTCATCTCACCGGGCGGCTTCGGCACCGAGGGCTTCGCGATGGCCGTCGGCGGCGGCCTGTCGGTGCTGATGCTCAACTGGCTCTACCGGCTCGGGGTCCAGGGCGACCGCGAGCGTGAGGAGGAGGAGGCCGCCCGGGCCTACCTGGACCGCCACGGCCACTGGCCCGACGAGGACGAGGACGTCAGCCGGTGATCCGGAACCGCACCGGCCCGAGCGTCGCGACGAGGCGGATGAACTGCGGGCACATCGTGCCGGGCTGGCAGAGCGGGCGCTGGAACTGCACGACCCTCGCGGTGTAGGTCCCCGTGCACCAGGGGGCGCCGAGCTGGGTGGGCCCGAGAGTGACCGTCACCGGCCGGCCGGTCTGTGTGACCGGAACCCCCACGCCGTGCGCACCGATGCATCCCGCCCGCTGTGGGCCGCTGACGCTGAGACTGAAGGACATCCCGCCGCGGGTCGGGCCGCCGCTGGTTGCCGCGGGCGTGAAGGTGAAGTGCAGGTCGGCGTGGGCGCTACCGACCGCCGGGGCCACGGTCAGGCCATGGGCGGTCGCCGACGGCGTCGCTGAGGTGGTCGTCGTGGAGGTGGTCGTCGTGGACGTGGTCGTCGAGCTGGTCGTCGAGGGTGTCGACGACGCCCCAGGACCGGTGGTGTGCGTCGCCGAGCTGCTCCCGCAGGCCGCGACCGCGAGCGTGATCAGGCCAGCCGCGATCATCGTCGCCGGATGCCGGAGGAAATACGGAGGGCGAATCACGGATCTTCCGCTCACTGATTGCGAGCGTACCCCTGGCACAACCGTTGATCTGTCAACTAGAATGGGAGTCATGGAAACGATCACCGAGACCGGGCTGGAAGGTGCGGCGCTGGAGGCGTGGCGCAGCTACCTGCAGAGCCACGCCTCCATCGTGCGGGTGCTCGACGCCGATCTGGCTACCGAGCATGGTCTCACCACTAGGGACTACGAAGTTCTGCTCTATCTGTCACAGGCCGATGACCTGCGGCTACCGATGTCGGCGCTCGCCGAGCGCACGATGCTCACCCGCTCGGGGATCACACGCCTCGTCGACGGCCTCGTCGACGCCGGGCTGATCCAACGCGTCGCCTGCCCCAACGATGCCCGCGTGTCCTACGCGCAGCTCACCGACGTCGGCTACCGCAAGCTGCGTGACGCCGGATGCTCGCACGTGGCCAGCATCCGCAAGCTGTTCCTGGCGCACTACAGCGCCGAGGAGATCGAGCAGCTCGCGTCGCTGCTCGGCCGGTTGCCCGGCGCCCAGCGCGGCGGCAGCTGCACCGTCGAGTGATCCCGGATAAGTGATTGACTGCGCAACCAGTTGCGCTATGATTGTTGTTAGCTCAATCACATCCGTTGTCACCACCCGTTTCAGCAGGAAGGCCCACTGACATGACCGACTCCGTCACCTCAGCCGTTCCCGGCCCCGCCGCGCCGCCGCGCCCGGCGATCGCGGCGGCCACCGCGATGGGCGCGGTCTCATTGACCGTGTCGAACCGCACCCGCTCCCAGGCCTTCTATGAGAACGCCATCGGCCTCGTCGGGCGTGAGGACGACCACGGCGTGGTCTCGCTCGCCGCCCCGGACGGCACCGAGCTCGTGCGCCTCTATGAGGACGCCGCCGCGCCGGCGCTCGACCCCCGCGCCACCGGCCTGTTTCACCTCGCCATCCTGCTCCCCTCCCGCGTCGACCTCGGTCATGCCCTGATCCGCCTCGCCGAAGCGCGCTGGGGACTTGACGGAGCGTCGGATCACCTCGTGTCCGAGGCGCTGTACCTGTCCGATCCTGACGGCAACGGAATCGAGATCTACCGAGATCGCCCCCGCGACGAATGGCGCTACACCGGCGACCAGCTGGAGATGGCAACCCTGCCGCTTGATCTGCGCAGCATCGTCAGCGAGGCAACCGCGGTCGGGCCGGCCCCGGCGACCGCGCCCGCGGCGACGGTCATGGGTCACGTCCACCTGCAGGTGTCAGAGCTGAACGCCACCGAGGCGTTCTACGCCGGCGTGCTCGGCTTCGATGTCACCGTCCGCGGCTACCCGGGCGCCCTGTTCGTGTCCGCCGGCGGCTATCACCACCATCTCGGGCTCAACACCTGGAACAGCCGCGGGTCCGGGCCCGCCGCCCCCGGCGCGGTCGGACTGCGCTCCTACGAGGTGCGCGTGCCCGACGAGACCGAGCTTCAGCGCGTGCTGGACCGGGTGCGCTCCGCCGGCCTGTCCCCGGAGCCCGATGACCGTGGCATCGCCACCGTCGTGGACCCATCGGGCAACCGCGTGGCGCTCACCACCGCCTGAGCCGTCGGCGCTCACCGCCCGGCGGCCCTCCCGCCGCTACCCTACGGGACCTCGGCGACGTGGCGGAGTGGCTACGCAGCGGCCTGCAAAGCCGTCTACACCGGTTCGATTCCGGTCGTCGCCTCTAGGGGTTGGCCCGCGTGACGGCGGGGCGGCAAACGCTCACTCCCGCCCGCGCCGCGGTGACGGATGGACGTTGACGGCCTCCCCGGCCGCAAACGTTCACCGCCGTCCGGGCACGGTGCCGGGGACCGACGTTTGCGGCACCCCGGGCCGCAAACGTTCACCGGTCCCGGCGCAGCGCTCGGCAGCGCACGTTTGCCGGGCCACGGGGCGGTTCAGCGGAGGTGCAGCGTGAGCAGCGCGGCGCTGTAGCGCGGAAGCGTGACCCGGTACCCGTCAGGTCCGGGAGCGATCGTCTCGTGGCTCGGCGTCCCGTGCCAGGCGCCGTCGGCGCCCAGCCGCTGTCCCCCGAGCGTCACATGCGAGGTGGAGGCGACCGAGGGAGCCAGCAGGCGCTGGACGGTTCCAACTCCGACCGCCGAGGGCAGGCTGAGCCGGATCTGCGCGGGCCGACCGCCCTTGTCGAGGAGCAGGACGTGGACGATCCCGCCGTTGATCTGGACCGCCCACGCCTTGAGGTGGGCCGCCGACGGGGCGTTGACCTGCAACGGCAACAGCTGGGCCCCGGGCCCCAGCGTCCGGGCGAAGAGGATCATCCCGTAGAGCAGCGGATGGGCCACGAGCCCGCGCCGTGTCAGCGAGAACGCCATGTTGATCGCGTTGTGGCGGACGTGGATGCTGGCCGACTCCACCCCGGCTTTGACGAGCTCCAGCAGCGCATCTGGCGCCCACAGGGCGGTGGCGTAGGTGTTGCTCACGCCGCGGGTCCCGCCGCAGGTGACCGAGTTGATCTCGGTCAGCCACAGGGGCAGCTTGGCCCGGTCACTGACCTTCTCGACGCTCAGCGCGGTCCGGGCCAGGCCCGCGGTCGCGTTCTCGCTCAGCACCCGGGCGATCGTGGGAAACGTCGCGGTCCCCGGTCGTGAGCAGGCGGAGTAGGGATAGCGGTGGGCGGTCACCCCCGTCAGGCCAGGGTGTGGCGCCGCCAGGAGCTTGGCGACCCAGCTGCTGTTCTTCTGCGGCTCGGCGAGCGCCGGCGCCAGCAGCGGCACGCCCGGGGCGGCTTGGGCCAGTGCCCGCGCGTAGGACGCATACGCCCTGGCATAGCTGGTGGCCGTGATCTGCGTCGGAAGGCGCCGGGCCGTCGGACCGGTGACCCTCTGCCGCCAGGAGCTCTGGCTGTAGATATCGGGCTCGTTGCCGATCTCGAAGGCGATGATGCTCCCGCGCGGGAGCTTCGCCTCCGCGGTGCGGGCCCAGCGCGCCGCCACCTGGGGCGTCGCCGTCACCAGGTTGAGATCCAGGATCAGCCGGACGTGCGCCAGGCGGACGAGCCTGCTCACCTGGGTCAACCACGCCGGGGTCAGCTCGAACACCCACTCCGGCAGCTCCTTCACCGGCGCCCAGAAGACGCTGTCGGCGGAGTCCCCGCCGATGCGCAGCCTCAATGGTCCGTCGGCCGACAGCAGCGACAGCACCCGGTTGAGCAACGGCAGGTGGGCGCCCCAGACGGGGATCGTCCAGTACTCGGTGGAGATGCCGAGAAACGAACGCGGGACGATGACCGGCGTGGCGCCGGCGGCGACCGACACGTGCGCCTGGGCCGCACCGACCCCGGAGATCGTTGCTGCGGGTGGTGTCACGGTTCCCGGGGGCCCCTGACGTCCGGCATCGCGGACGACGAGCGCCGTGGCAACCGCCACCACCGCGACGAGCAGCACGAGTGCAGCCAGCACCGACCCACGCCCGGCGCGGCCGCGGGCCGGGCGGGGGAGTATGGAGCCGAGGCCGGGCATCGCCAGCGAGCCTGACTGCCCGACCCCGATTCGGTAGCCGTGAACACCCGCAGCCCATCCCGGGAGACCACCTACCTCCGCCGGTGACACGTGCCCCGCCCACGCCGCGAGCGAGGTCCGACAGACGCCGAGGCCGGTCAAGGCCTCCGGGGGTGGCGTCGATAGATACTCCATATGCCAGTGCGATCGACCGTCCGCCCGCTGCGTGCCGGCGTGGCGGCGTTGCTCGGCGCCGCCACGGCCCTCGCGTTTCTGAACGCCGTCACCGCCCGCGGCTGACCACACC
>JBAWFG010000532.1:0-8330 GCA_049591655.1 Solirubrobacteraceae bacterium
CGGACGCGGAAGAGGATGTCCTGGGCGGTCTGACCGCTTGACTTCAGGAAGGTCTGGTACTGCGCGTCGGTCTGGAACTGGGACTTCTTGGCCGCCACGAGCGCCTGGTTGATCTGGGCGTTGGTGACCTTGATGCCGAGCTTGTGAGCGTCGGCCTGGTACCAGTAGGCCTTGATCAGGAAGTCCATCACCTGGCTGGACAGCGAGGTGAACAGCTGGCCGCACTCGGCCTTGATCGTCTTGGTGGCCGTCTTCTTGAGGCTGGGGATGTCAGCCCGGACCTGGGTCACGCATTTGTCGAAGTTCGGCGGATCGTTGGGCACGATCACCGGCTGGCCCGGGCTCTGGGACGCCTGGCCCTTGGCCGCGACGTACATCCAGTGGTTGAACGCCTGGGTGGTGATCGGGTTGCCGGCGACGACCGCGACCGAGTTGCCGGGGATGCCCCCGCCACAACCGGCCAGGGCAAGCGCGGCGGCCACAAAAAAGGCGCCAAGCGCCGGGATGGACTTCAGAGATTTCATGATGACCCGGCCGATAGTAGCGGCCCTTTGCCGGGGAAGTTCCTAAGTATTTGACAAGAGCCGCCAGGAGCCCGGCTACGCGGCGGCCACCTCGGCCTCGGCCTCGCGGGTCACCGACAGCAGCACGTCGGCGGCGCGGACGATCGCCGGGAAGCGCGCCTGGGGGTCCTTGGGAACGCGCACCGAGAGCTGGGATTTGCCGCTCTCATACAGCGCCTCAGGGATCTCGGCGCGGATCTTCTTGGCCCGCACGGAGTCGAGCTCGATCGGGGTCACCGCCAGCCGGTCGCCGCGTACGGTGACCGAGGTCGCGCCCGCCTGACCGAGCTTGATCCGGGCCTGCTGGAGGGAGATGAGGTTGAGCAACGGGTCGGGCAGCTCCCCGAATCGGTCCTCGAGCTCGTCGCGCAGCTCGGCGAGGTCGGCCACCTCCCGGGCACCCGCGATCCGCCGGTGAACGTCGACCTTGGCCTGCTCGTAGGGGATGTAATCGGCGGGGACGTAGGCGTCGACGTTGACGTCGAGGCGGACCGGCTCCCAGTCCTCACCCCCGTCGCCCCCGGCCTCGGCCTCCGCCGCCCCCACGGCCTCGTCGAGCATCTGCATATAGAGCTCAAAGCCGAGCGCTGCGACGTGCCCGGACTGCTCGTCGCCGAGCAGGTTGCCGGCGCCGCGCAGCTCCAGGTCGCGCATCGCGATCTTGAAGCCGGCGCCGAGCTCGGTGTAGTCGCTGAGCGCCGACAGGCGCTGCGCCGCCTCGGGCGTGAGCGCGGCGGCGCTCGGATAGAGCAGGTAGGCGTAGGCGCGCTCCCGGCTGCGGCCCACCCGGCCGCGGATCTGGTAGAGCTGCGAGAGCCCGAACACGTCGGCGCGCTCGACGATCAGGGTGTTGGCCTGGGGAATATCGATCCCGGACTCGATGATGCTCGTGCAGACGAGCACGTCGGCGTCACCGCGCAGGAACGACAGCATCCGCTTCTCCAGCACGCCCTCGTCCATCTGGCCGTGGGCGACCTCGAAGCGCAGGCCGGGGCACAGTCCCCGCAGTCGCACCGCTGTCTCCTCGATCGTCTCGACCCGGTTGTGCAGGAAGAACGCCTGGCCGTGGCGCTCCTTCTCCCGGATGAGCGCCCGGCGCACGAGCTCCTCGTCGTATTCGCCGACGTAGGTCTTCACCGGCCGCCGGCCCTCCGGCGGGGTCTCGATGACGCTGATGTCCCGGATCCCGGCCAGCGACATCTGCAGGGTCCGCGGGATCGGGGTGGCGCTCATCGCGATCACGTCGACGCGCAGCTTGAGCTGGCGCAGCAGCTCCTTCTGCTTGACCCCGAAGCGCTGTTCCTCGTCGACGACCAGCAGGCCGAGATCCTTGGCCCGCACATCGCGCGACAGCAGCCGGTGGGTGCCGATGAGAATGTCGACCGCGCCCTCCGAGAACCGTGCGATCGCCTCGCGCTGCTCCGCCGCGGAGCGGAAGCGCGAGACATGCTCGATCGTCACCGGGTAGTCCTTGAGGCGCTCGGAGAAGGTGCCGAAGTGCTGCTGGGCGAGGATCGTCGTCGGGGCGAGCACCATCACCTGCTTGCCGTCCTGAGCGGCCTTGAACGCCGCCCGCAGAGCGACCTCGGTCTTGCCGTAGCCGACGTCGCCGCAGATCAGCCGGTCCATCGGGCGCAGGGACTCCATGTCGGCCTTGACGAACTCGATGGCGTCGCGCTGATCGGGCGTCTCGGTGAACGGGAAGGCGTCCTCGAACTCCCGCTGCCAGTCGCTGTCGATCGGGAACGCGTGGCCCTGGCGGCGCCGGCGCTCGGCGTACAGGTTGAGCAGCTCGCCCGCCATCTCCTGGGCGGCGCGCCGCGCCCGGGCCTTGATCGTGTCCCAGCGGTTGCCGCCGAGCTTGGACAGAGGTGGGTGCGAGCCCCCGGCGCCGACGTAGCGGCTGATCTTGGCCAGCTGGTCGACGGGAACGAAGACCCGGTCAGAGCCGGCGTACTCGAGGTAGAGGTAATCCCGGGTGACGCCGGCGACGGTCTTGGTGTCGAAGCCGGCGAAGCGGGCGATCCCGTGGTCCTCGTGGACGACGATGTCACCGGTGCGCAGGTCGGCGAAGCTGCGCAGCACACCGCGGCGCCGGGAGCGGTCACCGGTTCCGTCGGCCGCCCGGCGGCGCTGGAACAGGCGGTGGTCGGGGATCACCGCGAGGTGGAACTGCGGAGCGATGAACCCGCCCTGGAGGCGGGCGTTGGCCATCGTGATCTGACCGGCGGTCGGCGGCGCATCCTCGCCCTCGCCGAGCCACCGTGTCTTCAGCCGCCCGAGGTTGTAGGCAAAGCGCTCCCCCTCGCCGCGGCGGGCGAACGTCAGCACCGTCCGGTAGCCGGACCGAGCCAGCTTCTCGAGCTCCGGCTCGGCCTCCTTAAGGCCGCGAGCGGCGATGTCGGCGGTCTGGGCGCGAAACGCGAACGGCTGGTCCTGGTCGATGCTCGACAGGCGGATGCGCACCCGCTCGGCGAGCTGGGCGACGATCGCGTCCGGGGCCACGTAGAGGTGATGGGCGTCCTCGTCGTGGAAGGCGGCGGTGACGTCCTGCCAGTGGTCGGCGAGCGCCGGGGCAACATCCTCGGCCCCGGCGATCAGCACGGCGGCCTCGCCGCCGGCCAGCGTCAGGAATGAATGGAAGTTCTCGACCGGCAGCAGCTCGGTGATGTCGGGCCGCTCGGACGGATCCTCCAGGGCCGCGATCTCGGCCAGCTCCCGGTGCTCGGCCGACAGCTCGGCCGCGGGGGCGACCTCGACGACCTCGGCCTCGCCGAGCGAGCGCTGAGTGAACGTCGAGAACCAGCGCAGGGAGTCGATCTCGTCGCCGAACAGGTCGACGCGCACCGCGCGGTCCTCGGTCGCCGGGAAGACGTCGAGCAGGCCGCCGCGGATGGCGAACTGGCCACGGTCCTCGACCTGATCGACACGCTCATAGCCGGCGGCGACGAGATCCATCGCGGTCTCGTCGAGGTCGATCAGATCGCCCTTGCGCAGGCAGAAGGGCTTGGGACGCATCGACGGGTCCGGGACCTTCTCCGAAAGGGCCACGGCGCTGACCACAGCTACCGGAGCGGTTCGTGGGCCCTCGGTCCCGTCCGTGTCCCACTCGAGCAGCGCGTCGAGTGCGGCGATTCTCAGGCCGACGAGATGCGGGGGCGGGGCGAGGTGGGACTCGTAGTTGACGCCGCGGCTCGGGTAGTAGCGGACGCTGCGCGGCTCCAGCCAGGTCCGCAGGCCCGCCGCGAGGTCCCGAGCGGCGCGGTCATCGCCGGCCACGACGATCGCCGGCCGGCCCGGTTCACGATCGAGCAGCGCCGCGACGAGAAACGGGCGCAGGGACTGCGAGACGAATGCGTCGCCACCGTCGCGAGCGAGCGCGGCGGTCTGCGAGTCGTCGTCGGCGTGGGCGAGAAGCGGACTGAGCATCGAGAAAGGCGGTGCCCCTTCGAGTCTAGGAGCCGGACCGAGCGGTTCAGCTCTGCGGTGCGGCCGCGTCCGCCAGCACACGCTCGGCGGCGTCGGCGGCCTGCTCCACGAGCTCGGCGACCGCGTCGGCCGGCTCACGAAAGCGCCCGAGCACGTAGGCGGCGACCTGCTCAGGGTCGGTCGTTGGCGGGCGCCCGACGCCGATGCGCACGCGCTGGAAGTCCGCTGTGCCGAGCGCCGCCTTGAGCGACTTCAGCCCGTTGTGGCCGGCCAGCCCGCCCCCCAGGCGCACCCGGATATCGCCGAACGGCAGGTCGATCTCATCGTGGAGAACGAGGATCCGGTCCGGCTGCACCCGCAGCTCGCCGCGCGCGGGCCCGACCGACCGACCGGCGTCGTTCATGTACGTCTGGGGCATGAGGATCGCCACCCGGGGGCCGCCGATCCCGGCGCGCCCCTCGGTGATCAGCCCCCGATAGCGGGATTTGGGGCTGCCGAGATCCCAGCGCCGGCGCAGCGCCTCGGCGACGTCGAAGCCGACGTTGTGCGGCGTCCCCGCGTATTGACGCCCGGGGTTGCCGAGACCGACGATGAGCCAGTCGACGGGCCCGCCGCTACGGCGTCCCGGCAGTGGCACGGCGGTCGCCTACTCGGCGTCGGAGCCCGACTCGGCGGACGCCTCGGCGCCGTCGCCGTCGCCGGAGTCCTCTGCGGCAGCTGCGCCTTCGCCGCCCTCACCAACAACCTCGGTCTCCTGCTCGATCTCGTCCTCGGCCTCGACCTGCAGCCGGGGCGGAGTGAGCGTGGCGATGACCGTCTCCGGGTCGTCGACCAGGGAGATGTTGGCGGGCGGGCGGACTGACTCCAGGGTGATCGTGTCGCCGATCTGCATGCCGGAGACGTCGTAGGAGACCGACTCCGGGATGTCGTTGGGCAGCGCCTCGATCGTGACCTCACGGGTCACGTGCTCGAGCACGCCGCCGTCGATCACGCCGGGAGCCTGCTCCTCGCCGGTCAGCTCGAGCCCCACGGTCGCCTGGATCTTCTGATCCAGCCGGACGCGGAGCAGGTCAAGATGGACCGTCGCGCCGGTCACCGGGTGGCGGACGAGCTCCTTGACGACGACCGGGCTGGAGCCGGCATCGTCGATCGACAGGTCGATGACCGCGCCGCCGTGGGCCAGCGCCTGGCGCAGCAGGCGCGAGGGAACCTGAAACGCGACGGGCTCGTCGCCGCCTCCGTAGAGGACGCCGAGGACGTTGCCCTCACGGCGCAGACGGCGGGCGTGGCGGGAGCCACCGGGCTCCCGCGCGGCGACCTTCAGTGAAGTTGATTCGTTACGTGCCATGGGCGGCGTTCGATGGTAGCGCCCGTCGCGCGCAAACAGCGGCACGGGTCCGCTGAACCACCCACAAAAACACGTTCTGAGGGCTGGCGCTGGACACTAACCGTGCGCTAACCTTCCCCTATGAGCGGGGCAGCTCTCATTCTTTGGATCGCCGCGGTCCATCTGTTGGGGCTCGGATGCGTGGCGCTGCTGATGTTCCCAGCGCTCAAGGAGAACCAGGTCACCGACCGCCGGTCAGACTCCGACGGTGACGACGGCTGGGGCCGGGGTCCCACCCCACCCCCCACGCCACCGGCGAAGCCGAGCGGCGGCCTGCCCCTCCCCGACGCGGTGCCCGCGCGGGTGCGCCTGCGGGAGCACGGCCGGCTCGCCGATCAGTTGCCCGGCCGTGAGCGCCGCCCGACCCGGGAGCCGGCCCGGCGCCCGACGCGGACCCCGCACACGTCTAGAAGTGAGCTGGGCAGGACGCGTCGCTCGCGATACGCGGGCTGACCTTCTCGATCCGCACCGCAAAGCCGCTCAGCACATCGCCGGTGTGGCGCACGATCATGCACTGCACGCGCGGTAGCGAGGAGCCGGCCAGCCACACGATCCGGGCGGTCCCGAGCGTCGAGCCGAGTGAGAAGCCCGCCGACTCCTGGATCTGGACGATCGAGATGCCGCCCGGGCGCCGCAGCGCGGCGCTGACCGAGGCCGCCCGCGCCCGGCAGGCCGGCTGCGCCTGACAGCCGACGATCATCCGCGTGACCGCCGCGGTGTTGCCGTGGGCCTCGGCGGTCACGAGGTCGGTGAGTGCCGCATCCTCGGCGCCGCCGACGCTGAACGCCCGGGCCAGCAGCGCGCTGACGACGAGGAACACGACGACGGCGGAGCCGATCAGGCCGATCACATACGGGCGCCGCATCCGCGGGCACGGTAACCGACCGGGCAGCAGCGGGCCTGACGACCCGCCTTCTCAGGAGTCGCTGAGCTCCAGGAAGCGCTGCACCGATGCCTCCTGATGGTCGAGGCGCTCGGCGAGTTCCAGCGCATGCTCAGAGGCGAGCGACAGGAAGTCCTCAACGCACCGCTCGGGATCGTCGGCGAGCGGATAGACCCGGGAGAGGTCCTGCTGGGCGCAGGCGATCCCCATCGGGGGGCGGCCGTCGGCGAGCGTCCGAGCGCTGCATACCGGGGTGACGACGAGCTGTGACTCGGTCGCGACCAGCGCCGTCGGCAGCAGCCGGTGCGCGGGCAGGCGCACCGAGAGCGCCACCGAGTGGTCGACCGTGACAACGCTGCCGGCGAGGTGCGACAGCGGCTCGCGCCACACACCGAGCACCGTGTCGGCTCCGACGAGGGCGTCACGCAGCGCGGTCGCCTGCTCGACGTAGAGCCGCTCCGCCTCCTCTCGGTCGCCGGCCTCGGCGAGGTCGAGGTCGCAGGGCACCCGCAGCAGTTCGCCGGCGGTGACGGTGGCACCGGCGCCGCGGCTGCCACAGGCGACATAGGTCTGCAGCGTGCCGAGATCACGTCGGCCGTGGAAGATGACCGTCACCGCCTCGCTGAGCGGCAGTCCGCTCACGCGCAGGGAGACCGCCACCGCCGAGGAATCGTCGAGCAATGCCCGCCGCAGTAACTCCTCGGCTGAGCCGTTGTCGCGGGTGGGATCCTCGTCGAGCATCTTGCCTCCTCTCACACGAACGTCCGGTGCTGTATTTACCCACTCCGGGCGGTCGGCCGCCAGTGCCACATGGCCCATTGCACCGGCGAGGGCCTATCCATCGGGCGCAACCGACCCAGAACGGCAGTCCGGGCGGTGTCACGCCCGACGGACGGGTAGTCTGCACGCCAGACCATGCGCCTTCTCTACAAGCCATTCGGGATCATCGCCGGGCTGATCGCCGCGCGCCTCGGGCGGTCGGTGTTCCGCAGCCTGTGGGCGAAGATCGACGACGCGCCGCCGCCGATCCCCGGCTCGGGTGAGGGCAGCGTGGTCAAGGTCGTCGGCTCCCAGGCGCTGCAGGCGGGCGTCATGGCCGGTAGCGCCGCGGCCGTTGACCGGGTCTTCGCCAACGTCTTTCACCATCTGATCGGGACCTGGCCCAAGAAGCCGCCGGAGCCCGAAGCCGAGTCAGACTCCGACTGACGCTCCAGGCCGCCGGCGGGCGGTCAGCGTGTGACCGGCGCGGGCACGTGCCACGGCTGCAGGCCGACGCGCGCCCAGTCGGGCATCGGGGTCTTGACCCCGGTCACGCGGTCGACGAACACGTGACGGATCCAGCCCTCCATCAGCAGCTCCTCACCGTGGTGAAAAACGTGCTCGGTGGTGACGCTCGTCGTCCCCAGGTGAGCCACCGTCGCGGTGATCGTGACCTCGTCGTCAAATCGGGCCGGAGCGCGGAACCGCAGCCCGGTCTCGGCGACGACGATGTCGACCCCGCGCTCCAGCATCGCGTCATAACCGCCGTAGGCCGCCCGCCACAGCTCGGTGATCGTGTGGTCGATGTAGGCCAGGTAGTGGGCGTTGAACAGGACGCCCTGCGGGTCACACTCGGCGTAACGCACCCGCAGCCGGTGCACGAACGGCTCAGCCATCGGCCCTGCCGGAGGCGCGCAGCACGAATCCGCGCTCAGCCAACTCGCCGAGCGCGTCCTCAAAGGCGGCGAAGTCCCGTCCGGTGAGGGCGTCGATCGGGCGCCCGACCGGCCCCGAGGCCCGGACCCAGCGCTGCAGCACCGACGCCCCGGCCCGCTCCTCGGCGTCGGCGAGCAGGTCAAGGAGGATCGACAGCTCCGGGCGGTGATCGAGCTGGCCTGACAACAGGCTCAGCGGGTCGACGTCGAGCAGGGCGCACAGCTCGTCCTCGGTGAGCCCGAGCAACTCCATCAGGCGCGCGGCGCGCTCTGACTGCAGGCGGCTGCGCGAGACCGGATCCTGGTGGTCGCTCATCGCACGCAAGGCTATCCGGCCGACGGCGGCACGCCGGTCGCCGCGGCCACCGGCGCAC
>JBAWFG010000533.1:0-3437 GCA_049591655.1 Solirubrobacteraceae bacterium
GGCGCTGGCGCACCCTGCTCGCTGCCACCCACCGCACCCGGCTGACGTTCGCCGGCGTCCTCGGCCGCACCTATCAGTTCCGCGTGGCCGCGCTGACGGCGGCAGGCACCGCAGGCAGCTGGGGGACGGCCATCACCGTCGTCCCGAGCGCCGCTCGCGTCCCGGGCGGCCATTACAGCCGTGGCTGGGCGATGCGCGCGCGCCGCGGCGCCTGGCGCCAGCACGCCATCCAGACCACCACCCGCGGCGCGGCGCTGACGTTGCGCTACCGCGGCGGTGCGCTGGCGCTGATCGGTGAGACGACCGGCCGGGGCGGGGTCATGCGGGTCACGCTGGACGGCGTCAGCCGCCTGGTCTCACTGCACTCGCGTCGCCTGCACCGCCGCCGGGTCATCTTCTCCGTCCCCCTGCGAGCCGGCGCCCATCGCCTCCGGATCGTCGACGTGCACGGTCTCGTCGCCCTGGAGGGCGTGGCGATCGCCGCCCGCAGCCGCTGAGCGGCTTATCCGGCCCATCCGCCCCGGCCTATCCCACCCCGGAGTGCAATCTAAGCCCCCATACGGGGCTTAGATTGACATCAGCGGCCGCAACCGCTTATGGGCGGGGCTTCGGCGTGCTCTCGGTGCGCGGCGTCGGGACGGGGGCGCCGTTGCCGGGCCGCTTGATCCCGGCACCGAGCTCCCGCGCCGGTGCCGGTGGGGCCTCGATCCGCCCGGGCGGGGGTGGGGGGGCAGCGGCGGCCGGAGGAGCGGCGGGTTTGGCCGCCTCCTCCAGCGGCCCCTTCAGTGCGTTGGTCATCGCCCCCATGAGGTCGATCGGCATCGGGAACACGACCGTCGAGTTGCCGATACCACCGATCTCGCGCAGCGTCTGCAGGTAGCGCAGCTGCACGGTCACCGGATTGACCCCGATCACGTCGGCGGCCTCGGCGAGCTTGGCCGCGGCCTGGGCCTCGCCCTCGGCGTTGATGATCTTGGCTCGCCGCTCGCGCTCGGCCTCGGCCTGGCGGGCGATCGCGTGCTGCATCCGCTCGGGGATCTCGACGTCCTTGATCTCGACCGTGGTCACCTTGATGCCCCACGGCTCGGTCTGCGCGTCGATCACCTCCTGCAGCGAGTTGTTGAGGTGATCGCGTTCGGACAGCAGCGTGTCGAGGTCGACGACGCCGAGCACCGAGCGCAGCGAGGTCTGGGAGATCTGCAGCGTCGCCGACTGGAAGCTCTCGACTTCGGTCACCGCGCGACCGGGGTCGATGACGCGGTAGTAGGCGACCGCAGTCACCCGGGCGGGCACGTTGTCGCGGGTGATGATCTCCTGCGGCGGGATCGTCAGGGTGACCGTGCGCAGGCTGATCCTCACCATGCGGTCCAGCCAGGGGATGAGCAGCTGCAGGCCGGGGCCGCGCTCCTCCATCAGCCGGCCGAGCCGGAACACGACGCCACGCTCGTATTCACGCAGGACCCGGATCGAACTGGCCAGGGTGGTCAGGCCGACCACCAGCAGTACGGCGATGATGATGACGATTGCGGTGATCACAGCGGTAGCTCCCATTCCTCCGCGGGACGGACCGACAGCGTCAGCCCGTTGATTCTCTCGACGACGATCGTGTCGCCGGAGTGCAACTCGGGCGGGGGTTCGTCATCGGCGCCCGGGGACCTGCGGGCCTTCCACAGGGCTCCATCGACCGACACGTTCCCCGCCGGCTCGGTCCAGTCACGGACGACGCCGATGTGGCCGATCATCCCCTCCGCCCCGGTGCGGATTCGCCGCGCGCGGACAGCGCGGCCGTTGCGCACCGAGAACAGCACGGCGCCGGTTCCGGCCCCCGCCAGCAGCAGTCCGGTGAGCAGCCCGATGGCCAGCCCGGCGCCGAGTCCGCTGATAGCCAGTACCGCTCCCACGGCGAGCATGACCACCCCGATGCCGCCGGCCACGCCCTGCGTGGGGTAGTGAGCCTCGGCGATCGCCACCACGGCCCCCACCACCAGCAACAACATGCCCAATGCGGTCATGGATTCATCGTACGCTTCGCCATACGTGTGCAGGCCATTTTCCGCCGAGAACCCGGCCCGGGGGCGGCGATGAGCGACATCCGTCTGCGGAGCACCGCGCTGCTGGTCGCGGCCTGTTTCTTCATGGAGAACCTCGACGGCACGATCGTGACGACCGCGGCGCCTCGGATCGGCCGTGCCCTGCACGTCGATGCCACGTCGGTGGGATTGGTGATCGCCGCCTACCTCGTCACCCTGGCGGTGCTCATCCCGCTCAGTGGCTGGCTGGCCGAACGCTGGGGTGCCCGGCCGGTGTTCCTGTCGGCGATCGCGGTGTTCACGCTCGCCTCGGTCCTGTGCGCGGTCAGCACCAACCTCGCCGAGCTCGTCCTGTTCCGGGTGCTGCAGGGGGCGGGCGGCGCGATGATGGTCCCGGTGGGTCGGCTCGTCGTGCTCGCCCGGACGGCCAAGCGTGACGTGCTCCGGGTCATCTCGCTGCTCGTTTGGCCCGGCCTGATCGCCCCCGTGATCGCGCCGCTGGCCGGCGGCCTGATCACGACCTACGCCAGCTGGCGGTGGCTGTTCCTCATCAACCTGCCGCTCGGGGCGCTGGCGTTCGCGTTCGCCTGGCGGCTGATCCGGATGGGTCGCGCCCCGGCGCCCGGCCCGCTTGACCGGCTCGGCGTCGCGCTCACCTGCGGCGGGCTGGCCGGCGCCACCTACGTGGCCTACCTGCTGTCACGCATCGTGATCCCGTGGGCACAGGCCGGGGCGCTCGCCGCCGCCTCGGGCCTGCTGCTGGGCGCTGCGGTGATGCACCTGCGGCGCACCGCCCACCCGCTGGTCAACCTTCAAACGCTGCGTGTCCCGACCTTCCGCGCGGCGCTCGGCTCCGGCTCGCTGTTCTGGACCGCCATCACCGCGGTCCCGTTCCTGCTTACGCTGCTGTTCCAGACCGCATTCGGGTGGAGCCCGGTCAAGTCCGGCGCGGTCGTCCTGTTCGTGTTCGTCGGCAACATCGCGATCAAGCCGGCCACCACGCCGCTGCTGCGGCGGTTCGGATTCCGGCCGGTGATCGTTGCGGCGACCGCCGGCGCGGCCGCCACGATGATCGCGGCCGGACTGATCGTCGCCGCCACGCCGCTGGCGGTGATCGCCGGTGTGGCGCTGCTCAACGGGATCGGACGCTCGGTGAGCCTCACCTGCTACTCGACGATCGCGTTCGCCGACACCCCGCCTGAGCAGATCCGCGACGCCAATACGCTGCAGGCCACAGCCCAGCAGCTGTCGGTCGGGCTCGGGGTCCCGCTGGGCGCGGTGGCGCTACGGGCTGGAGGTGCGCTCGGCGGGCTGGTGCCGTCCGGCGTCGGCGCCCATCCCGCCTACACGGTGGCGTTTGGGCTGCTGGCGGTCGTCTCGCTGAGCGCCACGGTGGCGGCCCTGCGC
>JBAWFG010000534.1:0-4034 GCA_049591655.1 Solirubrobacteraceae bacterium
GTCTCGGGCTCCTCGAGTGCCGCCCCCAACCGCCGGGCCAGCTCACCGGCGGAGCTGGGCCGCTGGGCCGGGTCGGCCGACATCGCACGGCGGATCACGTCGGCGGCCGCGGCCGGCGCCTGCGGCCAGGCAGCACGCAGGTCCGGGGCCGGTTGGGTGTGGATGGCGTGGGCGAGCGCCACCGCGTTGGCCTCCTGGCGCGCCTTGACGCCGGACAGCATCTCGTAGGCGACCGCAGCGAGCGCATAGATATCGATCGCCGGCGTGGAGCGTTCCTCGCCGAGCTGCTCAGGGGCCATGTAGCTCAGCGAGCCGAGGACCGAGCCCGAGGTCGTGATCTGTGTGCGGTCGGGCACAGAGGCGATCCCAAGGTCGGCGACCTTCACCGCTCCGTCCTCTCCGAGCAGGATGTTGGACGGCTTGACATCACGGTGGACGATCCCGCGGGCGTGGATGGCATCCAGCCCGGCGGCGACGCCGTCGAGGATCCGCAGCACCTCGGAGACGGGCAGGGCGCCGCGGCGATTGAGCGTCTGGCGCAGCGTCTCACCGCGCACGTACTCCATGACGATCACGAGGTCGCCGTTCTCAGAGGTGACGGCGTCGTAGACCGATACGAGGTTGGGGTGGCTGATGGAGGCGCCGGCCAGGGCCTCGCGTCGTAGCCGCGACATGCCGTCATCGGCGGCCCCGGTGAAGCGCTTGAGCGCTACCTGCCGGCCCAGCCGGGAGTCCTCGGCCAGGTCGACAGTCGCCATCCCGCCGGTGCCGATGGTCGAGAGATAGCGGTATCGAGTGAGATCGCCGGTAACAGCCACGAGTCTGGGCCTACCCGCCAGAGGCGAAAGAGCCACTTGACACAAAATCCCCCCGGCCGGCTCGCCGGTGGCGATAATGAGGCCGGGATTCGGCGCCGGCCATCAGACCTGGCGCCGACAGGGGACAACCGGGCGAGGTGAGCTGTGATCGAGCAGGCGTCTGACCGCAATGAGCTGCAGCGGTATGTCACGGCGCTACGGGGCAGCCTCGACGCCCCGCAGCTCCAGGAGGTCGCGGGGCGTGCGGCGGCGGTGACCGGGGAGCCGGGCGCCCCGGCCGAGCAACTGCGGGCCCGGATCCCCGATGTCGAGCCCGGACTCGCCTCATCGGGCCAGTCGAGCTCGGCGGCGGTGCCGTTCATGTCCCGAGACCCCGTCCACAGCCTGCTGCAGAGCACGATCGAGTCCCAGCTGCGCGCCCAGCACGTCGTCAGCGGCGCCGGCCCGACCCACCGCGGTCTGCTCTCCGAGATCGCCCACACGGTCGAGTCGCTGCTGCATCCGATGCGGTTCGGGCCCGAGGACCCGGGGTGGGTGACGACGATCGCGGGGGCGGTACTCGACCGGCTGGCACGGGGCAACCATGCGTTCAACCCCCAGCCCGCCACGCTTGCGATCGCTGACGACGCGCGCCTGATGATCGTCGGTGACTGGGGGACGGGGCTGCCCCGGGCGCGAGCGGTTGCGTCCTACATGGCCGAGGAGGTCGCCGACGCGCTCGCCCACGGCCGCGAGGCGCATGTCGTCCATCTCGGCGACGTCTACTACTCCGGACTGGAGGAGGAGGTCGACCGTCACGTCCTGGGCCCCGGTCTGTGGCCGGTGAGCGCCGATCAGGCCGAACACGGTGTCAGCTCGTGGTCGCTCAACGGCAACCACGACATGTACGGCGGCGGTTTTGGCTATTTCGACCGGCTCCTGGCCGATCCACGATTCCGCCACCAGCACAGCCCCGACGGGCAGCCGACGAGCTTCTTCCGGCTCACGTCGCCCTCATGGGAGTTCGTCGGGCTCGACACCGCCTGGGATACCGACGTCTTCTCCCAGGGTCAGAAGGGCGTGCTCGCCGATCCGCAGGCGGCGTTCGTCTCCGAGGTCGCGCAGGCGTCGCAGCGCAAGCTCATGCTGCTCAGCCACCATCAGCTGCTGTCGGTCTATGACACGCAGGACCTGGGGACCGTGCTCGGAGCCAAGCTCAAGCCGGTGCTCGACAGCGGCCGGGTCACCGCGTGGCTGTGGGGCCATGAGCACCGCTGCATGGGCTTTGCGGCCGGGTCGGGGATCCGCTTTCCGCGCTGCATCGGTCATGGCGGGGTACCGGTGCTCGCCGAGCGCGCCGCCGGGGACCCGGTGACGGCACCGGGGATCTGGGAGGAACGCGGGTTCCTGGAGGCCGACGGCGACCACTGGTCACGGTTCGGCTTTGCCGTGCTCGACATGGCCGCCGACCACATCGACGTGCGCTACCGCGACGACCAGGGCACCCAGACCCGGACCGAGCAGCTCGCCTGACAGCGGCGAGCCGCTCGGTCACGGCCCCTGATCGAGCTCGGCGGCGATCAGTGGAAAGATGTCCCGGGCGGCGTGGCGGCCCATGAACACGTCGAGATGGCCGTAGCCGTCGAGGATGTGCAGGGCCGAGTGACCGGGGCGGTGGTGCTCGTACCAGTTCTGCGAGCGGCGCTGGCTCTCGGCGGTGAAGCAGACATTCTGCGCGCCGGCCAGGAATATGACCCGGGCGTCGGTGCGTGGCGGCTGGGCGGTGAAGTCGCCCGGCAGCTCCGGGTGGTGCTCGGCGGCGAGCAGCCGGCCGGCCCGCACGCAGCTGTCGATCTGCTCAAAGAACGTCAGCGGGACATCGGCGAACTCGCCCTTCATCCACTCGTGGGTGGCGTCGTTGAGGTTCTCGTGGCGCCACAGGGTCGGTTTGGCCGCCCCGTAGGTGAAGCTCGACCACTTGCAGACGGCGTTGTGGCACTCGTGGTGGGTGAGACGGATCCAGGTGTCGACGAGCTTGGGGACGATCCACGGCGCTCCCTCCCTCCCCCACTGAGGATCCAGGTAGCCCAGCACGCGGCCGGTGACCGGGATCATGAAGCGCAGCTTGAGGTTGGCGAGCGGGGGGACGACCGGGTGCAGGGAGACGGCGTTGGAGACGATCGTCGTCACCTGGGGCACGAGCCCGGCAGTCGCGCTCATCATGAAGCTCGTCGACCCCTGACAGTGGATCACCGCCTTGCAGGTCGCCGAGCCGGCCAGCTCGCACACGGTCCGCACCGCCTGGGGATGGTCGTAGAGCGCGGCCTGGTCGAGCGTCCAATGGCTGTGGGGGATGTCGATCGAGGCGCGCCAGTTCTCCAGCCACACGTCCCAGCCCTCGTCGACGAGCACGTCGACGAGGTTGCGCCCGCTCGGGGCGCGGAAGATGTTGGCCCGCACGCCCGCCCCATGGACGAGCAGCACCGGGCCGCGCACCGGCTCGGTCTGGCCGCGCACGTTGATCAGGTTGCACTTCAGACCGTCGCCGGCGGTGAACTCGACGACGTGCTGGGACACGACGCTCACGGCCCGTAGGCCTGCCACAGCTCGCCCGCAAACAGAGCGCCAAAGCGACCCAGGGCGTCGACACGCGACGGCGGGGTGACCCTGAACGTCGTCAGCTGGCGAGCGAAGTCGAGCGGGTGGATGTGCAGGATGCCACCGGCCAGCACGGGCGCGTCGGTGCTGTCGTCGCTGAGGTCGGTGGGGTCAGCCGCAGGCGGTTTCACGTGGCCCTGCAGGACGCGCGTGAACAGCGTCGTGGTCTCCGTCCACAGATCCAGGCCGTGGTGGCGTCGGATGTCCTTGAAGCCGGTCAGCGTCAGCAGATGCCCCTCTCCGTCGGCGAACTGCAGCGAGTAGAGCATCCGTTTACATCCGGGCGGCGCGGCGTCGACAAACAGGTTGAAGGCGCCGTCGGTGACCGGCAGGCGGCCTCCGAACGCGTCGGACTCGATCCACCCGGTCGCAGCCCCCAGGTGATGCGGATCGGCGATGAAGCGCTCGACGTCGGAGGCGGTGATCGTCAGGTGGAACATGAAGGCGGTTCCAGCGTCCTTACCGGCCCGGAAACCGCGGTCGAAGTCGGTCTCCCCGAACGTGACATAGCCCTTCATCTCCTCGGTGAACGACAGCGACACCACCGGCTCGGCGGGCGCGGGCGCGGCTGCGCCGGGC
>JBAWFG010000535.1:0-3038 GCA_049591655.1 Solirubrobacteraceae bacterium
GCCGGCGCGCCGGCAAGCTGAGCGGCGGCGAGCGCAAGATGCTCGCCATGGGCCGGGCGCTGATGCTCTCCCCCGCGCTGGTCGTGCTCGATGAGCCAACCGCCAACCTGGCGCCGATCATCGCCCACACCGTCCTGGAGGAGCACGTCCGCCAACTCGCCACCACCGGCGCGTCGGTGCTGATCGTCGAGCAACGGGCGCGGGCGGTGCTGGAGATCTCCGACCGCACCTACGTGCTTGGCGGTGGCCGGCTGCAGATGGAGGGCACCCCGGCCGACCTGGCGGCCAGCCCGGAGTTCGTCGAGTCGTTCCTCGGCGGCGGCCGCGGCTGAGCCCCCGGCTGAGTCCAGATTCTCGGCGGCCCGGGGCCGAGCCCCCGGGGTTCTGGGGGCTGATGGGTGCTATGTAGCCGTAATCACCCAGAACCCCCCCCGGGGCGCTCAGCGGATCTCGCTCAGCGCATCTCGCTCAGCGGATCTGCATCCCGGAGATGGCGCGGGAGATGACGAGCCGCTGGATCTCAGACGTGCCCTCGAAGATCGTGTAGATCTTCGCGTCCCGGTGCCAGCGCTCGACCGGGAACTCCCGGGTGTAGCCGTTGCCGCCGAGGATCTGGATCGCCCGCTCGGTCGCCCAGACCGCCACCTCGCCGGCCTTGAGCTTGCTCATCGAGCCTTCGGCATTCTGGAACTCGTGGTCGTTGCGCCCCATCCAGGCGGCGCGCCAGACGAGCAGCCGGGCGGCGTCGATCTCCAGCTTCATGTCGGCGAGCGTGAAGGCGATCGCCTGGTTCTCGATGATCGGCCGGCCGAACTGGGAGCGCTCCTTGGCGTACTCAAGCGCGTACTCATAGGCGGCGCGGGCGATGCCGAGTGCCTGGGCGCCGACCGACGGGCGGCTGAGCTCGAAGGTCCGCATCGCCGCCTGTCCACGGGAGCTCTGGCCCTCCCGGGCGCGGGCCAGCCGCGCATCGAGCTTCTCCTTGCCGCCGAGCAGGCAGGAGCCGGGGATCCGGACGTCGTCGAGGAACACGTCGGCGGTGTGCGAGGCCCGCAGCCCGTGCTTTTTGACCTTGGTGCCCATCTCCAGGCCCTTGGTGCCCGGCGGGATCACGAACGAGGCGTGGCCACGGGCGCGCAGCTCCGGGTCGACCTGAGCGACGACGACGTGCACGTCGGCGATCCCGCCGTTGGTCGCCCACGCCTTCTGGCCGTTGAGCACCCATTCGTCTGACGCCTCGTCGTACCTGGCGCGGGTGCGCAGCGAGGAGACGTCGGAGCCGGCGTCGGGCTCTGAGACGCAGAAGGCGGCAACCTTGGGCTCTGACTCGGTGCCGAAGCACTGGGGGATCCACTCGCCCCACTGCTCGGGAGAACCGTTGGCCTGGATGGCGGCGACCGCCAGCGTGGTGCCCATGATCGACATCCCGATCCCGGCGTCGCCCCAGAACAGCTCCTCGTTGACGATCGGGAACAGGATCCCGCTCTGGTCATACCAGAACTGGGCGATCCCCTCGAGGCTGTAGAGGCCGATCTTGGCCGCCTCCTGGATCACCGGCCACGGGGTCTCCTCCCGCTCGTCCCACTCCGAGGCCGCCGGCCGCACCGTCGACTCGGCAAACCCGTGAACCCAGTCACGAATGTCACGCTGGTCCTGGCTGAGCTCCAGCGAGAACGGCGGCCGCTCCTCGGCTCCGTTGGTCTCGGCGCTGTCCTGCGCTGCGGATGCTGCCTCCATGAATGTCGGTCCTTCCGGCTCGGGTTCGCTTGTGACTGTGCATCACTACCCGCCAGTAGGCCGAAGCTCACGCCGGCCGTCGACGGTGGGGCCATCGGACCCCACCGTGGCAGATCCTCAACAGAACCGAGTGAGCGACAATCGGCGCCATGGCCACCACCGCAACCCCGACCACCGACCTCGCCGCGCTGTCGGAGATCCAGGACCGCGTGCAGTGGCTGGCGACCTCGATCGTCCACCACGCCAACCGGGTGCGCCCCAACAGCTCCGGGGTCAAGGTCGGCGGCCACCAGGCCTCTTCGGCGTCGATCGTCTCGATCATGACCGCGCTGTGGTTCGAGCACCTGCGGGCGCCCGACCGCGTCTCGGTCAAGCCCCACGCCTCCCCGGTGTGGCATGCCATCGAATACCTGCTCGGCCGCCTGGACCGTGAGTACCTGACGACCCTGCGGGAGTTCGGGGGGCTGCAGAGCTATCCCAGCCGGCTCAAGGACCCGGTGCCGGCCGACTTCTCGACCGGGTCGGTGGGCATCGGCGCCACCGCGCCGATCTGGAGCGCGGTCGCTCACCGCTACGTGGCCGGCCACTTCGAGGTCCCCCAGGGCGGGCGCCAGATCGCGCTGCTCGGCGACGCCGAGCTCGATGAGGGCGCCTGCTGGGAGGCGATCGTCGATCCTGTCGTCCCCCGCCTCGGTGAGGTGCTGTGGATCGTCGACCTCAACCGCCAGTCGCTTGACCGGATCGTGCCCGAGATGGCCGCCGGGCGCATGGAATCGATGTTCGCCGCCGCCGGCTGGCAGACGCTCACCGTCAAGTACGGCCACTGGCTGCGGGAGCTGTTCACGCGGACCGGCGGCGAGGCGCTGCGCCGGCGCATCGATCAGATGGGCAACGAGGAGTTCCAGCGGCTGCTGCGCTCCGACGCTCCGGAGCTGCGTCAGCGACTGCCCGGTACCGGCCCTGACGCCCCGCAGCTCAAGCGCCTGGTCGCCGAGCTCGATGACGATGACCTGCTGCGCTCCATCCGCGACCTCGGCGGTCACGACCTCACCGACCTGCTCGACGCGTTCGCCGCCGCCGACGCGGCAACCGACCGGCCGTCAGTGATCTTCGCCTACACGATCAAGGCGTGGCGGCTTGCCACCCAGGGCCATCCCGGCAACCACTCGGCGCTGCTCTCCGACGAGCAGTGGCGGGCGCTGGCCGCCGATCTCGGCGCCGACCCCGAGGACCCGTGGGCCCCGCTGGACGGCGGCTCCGCCGGGGCCGCGCTGTGCCAGCGCACCGCCCAGCGGCTGACC
>JBAWFG010000536.1:0-3457 GCA_049591655.1 Solirubrobacteraceae bacterium
TGTCACCGGCCTGCACGCCGGCTGACTCGCGGACTGCCCGGTTGAGCCCGACGAGGAACTCCCCGCGCATCCGGGTGACCGTCGTGCGCCACGAGTAGCCATTGACCGTGGCCAGCACCGGGAACCGTTTGGCCCCCTCGCCGACGACGGCGACCTGCTCGTCGTCGAGCACGAACGCGGCCGCGGGGCCGCGGGGGACGAGCTCGGCGGTCAGCGTCAGGGAGCCCATGCCGGAATATTTGCAGCTCCCCGGTTGACGGGGGCAAACGCCGACTGCGGTCAGCCGGTCGAGCCGGTGATCGGCGCGTCGCCCGCGTCCAGGCCTGGCGGAGGTGTGGACGAGTCCACGCCTCCGACCACCGCGCCTCCCCCACGATCGACGAAGCCGGTCGGATCGAGTCCCGCCACCGTCGCGGTCAGGCGGCCCGGCGTCCTCCCGGAATCCTCCGCGTGCTCCTTACGCGCGATCGCGGCCCGCACCAGGCGCCCCCCGAGATAGCGGATCGGCTCAGACGGCAGCGGTGAGCTCGGCACCCGCCACAGCGCCTCGGGAAACGTCTCGCTTGTCTGCCCGAGTGCAGCTGCGGCCATCGCGTCAGCGACCACGTGCGCGGGTCCGCAGCCGTTGCCGGAAAAGCCGGTTGCGGCGAGCACCGCAGGGTGTCCGCCGACGCGAAAGATGAACGGCACACCGGACACCGAGTAGTCGATCGGCCCACGCCAGCTGTGGGGAGCGGGAACGTCGCTGAGCTGGGGGTAGGCGTAGCGCAGCCCGCCCTGAACCTCGCTGGCCCGCTCCGAGACCCCATGGAACCCATCGTGGACCCGGCCGTTGAATGCGAGGGCGCCGCCGCCCTTGCCGAACACGATGCGGTCTGCGGTGCTTCGCTGGTAGTAGCTGACGAGGCGCCGCGAGTCGGAGATCGACAGCCCACGTTCCCAGCCGATCGCGTCAAGTCGCTCCGGGATGGGATCGGTGGCGACGATGTCGCTGGAGGTGACCACGAGCGCGTCGCGTGCCTCGGGCAGCGCCGCGGTCCAGGCGTTGAGGGCGAGCAGCGCCGTGTCGGCGCGCAGCTCGCCACGGCTCGTCTCGATCCGCAGCGGAGTGCCGTGGTGGATCGCGCGCACCGCGGTGGATTCCAGCACCGTGATTCCTCGCCGCCGCGCCACGGCTGCCAGACCGCGGGCGACCCGGGCCGGGTGAAAGGTCGCCGATGCACGCTCAAACACGCCGGCGCGGTGTGCGGTGGACCCGGTGCGCTCGGCCACCTCCCCCGGGGTGAGCAGCTCATAGGGTGCGGCGCCGGTCGCCGCGATCGCGGTGAGGGCGGCATCCCACGCGCCGAGTTGGGCGTCGTTGGTGGCGGTCCACAGCCAACCGGCCTGGTTGAACTGGCCGTCGATCTCGTTCTCGGCGCAGAAACGACCGATCGCACCCACCGCCGCCTCACACGCCTGTGCGTAGCGCAGCGCGTCGGCCTCGCCGCAGAGCTTGCTCAGGCTCGAGAACTTCGACCAGGCGGTCATCACGAAGCCGCCGTTGCGCCCGCTGGCGCCGCCCCCGCAGATGTCGGCCTCCAGTACGAGAATCGTCAGCGAAGGATCCCGTTCATGAAGGGCCAGCGCCGTCCACAGACCGGTGAAACCCCCGCCCACGACGCACACGTCGACGCGGCCCACAGGGGCGGGCGGGGCCTTGGATCCCTGAGCAGCCGCCGGATCGAGCGCCTCGGCGGCGAGCGCATCCTGCAGCCACAGCGATCGCGGCAGTCCCCGGGGCCAGACCGGCCGGGCGGGGAACGTCGCGAGCGGGGTGCTGGGAGACAGGCCCACGTTGTGGAGTATGGGCTGGCCTCGGGACGCCGGCGACGGTGCGCGGCGACGAACAGCACCGGCGACTTGGATCGATGGTATGAGCCCGCGCCGGCTCAGCCGTTGAGCAGCTCGAGCGCCTTCACGGCGAGCCACAACTCGACCACCGCGGCAGTGTCATTGAGCTTGTGTCCGGTCAGCGCCTCGACGCGCTGCATCCGATACACGAGCGTCTGCTTGTGGACGAACAGCTGGGCCGACGCCCGCTGCCATGAGCGGTTGCAGGCCAGGAACGCTCCCAGCGATGGCACGAGGTCGGTCCCGTGCTCGGCGTCGTAGGCGAGCAGCGGCCCCAACACCCGGTCGACGATCAGCTGGGCCTCCGCAACCGAGCGCGCGCCGAGCAGGGACGGCTGCTGCCGGCCATAGTGGACGACGTTCTCGGATCCAACGCCAGTCGCCTCCAGCGCCCAACGTGCCTCCCGGGCGGCGGAGCGGATGCCGTCCAGGGCGGCGAACGGCTCGCTGACCCCGACGCGGGTCCCGCCGTCGAACAAGGCGGCGACGCGGTCGACCGTCTCATCCTCACCGGGCAGCAGGCAGTAGAGCAACGCCTGGCGGCGCAGCAGCATGTTCGGGACGGCGCGGTCGGCGAGCGCGTGGTGCAGCCAGCCGCTTGCCGTCCAGCCGTCATCCCGGGTGACGGCCAGCAACGTGTAGGGACCGGCGGTCAGGTTGTGGGCGGCGGCTTGGCGTTCGGCGGCGAATGGGCTGATGCGCCCGTCGAGCAGCGAGGCCAGCGTCTCGCTGCCCAGCCGGCGGCGTTCCTCGACGCCCGCCCATTGGCGCTCCACCTCCAGCGCCACCACGGTGGCAGCATGCTGGAGCAGCGCGTACGGGGGCGGGTCGGCCTCACGATGCGGGCTGGCCAGGACGGAGGAGGGCCTGCGGGCTGGGACCGGCACGACCACGATCGTCGTTCCCGCCATCTCGAGGCGAAGCACCCCGGGCAGAGCCCCGCCTCGGTCGTTGACGGCGTTGACGAACCGCTCGCGGACCGCCTCGTCGGGTGTGGCGGCTTCCGGGAATACGGCCAGTCCGCTCTCGTTGGCGCACACCCACAGACGGCAACCGAGCTCCTCGCCGAGTCCCAGCAAGAGCTCCCCCGGGCCCGCCCCCCGGGCCAGGTCGGCCCGCGCGCGGTCATACACCCGGGCTGCGTCGACGAGTCGCCGGTGCTCACGGTCGTGGCTGGCCGCCGCCACCGTTCGGCTGATCTGGATGAAGGGCACCTCGTAGGCGGTGACGAGCACCGGCAGCCGGTGGTCGTCGGCGGCCCTGAGCATGGCGTCGGTGAGCGGCGGCGCCTGCATGTTCTCGCCGATCGCGATCCCGCTCACGCCCACGGCGGCCAGGCGCTTGACGAAGTCGACCTGCGCCTCTGCGTCGCGGGGGATCCCCAGTCCGACTGTCATCAGCAGGTCCCCCTCCTCCAGCCACTCCCAGGGATGGGGCATCTCGATGCTATGGGCCCAGGAGATGACGCGTTCGCTGCCGAGTGCGCCGGCATGCAGGCGCGTCCGCAGGTACGGGATCTCGGTCAGCTGCCGGACGGTGAGGGCCACAGCCGGGCATACCGTAG
>JBAWFG010000537.1:0-3535 GCA_049591655.1 Solirubrobacteraceae bacterium
CCTACGACGCCGATCAGTCGATCGCCGATCTGCAGGATTCGATGCTCCCGGTCGAGGTCGGCGACACCGAGCTGCGGGCTGGCCTGTCGCAGGTCCGTGAGACGCTGGCCACTGTTCCCGGTCGCGCACGCGGCCTCGTGGGCACGATCGGGCGCTGAGCCCCAGGTGGCTGTCCGGCGGCTGCCGCGCTGAGCCTCGTTTCAGCTGCGTTGGCCGCCCTGCCTCGAGGGGTCTTGGGGGCTCAGGACTACATAGGAGTCATCAGCCCCCACAACCCCGGCACGTGGCCCCAGCCGCTCTGAGTTAAGGGAATTCCCATGCGGGTGTCGGATCGAGCCTGTAGAGTCGCGGGCTCGTCATGGGACCCGACACCCCGACAGCGGTTGCCGCGCCCCCTGCGCCTGATGCGCTGAGCACTGCCGCTCCCAGCGCCGAAATCCGGGACACCGATCCCCGGGGCGAGGTGCGCGCGGTCAAGATGCCCCTGATGGACCGGCTCGCCAGCGCCGTGGTCACCGGCGCGCCGCCGATCCTCGTGCTGCTCGGCATGTGGCTGGGCTGGAACCACGGCCTGATGGTGTGGCAGGACATCGTCGTGCTCGCCGTCTTCTACATGGTGATCGGCTCCGGCATCACGGTCGGTTTCCACCGGCTGCTCACGCATCGCAGCTTCAAGTGCCACCGGATCGTGCGGGCCGGCTTTGCCGCGCTCGGCTCCGCGGCCGCCGAGGGCCCCGTGATCGACTGGGTCGCGACGCACCGCAAGCACCACCAGTTCTCCGACGAGAGCGGTGATCCGCACAGCCCGCACCTCGACCACCGCGACGGCTGGCGCGGGCAGTTGTGGGGCCTGATGCACGCCCACATCGGCTGGGTCTTCTCCGACATGGAGGTCGCCGACGAGAACCGGTATGCCAAGGACCTGCTCGCCGACCCGTGGATCCGGTTCGTCGACCGCACGTTCGTGCTGTGGGTCGTGCTGGGGCTGGCGGCGGCGTTCGGGCTTGGCGTCGCCCTGACGGGCAGCGTGACCGGTGGCCTGACCGCACTGCTGTGGGGCGGCGCGGCACGCATCTTCTTCATGCACCACGCGACGTTCAGCATCAATTCGATCTGCCATTACTTCGGGCGCTCGGACTACGACACCGGTGACGAGTCACGCAACGTCGCCTGGCTGGCGATCCCCACCTGGGGCGAGGCGTGGCACAACAACCACCACGCCTTCCCGACCTCGTACCGCCACGGGCTCCAGCGCTGGCAGATCGACCCCTCGGCCGCGGTCATCCGGATGCTGGAGATGACCGGGCTCGCCTGGGACGTCGTCCGGGTCGATCCGGCCCGGCGCGAGCGCAAGCTGGCCGCCGCGCAGAGCGGCTGACCCTCGCGCCTTAGCTAAGCTCCCCGCGCCTTGGCCTTCTCCCGTACGGCACCCCTGCGCCGCGAGATCGCGGCCGCGCTTCCCCAGCGCCCCTTCGCGCTGCGCTTCTGGGACGGCACGGAGGTCGCGGCGACCGAGCCCGACGCCCCGACGTTCAGCTTCCTCTCCCCGCAGGCGCTGGCTCACGTCGTGCGTGCCCCGGGTGAGCTCGGCCTCGGCCGGGCCTACGTGCTCGGCCTGATCGAGACCGACGACATCGAGAAGTCGCTGCGGGTCGTCGACACCTTCACACCCCCGCGGATCTCCCCGGTGCAGATGGCGCGTCTCGGTGCCGCTGTCATCCGTGCCTGCGGTCTGGTGGCGCCGCCGCGGCGGCCGGAGTCCGAGCTGCGCCTCACCGGCGAGCGCCACACCCCGGGCCGCGACCGGCGCGCCGTCGCCTACCACTACGACGCCGGCAACGACTTCTTCTCGCTGTTTCTCGACCCGTCGATGACCTACAGCTGCGCCTACTTCAAGGGCGGTGCGGAGAACCTCGCCGACGCCCAGCAGGCCAAGCTCGGGATCGTCTGCACCAAGCTCGGGCTCAAAGAGGGCGAGCGGGTGCTCGACGTCGGCTGTGGATGGGGCAGCTTCGCCATCCACGCGGCCACGCACTATGGGGTGCGGGTGCTCGGTGTCACCCTCTCCGAGCAGCAGGTCAAGCTCGGCCGCGAGCGGGTTCGTGAAGCGGGTCTGGAGGACCGGATCGAGCTGCGCCTCGCCGACTACCGCGAGCTCGGCGCCGAGCAGTTCGACGCCATCTCGAGCATCGGCATGGTCGAGCACGTGGGGGAGGAGCGGATCGATCTCTACATGCGGACGCTCCACGGCCTGCTGGCACCCGGCGGGCGCCTGCTCAACCACGGCATCGCCAAGCTCGCCGATTTCGACACCGAGGACGAGGGCGCGTTCTCGGAGCGGTTCGTGTTCCCCGACGGGGTGCCGCTGCCGCTCTCACGGATCGCGCAGGCGATGGAGCGCACCGGGCTGGTGGTGCGCCACGTCGAGGGGCTTCCCGAGGACTACGCGCGGACGATCTCCTACTGGATCGACAGCTACGAGAGCCGCTACGACGAGGCGGTCCGGGTGGCCGGCCCGGAGCGGGCCCGAGTCTGGAAGCTCTACCTGCGGGCGGCGCGCGCCGGCTTCACCACCGGCTGGGCGTCGATCTATCAGGTGCTGGCCGACAAGGCCGCCTGAGGCTGTCCGTGAGCCGGTAGGCTCCAGGACATGAGCGGCCCGGCCCTGCGCCCGTGACCCGCGTCGTCTGCCACCAGCTGGCGCCGGCGCTCGGAGATCCCGGCGCCAACCGGAAGATGGCCCTGCGGGCGATCACGGCTGCCGTCGCCGACGGTGCCGACGTCATTGTGCTGCCGGAGCTGACGAACTCCGGCTACATGTTCGATTCCGCCGAGGAGGCCGCCGCGCTCGCCATCCCGGCCACCGATCCGCTGCTGGGCGAGTGGGGGCGTTGCGGCGAGGGTGCCGTGGTGATCGCCGGCTTCTGCGAGCGTGGCGAGGACGGCAACGTCTACAACAGCGCCGCGGTCACCGATGCGACGGGCGTCATCGGCGTCTACCGCAAGGTGCATCTGTGGGATCGTGAGAAGCTGTGGTTCACGCCCGGCCCCGCCGCCCCGGTGGTGCATGACACGCCGGCCGGCCGGATCGGCGTGCTCGTCTGTTATGACATCGAGTTTCCCGAGATGCCACGGACGCTCGCGCTCGCCGGCGCGGAGCTGATCGCCGTCCCCACCAACTGGCCGCTGGTGCAGCGACCCGACGGTGAGCGCCCGCCCGAGGTGACGGTCGCGATGGCCGCCGCCCGGGTCAACCGCGTCGCCGTCGCCTGCTGTGATCGGACGGGGGTCGAGCGCGGCCAGGCCTGGAACGCCGGCACCTCGATCATCGATGAGCAGGGATGGGTCCGCGCGGCTCAGGGCGGCGTCGGGCCGGCGGCTGCCGAGCTCGATCTCAGCCGCTCGCACGACAAGCGGTTCACCGAACTGGCCGACGCGCTCGCCGACCGTCGCCCCGAGCTCTACGGGGCGCTCACGCTGCCGGCCTCACAGCCGGCCGCTCGATAGGCCCGCCGACGGCCGCTCAGGTGGCGGC
>JBAWFG010000538.1:0-1793 GCA_049591655.1 Solirubrobacteraceae bacterium
GCCCGGCCGTCGAAGCCGCCGCGGGCGCCGCTTCAGGTGGAGCGGACAGAGGAGCAGTCGCCGCTGCTGGCTGGGCACCAGCGCCCGTCCCACGCGCGCGCCGTCGCCCACGCAGCCAGCGGTAGGCCAATAGCACCAGGCCGAGCACGATCGCCAACGCGGCGATGATCACCGGCACGCTGAGACCATCCCCCGCGGCCGGTGTTCTGGCGGCGGAACGGTGCGAAGCTGCGCCAGGGGGAGGCGACGTCTGGGCGGCCACCGAGACATGCACGTGCTCGGCTGAGAGCACCCCCTGAACCGCGATCATCGCGCTGTCAAGCAGGCCGGCCTTCCCGGGCTTGATCTTCACACGCGACACCAGGGCCCGCGCGTTCGCGACCGAGTGCCCAGGCCAGTTCAGCCCGACACCGTTGGGCATGACGACGATCACCGGGTGCTTGTAGACCAAAGACAACTCGGCACCCAAAAACCGGGCATACGTCTCTGGTTTCTTCCAAAGCTGCGTGATCGACCCCAGGTCATACGCGTCCGGGATCAGCGCCACTCGAACCGGCGCACCAGCGCGCGCGGCCCCGTGCAAGAGGCCAGTGAGGTGCGCCTCCTGGGTGGAGGACAACCCGGCATCCGTGGGCAGGAACGCAACCTGCGAAAGCAGAACATCGCTGGCCGGATCACCGTCAGCCCAAGCCGTCGAACAGCCGACAGCCATCACCCCCAGCGCGGCGAGCACGACCAACGCGTGCCAGCCCCGCCTCATCACTTGCTCGCTCACCTGCTCACGCCGGCCGGCGCGGCCGAGTCAACCAGACACGCACCATCAGGGCCGTAACGTACCTGAACCGCCCGATCTGCGATCACCGGCCTTACCTCTCCGGCGCCGGCGGCCCAACCGGCGAGGGCACGTCGCCCAAGAACCGACCTTCCAAAGCAGCTTGCTCCGTCGCCTTCGTCAGTCGGATCCCCAGCGCTCGAAACGTGGCGCCTCCTTGCGAGCGGTGTCGACCGACGCGCTTCGGAGGAAGAACCCGTCGCCCGGCAATCAACGCCGTGGCTCGCGCTCGCTTACGGGGCGCGCGGGACCCCTGGGTCTGCACCAGCGGTCCCCTGACCGGCGCCTGAAGCCGATGGGCCTGCTCCCATGAGGATCCGGCCTCTGGCGGCAAAGCAGAGGGGCGCGACCGGGCTGGCGGTGACGCCGCGGCAGCCGCCTCCGAACGATCCGCGCCGCTCCTCGTCGAGCAGGGGAGCAGTCTCCGATCGCGGGTAACGGGGCGCCACTTCCCGCTGTGTGGTCACGCAAGAGGGGTCTTCCGGGCAGTGCGCCGGCGGCGGAGGATCGACCGGAGCACGGCCCCACCGGCAGACCGTTCTATTTCCGGCCTCAAACTGGCCGATGACGTCACCGACTCGGTCGAAAAACCGAGATGGACGAGGTTATTGGCGGCGAGGATCGATAGCCGACCGCGGCACGAGGTCGCGTGGACCCCGCTGACGAAGCCGCCAGCCCTCAGTCGATGCCGCTGCGCGCGCCCAACTCCCCTTTGATGCAGAAGAAGGAGCCGGTGCTTGCTGAACTCCAGCAAACGCCGAACCCCTCCGGGTGGAGCGCGACCGTCCGGTGGCTGCCTCGACCCACTGCTCCATCCGTGACCAAGCAGTCACGCCGTCCACCGTCGGCAGACATCTGCTTGCGGACAGACGCGGTCACGAAATACGCTGGGGCTCCATACGCGCGCGAGCGCAATTGCAGGTCTCTGACCCGAGTGAGCGGCGCGCCCCGCAATTCGCCA
>JBAWFG010000539.1:0-1993 GCA_049591655.1 Solirubrobacteraceae bacterium
GCCCGGCCCGGCGCCAGCGGGCACCGTGGCAGGGGTCTGCCCGAGCACGCCGCCCGCTCCCGAGGCGAGCGGCCGGGAGACCCGCACCGTTCCGGACCAGCGACCGCTCACGTACGGGATGGCCAGCGCGCCGGCGAACTGCCACCACAGGTCGATCACCCGCGGCAGCCCATCGACCGGGGCGCCGCCGAGGCCGAAGTCCCGCTTGTAGGCGATCGCCGAATGGCCGCCCCAGCTCACCCGCACCGGCGTCATGTACGGCAGGCCGCCCATCGCGTCGGCGCTTGTGAACGTCACGCCGCCGAGCTCGGCGAAGCTGTCGGGGTGGCGGAGCAGATCGACGCCCGAGGCGCCGACCGTCCCGCTCGAGGGGTCCCCGGGGCCGCCGTACTCGCTGGCCCCCACCTCGCGGCCGCCGGCCGCCGGCGCGAGCGTGACCGACGGCGATCGGAGCGCGCATCCCGCACCCGCCGTAGGCGCCCCGGCAAGCACCGCGAGAACGAGCAGCCCGACGGCCGCCACCAGCGTCCCAGCGCCCCCTCCGAGCACGATCAACGTGATCGAGGTGCGACTGCGGCGAGCGGCGGCGTGGCCCATGCGCCGACGGTACGTCGGAGCCCCGGCCAGCGGGCGAATCGTCACGCATTTGTTGCACCTCGGCCCCTGCCGCCGGGGCCCGGAGAAGGGGATCCGTGCTTTGGCAGCTCGCTAACGTTTACGTGTCATGCCTCGCATCTTGGACGTCGAAGCTGCCCTGCTGCTGCTCGAACTCGAGCCCCCGTTCGATCAGCGCACGGTGCAGCTGGCCCGGCGCAGGATGGCCAAGCGCTGGCATCCGGACATTGCCCCGCCCGGACGCCGCCACGAGCATCAGCGCCACCTCCAGGCGATCAACGAGGCGGCCGACGAACTCGAGCGTCTTGCTGAGGCCTCACGCGGCGGCAAGGTCAGCCGCAACGCCGTCAAGGCCTCCGCCGCGGCCACCCGCCGCGCCCGTGAGGACGCCGGCCGACGCGCGTATGAGGCCGAGCAGCGCGAGCGCCAGACCGCCGCCGAGCGCGCCAAGCACGACCCATTTGGCTCCCGCGTGCCCGACCACTCGGTCGTGCACCGCTACGCCCGCTGCATCTCCTATCCCGAGTGGGGCGTCGGCACCGTGACCGGGATCTACTTCTCCGGCGACGAGGAGGCCTCCCAGCAGTGGGCGCGGGTCTCGTTCTCGGTCGGGATCAGGACGATTCCGGCGGGTTCGCTGCAGTTCGTCGACTTCTCCAAGCCCGATCCCGCCGCCGACCGGGTGCAACGGTTCATGACCGCCGCCCAGCACGCGCTGGCCGAAGGCGATGCGGCGCTCGCCGCCCAGCGCCTGGTCTACGCCCGGGACGCCGAACCAACCAACCCGGCCGTGCTCCGGCTGCTGACTGCGGCGTTCTGGCAGGCGGGCAACCTCCCAGCGGCCGCACGTACCGTGCGTGATTGGGCGCGGGCCGAGACCGACCGCCCGACCCCCGAGCGCTTCGCCAGCCGGATCTACGAGGACATGGGCGCTGTGGACCTCGCCGCCGACGCTGCCGACCGCGCCGCCCAACGGGCGCCCGCCGACGCCTCGGCCTGGGAGCGCCTCGGGCGCCTGCGGCTGCGCCTCAACGACCGGTCGGCCGCGATCAGCGCGCTTGAGCGGGCTCGCCTTGTCGCCCCCTCGATCGACGGCCTACTCGACCTGGCGCTCGCCCACCATCTCGCCGGGGACGTCGGCGCGGAGGTCTCAGCAGCCGAGGCGGCGACCAAGCTCGACCCGCGCTCACCGCGTGCCTGGTCCACCTACGCTCACGCGCTGGCGCGGACCGATCGGCTCAGCGAATGCGAGCAGGCCTGCCATGAGGCGCTCACGCTCGGCAAGGACGCCGAGGTCGCCGACCTGCTCAAGCGCGTCCAGGCCGCCGCACCGCGGGGGCTGGCCGCCCGCAGCGCCGCCGCCCGCAGCGCCGCCGCC
>JBAWFG010000540.1:0-13905 GCA_049591655.1 Solirubrobacteraceae bacterium
ATCGCCCCGCCGCAGAAGCGCACGAAGCTGTAGGCCGAGGATGCGATCGGGCGCGCCACCGGCGCTGACTCCATCACCACCTGGGTCATCAGGGTGTTGGTGATCCCCAGGAACGCGCCGGAGACGACGACGCACACGATCAGCGCGGTCTGAGAGGCGTGCAGCACGCCCATGACCACGAGCACACCGGCGATCGCCGCCAGGGCCATCCCGAGCCCGCGCACGTCGCCGAAGCGCCGGCCGAAGCGCGGCGCAACGAACACGGCGAAGATCGCCAGCATCAGGCCCCAGCCGGTGAACGTGTAGCCGAGCTCATGCACCCCAAGGTGCAGCGGGAACGGGGTGTAGGCGAGCAGCGTGAAGAAGCCGAAGTTGTAGAACACGGCCGTCAGGCCGCTGCCCCGGGTGGCCCGGTGACGCAGCGCCCGCAGGGGCTCCAGCAGCGCGATCCGGCTGGCCGCGGGCGGAGCCGGCGTCGGATCGAGAAACAGCCGGATCGCGACGAACCCGATCGCCATCAGGACGGCGACCCCGAAGAACGGGCCACGCCAGGTGATGCCGCCCAGCTCGCCGCCGAGCAGCGGGCCCAGTGAGATCCCGAAGCCGAGCGCCGCCTCGTAGAGCATCACCGCGCCGGCGACGCCACCGCTGGCGGACCCGACGATGACCGACAGCGCGGTGGCGATGAACAGCGCATTGCCCAGCCCCCACCCGGCACGTAGCCCAACGATCGCCCCGACGCTGTTCGACGCGCCCGCGAGCGCACTGAAGACGATGATCAGGGCCAGGCCCGACAGCAGCGTGCGCTTGGCGCCGATCCGGCTGGCGACGACGCTGGAGGCGAGCATCGAGATGCCGGTGAAGGCGAAATAGCTGGTGAACAGCAACTCGACGTCGCTCGGCGACGCCCTGAGGTCCTTGGCGATGGCGGGCAGGATCGGGTCCACGAGGCCCAGGCCCATAAACGACACGACCGCGGCGAACGCGACCGCCCACACGGACTTGGGCTGGGACCAGAACCCCGGGCGCTGCTCCTGGTGATGACTCATCGGTCGACTCCTCGCTGTATGGCGGCGACGAGCGTCCCGAGCGCGTCGACGGCGTCCCGGAGGGCGTCGACCTGCTCGTCGCTCATCGCGGCGACGTGATCACGGAGCACCGCGCGGTATTCGGCGCGGAACCGCTCGAGCGCGAGTGCTCCGTCGGGGGTAAGGGACACGAGCACCGCCCGGCCGTCGAGCGGATCGCGTCCTCGCGCCACCCAGCCGTTGGCCTCCAGGCGCTTGATGACGATCGTCACCGTCGGCTGGGCCAGACCCTCCAGGTCGGCAAGCTCGGTGATCCGCCGCGGACCGGTGCTCAGTGTCCGCAGGATCGCGCCCTCGGTGCGGCCGATGACGCCGCGGGCATCGCGGACCACCAGCCGGGTGAGCTGCGAGGCGCGCGGGACGAGGTCACGGACGATCTCCTCGATCTCGGTGCTGCGATCCTGGGCACAATTCATATAGCCAAACTATATAGCAGAACTATATATTTGCTAAGGCGAGGGATCTCCGCGGCGGGTCTCGGACGGTTGGTTGTCCGATATCCCCGGCCATGGCACGGAAAATCGACCAACCAGTCCTAGGGGGATGGTGGTGCGGTGGTGGTAGTGGCGGGCTAGTGCCGGCGGCGCACCACGACGACCCGGATCTTTCCGGTCATCGTGGCCGGCAGGCGTAGGCGCGCCGTGGCGCGCAGCGTGACTTGACGGGTGCAGGGCAGCGGGGCGGCGCCGCGGCCGACGCCCACCGGGCACACCCAGGCCCGCAGCGTTCCGCGGACCTTCCGGGCGCGGCGGACGGTGACCTCACGCACGACCCGGCCGGTGTGACGGGCCGCGCCGGCGATGAGGGCGTCGGCCGAGAAGCTGGTTGTCGTCGCCAACCGGGCGACGGCGAGCTCGGTGCCCGCGTTGTTGCGCAAGACGACCTGACCGTCGGCGAGCACCGCCGAGGCCGAGAGCGCCGAGGCGATCGGTCCGACGTACTGCGATGACCAGATGACGGTCGAGCCGCCGGCGTTTGAGGCCGTCTCTCGCACCCGCAGGATCGCCCCCACGTCCCCGGAGGCGATCGTGTAGCTGCGGCCGGTTGCGACCGACACGCAGGCGCTGGTGCAGCGCACGATCTCGGTCGTATCGGTGCTCACCGCCGGCCCGCTCCAGGCCCCCGGCGTGATCGTCAGGGCGCCGCCGACCGACGCGCTGCTCGCGCTCAGCACCGGCAGCGCGCGCCAGCGCGGAGCCGCCGGGAGAACGACATCGGAGGGCGCGGTGGAGGAGATCACCGAGCCATCGGCATTGGTGGCCGTGACGACGACCACCAGCGTGTGGCCGACGTCGATCGCGGTGGGCGTGTAGGTCGACGTGGTGGCGCCGGGGATCGGCTGGCAGGCCGAGCCGACCGTGTTGCAGCGCTGCCACACCGTGGAGTAGGTCGTCTCGGAGGTGGTCCGCCAGGTGGCCCCGCCGACGCTCACCGGCGCGCCCTGCTGGATCCCGAGGAAGCTGAACGCCGGCGCGTGGGTGTTGACCGGCAGCAGCTGTCCGACGACACCGGAGTGATGCGCGACCGCGGTCGTGGACCCGGAGGTATTGGTGCCGGTCACCGCCACCGTGATCGTCGACCCCTCGTCGGCAACGCCGAGCTCGTAGGTGGGCTGGGTGGCGCCTGAGATCGCCTGGCAGGCCAGGCCGGAGGCGTTGCAGCGCTGCCATTGATACGACAGCGATGTCGGGCTGTTGGTCCACGTCCCGCCGGTCGCGCCGAGCACGAAGGTGCGAATCGCGGTGCCGCTGACGACCGGCAGCACCGTCGCCTGGGGCAGCGGCTGGTCCTGGATGGTGAGCGGCGGGCTCTGGGCGACCGCCGCGCGCCCCGGCGACGTGACGTCGGCGACGAGCACGAGCGTGTGCCCGTCATCGGCGGCGCTCAGCGTGTAGTGGGAGGTGTCGGCGGCGATCAGGCGACAGTTGGAGACCCCGTCGGCGTCACAGCGATTCCACTGGTAGGTGGCGGAGGTCAGGGCCACACTCCACGTGCCGGGATTGGCGTAGACCGTGTTGGGCGCCTGCGGGTTGCCGCTGATGCTCGGCGGCGCCGTGTTGGTCAGTGGCTGGCCGGCGATGACCGCTGTGAGCGCGCTGTCGGCGGTCGTTGAGCCGCCGACCGAGGTGGCGGTCACCGCGACCGCCATCTCGAAGCCGATATCGGCATTCGACAGCATGTAGCTGGCGCCGGTGGTGACCGAGGCACACGCCGAGGTCACCTGCGTCGCGGTCGACGGGCAGCGCAGCCACGTGTAGACGTAGGTCGAGGGGCTGTTCCAGCTGCCCGGATCCGCGGTGAGCGTCGAGCCGTTGACCGCCGGGCCCGACGGAGCGGCGGGCACGACGAGGTTGACCGGGGGCTCGGCCACTGCCGGGGTGGCGGCGCTCGTGGCCCCGGCGCTGCCGTCGGGGTTGGTGGCGGTGACGATCACCCGGATGTTCTGGCCCACGTCGCCGGCGACCGTCGTGTAGGTGGCGCTGGTGGCGCCCGGGATGTTCGTATAGCCATCGGTGGCGTCGCCGCGCTGCCACACGTAGCTGAAGCTCGGGCCGAGCGGGGCCCAGGTTCCGGTGTCGACCGACAGCACCGCGCCGACGCTCGGAGTCCCGACCACGGCCGGGGCCCGTGTGTTGACCGGCGGCATCCCCTGCACCAGCGTGGTCGGCGCGCTGCCCTGGGCAACGCTGCCATCGGGGTTGGTGGCGGTGACGAGCACGCGCACGTAGTCGCCCTCGTCGGCGGTGGCCAGCGTGTAGGCGGCGGTCGTGGCGCCGGTGATCGGCGTCCAGGCGCTGCCGTTAGCCGAGCGCTGCCATTGATAGGCCAGCACGTTCCCGACACCACTCCAGGAGCCCGACGACGCGGTCAGCGTGGTCGTGCGCTGGGCGGCACCGGTGATCACCGGCACCGCGGTGTTGACCGGCGGGGACGCCGCGACGGTCGCCGTCGCCCCGCTCGGGGCGCTGGCGGTCCCGTCGGGGTTGGTGGCGGTGACCAGCAGGCGGACGGTGTCGCCCTCGTCGGCGGCGCCGAGCGTGTACAGGGCACCGGTGGCCCCGGCGATGTTGGTCCACGTGGTGCCGTCGGCCGAGCGCTGCCACTGCAGCGTGAACACGCTGTTGGTCCCGCTCCAGGTGCCCGACGTGCTCGACAGGGTGCTGCCCCGGCGGGCGATCCCGAGCGTCGTCGGCGCGACCGTGTTGACCGGGGGCGCGGAGGCGACGATCGCGCTGGCGGCACTCGGGGCGCTCACGGTCCCGTCGGGGTTGGACGCGGTCACCAGCACGCGCACGCGGGTGCCCTCGTCGCCGATGCCCAGGGCGTAGGTCGTCTGGTTGGCCCCGGCGATGTCGGTCCACGTCGTGCCGTCGGTCGAGCTCTGCCACTGATACGCGAGCGAGTTGCCGATCCCGCCCCACGTTCCCGGGGTGGCGCTGAGCAGAAACCCGCGCCCGGCGGTGCCTGAGATCGTCGGCGCCACCGTGTTGACCGGGCGGGCGACCGGGATGACGGCGGTCGGCAGGCTGGGCGCACTGACTGAGCCATCCAGGTTGGTGGCGGTGATCAGCAGACGGATCTGCTTGCCCTCGTCGGCGACGCCGAGCGCATAGGTCCCGGTGGTGGCGCCGCCGATGTCAGTCCAGGCGGAACCGTCGGGCGAGCTCTGCCACTGATACGCATAGGCGTTGGCTACCCCCAGCCAGGTGCCCACCGAGGAGGTGAGCACGGTGCCGCGCTGCGGGGCGCCGGTGATCGTCGGCACGACGGTGTTGACCGGCGCGGACGCGGCGACGGTGTTGCTCGCGGCGCTCACAGCGCTGACGGTGCCGTCGTCGTTGGTGGCGGTGACGACGATTCGCACGACATCGCCCTCGTCGGCGACCACCGGAGCGTAGGACGAGTTGGTGGCCCCGGCGATGCTCGTCCAGGTGGTGCCGTCAGCGGAGCGCTGCCACTGGAAGCTGTAGCTGTTGCCGTTCCCGTTCCAGGTGCCGAGCGTCGAGGCGATCGGCAGCCCGCGCACCGGGGCGCCCGAAAGGGCGGGCGGCGCGGTGTTACCCGGCGAGGCAGCGGTCACGGTGTTGGTCACCGCGCTCGGGGCGCTCACGGTCCCGTCGGGGTTGGTGGCGGTGACGAGCAGGCGCACGCTGTCGCCCTCGTCGGCAACGGTCAGCGTGTAGCCGTAGGCGGTCGCTCCGGTGATGTTGGTCCAGGTCGTCCCATCGGCCGAGCGCTGCCACTGATAGCCGTAGGCGTTGCCCAGGCCGCCCCACGCGCCCTGGGTGGAGGTGAGGGTGGCGCCCCGTAGCGTCGCGCCGGCGATCGTCGGCGTCGTCATGTTGACGGGCGGGGCCCCGACGGCGGCGACGGTCGCGGCACTCGGCGTCGCCACCGCCCCGTCGGCATTGTGGGCGGTGATCAGCGCGCGCAGCTGATCGCCTTCGTCGGCGACGGTGACCGAGTAGCTGAACCCGGTGGCGCCGCTGATGTTGACCCAGGTGGTCCCGTCCGGAGAGCGCTGCCACTGGCAGGTGTAGCTGTTGCCGACCCCGCTCCAGGTACCCACAGTGGCGGTCAGGTTCTGGCTGCGCTGGGGGGTGCCGGTGACCGCGGGCGCGATCGTGTTGCTCGCTGGTGCGGCTACGACGAGCGCGCTCGGCGTGCTGGCTGCGGTTGCCGATCCGTCGGGATTGGTGGCGGTGATGCTGAGGCGGACGTACGCGCCCTCGTCGGCGACCGTCAGCGTGTAGGCCTGGCCGGTCGCCCCGGCGATGTTCGTCCACGTGGTGCCGTCGGTGGAACGCTGCCACTGGTAGGCGTAGCCGTTGCCGACCCCGCTCCAGGTGCCGGTGATGCCGCTGAGTGTCAGACCGCGCTGGGCGGTGCCGTTGAACGTGGGAGCGACGGTCGAGACCGGCGGCGAGGTCGGCACGGTGGCGGTGGCAGCGCTCGGAGCCTCCGCGCTGCCGTCGAGGTTGACGACGTTGACCATCACGCGCAGCGCGTTGTGCTCATCGGCGAGGCCGACGACATAGGTCTGCTGCGTCGCTCCGCCGATCGCGGTCCAGGTGCTGCCGTCGGATGAGCGCTGCCATTGGTAGCTGTATCCGTTGCCGACCCCGCTCCAGGTGCCGACGTTGGCGGCCAGGGTCGAGCCGCGCTGGACGGTGCCGGTGATCGTCGGAGCAACGGTGTTGGCCGGGATGGCGCTGGCCACGGTTGCCGTCGGGGCGCTCGCCTCGCTGATCGCCGCATCGGGGTCGGTGGCGGTGACGACGACACGAACCGTCGTGCCCTCGTCGGCGGGCCCCAGCGTGTACGCGGACCCGGTGGCTCCGGAGATGTTGACGTAGCCCTCCCCTGCGTCGTGCTGCCACTGGTAGCTGTAGACGTTGTCCGGTCCCGTCCAGGCGCCCTGGGTCGCGTTGAGGATCACCCCGCGCTGGGCGGTGCCGGTGACCGTCGGCGGCGCGGTGTTGGCGGGCGGGTAGGGGGCGATGATCTGTGTCGGGGCGCTGGGGGCGCTGGTCACGCCGTAGGCGTTGGTGGCGGTCACGAGCGCGCGGACGTCGTCGCCCTCGTCGGGGACCGCCAGGTTGTAGGTGGAGGCGGTGGCGCCGCTGATGCTCGTCCAGGTCGTTCCGTCGACCGAGCGCTGCCACTGATAGCTGAGCTGGTTGCCCACCCCGGACCAGGCCCCGCCGGTGGCGGTGAGCGTGTGGGTGCGCTGGGTGGTCCCGCTGACCGTCGGGACGCTGGTGTTGATCGGCGCGTTGTTCTGGACGGGCCCCACGGGCGCGCTGGTCACCACCGAGTTGCCGTAGCCGTTGACCGCCGTCATCTGGACGCGCACCTGGGCGCCGAGGTCAGCACCGGTGAGGGCGTAGGTGGACGCGGTGGCGCCGGCGATGTCAGACCACGTCGTGCCGCCGTCGGTCGAGCGCTGCCACTGGTAGGCGTAGGACGTCCCGGACGGGCTCCAGGTCGAGATCGCGCTCAGCACCTGGCCCTGGTCGGCGTGCCCGGAGGCGGTCGGCCCGCTCGAGACGCTCGGCGCGCCGGAGGCGACCGGCCCGACGGTCGCCGAGGTCGCCGCGCCGGTGCCGTAGGAGTTGGTCGCGGTGACGATCACCTGGATGTCGTCACCGAGGTCCCCGGCGGGCACCGCGTAGGTGGAGCCAGTGGCTCCCGCGATGTCGGACCACGTGGTCCCGCCGTCGCTGGAGCGCTGCCACTGGTAGGCGTAGGAGGTCGGGGTCGGGCTCCAGTTGCCCGTCGAGGCGGTCAGCGTCTGGCCCTGCAGCGCGCTGCCGGCGATCGCCGGCGCGACGCTGTTGACGGGGGCCACGTTGGCCAGCGACGCGGTGGTCAACGTGTAGTCGTAGCCGTAGGTGGTCCCGAGGCTGTTGTGGGCGACGAGCCGGTAGTGGTAGGTGACTCCCGGGGTCAGCCCTGACAGCGTTGCCGGGGCGTTGGCGGGCGCGGTGCCGGCGCCGAGGTCGGCAGCCGTCGTCTGCTGCCCGTAGGCGGTTGTCGTGCCGTACTGCCAGTAATAGGTGGTGTCCAGGCCGTTGGGGTACACGCCGCCGGCCAGGGCAGCGGTGTTGGTGGAGACCGTCTGCGTGTAGGAGTTCGTCGTGCCGTCGCCGATCGCCGGGCCGCCGATCCCGGGAGCGCCCGAGACGACGGCGCCGGAGATCGAGCCCACGCCGGTGGGCCCGTCGTAGCCGAGGCCCGCGGTGCAGATGTAGCTGATCGACTGAGCGCAGTTGCCCGAGGACCCGGTGGTGGGGTCGTTGAGCAGGCCGGCGTCGGTGTAGGCCCATTGCGGGGTCGTGCCGTTGACGCCGGTGAGGGCCTCATAGGCGGCGATCAGTGGGCTGGCCAGACTCGTTCCGCCCTCGACGAACCAGCCGCCGGCGCCGGAGTCATAGACCCGCAGGCCGGTGTCGGGGTTGGCGTCGGCTGACACGTCGGCGTAGGAGCGCCCGACGCAGCCGGTGTCGGGCTGGTAGGCGGGCTTGGGCTCGGCGAGGTCGCAGCCCGAGCTCCCGCCCCACCCCTGGCCGGAGCTGTTGAGCGACCAGGCCGCCTCGCTGTAGCCGCGCAGGCTGCCGTCGGTCGCCCCGCTCAGCGTCGTCCCCCCGGCGGCGGTCACGCCGGGGAACGCCGCCGGATAGGCGTCGGTCCCGCCGCCGAGGTAGCCGTGATCGCCGGTGGCGGCGATGACCGTCGAGCCCGGGAACGAGCTGACGCCGACCGGCGATGAGCTCGCCGCCGCCCAGCTGTTGGAGATCTGATTGGCGCCCAGGCCCTGGGCGGCGGCGATGCCGGCGTCGAGATCGCTGCCCGAGGAGCTGTTGGCCTCCACCAGCATGATGTGGCACTGAGGGCACAGCGCCGAGACCGCGTCAAGGTCGAGCGAGATCTCGGCCTCCCAGTCGGAACCGGCGCTCGGCGGCAGGGGGCTTGTGGTGCCGTTCTGATTGACCTGCTGGAAGCACCCGTTGCCCGCCGTGCAGGCCGGCAGGCCGTAGGTGCTGCGGTAGGTGGCGAGATCCGAGGCGGCGTTGGGATCGTTGCCGGCGTCGACGACCGCGATCGTGTCCGATCCGCCGGCGGTCTGGGAGAGATAGGTGAGGTCGTAGGCCTGCTGCAGGTAGGCGGGCGTACCGGCGGTGGGCGGCGCGGCAGGCCCCGATGACGTGCCCGCGGCCGGTGCGGCGGCGGCAGGTGTGCCCCGGGCGGAGCGCGCGGAGCGGGTGGGGAACACCTGGGTGAACGTCGCGCGTGGGGTGACGTGCGGATGCACGAGCCGGTGGGTGGAACGCAGCACGAGCTTCTGGGATGCGCAGGCGGCATACCCGGGCGCGGGAACCGGGCAGACGTTCTCCGCCGTCAGGAGCGAGGCGCTGACGCCGGTCGCCTGGCGCACGGCGCCGGCCAATGACTGGCTGCTCGGCGCCGTCGACGGCACACCGGAGCGGTGTCGGGGAACCCCTGCGGCCGGCAGCTGGCGCAGGTCCAGATGCCATGCCGGCACCGGGACCGGCGACGCGTGCGCGGGGGCGGCCGCGGCCGCACAGCACAGCGCCATCAGTAGCAGGAGCGCGAGCACGGGCCGATGTGGCTGCGAAAGCCTCATGCGGTCTTATTGGGAGTTGGGAGGTGGCCCTCAAGCCCCCTCGACGGATGTTCGACCGTGCAGGAGGCGACCCACTTGCCGCTTACCACTTGCGGCTTACTGCTAGTAAGTAGGTATATGCACGCGTCCTCGACGGCCGACTCCCCGTCGGCTCCGGGCGTCGAAGAGCCCCCGCGGGCCCCGATGCCCGATGAGCTGGATCCCCGGCATCTGCTGCGTGGACTGCTCCAGCTGGCGGCGGTCGGCGTCGTCGTCGTGGCACTGCTCGTATTCGGGCCCGGCCTGGACTCGCTGCGCGACCGGCTGCATGACGCATCCGTGCCATGGCTGATCGCCGGGGCCGGCCTCGAGTTGCTCTCGGCGCTGTCCTACGTCGTCATCTTCCGCGCGGTGTTCTGCCCCCGGATGAGCTGGCGACTCAGCTATCAGATCGGGATGGCCGAGCAGGGAGCCAATTCGCTGCTGCCGGCGGGCGGAGCCGGCGGCCTGGCGCTCGGGGCCTGGGCACTGCGCCGCGGCGGCATGGACGCCGAGCACATCGGCCGGCGCACCGTCGCGTTCTTTCTGCTCACCAGTCTGGCCAACGTCGGCGTGCTGGCGATCGTCGCCGCGCTGATCGCGCTCGGGGTCCTGCATCCCAACACCAACCCCGCGCTCACCTACGGGTTCGGGCTGGCGGCGGTGGCGGCGATCGCGGTGACGCTGGCGATTCCCGTGCTCGCCACCCGGATGGGGCCGCCCCGGCCGCTGGCGCCCGACGCCGGCCGGGTGCGCCGCCTGATCCGCCATACGCGCAACGCGGTCGGCGACGGGGTCCGGGACGCGATCGTGCTGCTGCAGCGCCGCTCCCCCGGCGTCCTGTCAGGCTCGCTGGGGTACCTGGGGTTCGACATCGCGGTCATGTATGCGTGTTTTCAGGCGTTCGGGACCGCGCCCTCGATCGTGGTCGTGATCCTCGCCTACATCATCGGCCAACTCGGCGGCCTGGTGCCGCTTCCCGGCGGCATCGGCGGCACCGAGGGGGGCCTGATCGGCACGCTCGTCCTCTACCACCAGCCGCTGGCCGCCGCCACCGTCGCCGTGCTCGCCTACCGGGCGCTCGCGCTATGGATTCCGGCGGTGCTGGGCAGCATCGCGTTCCTGCGCCTGCGCACGTCGCTGCGACGACTGAGCGAGCCGGCCACGATCTGTGAGCCACTCGCCGATCCGATGCCGGTCGCCCGCCGGCGGCGGCCGGACCCCGCACAGCGCGGCGCCTGACACTGCGCATCGAGCTGCGGCAAACGGTGGCGGCGGGAACCTGGGCGGCTAAACGACGTTCAGGGTGGATTGGACGCCCAGGTCCGGCGCCGGCGCGGCGGCGAGCACGATGTCGCTGTCCACCGAGACCCACTCGCCGTCCACGCCGGGGGGCGTATCGGGATCATCGGGCCCGTGGGTGACGAACTCCCGCAGCAGTGACCCCTTGACCGCGAACACGGCGTCGGAGTCCAGGTGCTCGCTGGCGCTGTCGAACAGGTGGGTCGTCAGCGTCCGGTAGCCCGCCGCCCGGACGATCATGTGGATGTGGGCGGGGCGCCACGGGTGACGGCCGGCGCGGGAGAGCATCTCTCCGACGGGACCGTCGTCGGGAATCGGATACGGCACCGGGCGCACGGCGAGGAACGCGTAGCCGCCGTCGGCCTCGGTGATGAAACGCCCGCGCAGATGATCTTCGGGCGCCTCGGGGCGCTGGACGGCGTAGAGCCGGTCCTCCCCGTTCTGCCACACGTCGAGCTCCGCCCCGGCGATCGGCTCCCCAGAGGTGCCCAGCACGCGACCGCGGACGAGCGCCGGGACGCCGGCCTCGCCCTCGCCCTCGGAGACGAGGCTCTCGCCGAGCCGGCGCAGTGGCGCGCCGGGCACGTAGAAGGGACCGAGCACGGTCGACTCAGTGGCACCGGTGGGCACGGGGTTGTCGAGCGCGTCGACGAGCGACGAGACGCCGAGCGAGTCTGACCACAGCACGAACTCCTGGCGGTGCTCATCGGTGATCTCGCCGGTGCGCGTCAATACCGCGATCGCCTGCTCCCACTCGGCCGGCGTCAGTCGCACCTCGCAGACGAAGCCGTGCAGATGGCGGACGAGCGCCTGCATCACCTCACGCAGCCGTGCGTGCGAGCAGCCGTCGAAGCTGGCCACGACGGTATCGGTGATCTCAGCGGGCGTGGTCGGGGCGGTGTTCGACATTGCCGTCTCCCTCAAGCGATGGACATGCGGGCCACACGACCCGGCCGGATTACCCTATGTCAACGATGATCGATCCGTACCGGGTCCTCGGCGTCTCCCCCACCGCGACCGACGCTGAACTGCGCGCCGCCTACCGGCGACTCGTGCAGCTCCACCACCCCGATCACAACGGCGGATCGCCCGAGTCAGCGCAGCGCTTCGAGGAGGTCCAGGAGGCCTACGCCGAGGTCCGCCGGCGGCGTGGCGCCGGACCGGCCGCGGCCACGCCGCCGCCCTCGGCTTCCGACCCTGACCTCGATGCGCGCCTGGCGGACATGGAGCGCAACCTCAAGGCCGCCCGGGCCGCTCGGGACGCCCGCGCTCAGGCAGCCCGCCAGGCCCGTGAGCAGTCGATCCGCGACGCGCGGGCCGCCGCCGAATCCGAGGGGCGGCCGCGGCCGACCGACGAGGAGCTGGGGTACTTCAGCACCGACGACAGCTTGAGCAAGATCATCGACGACGCCACCGCCGCGCTCGGGCATCGCTTCTCCGAGGCACGTGAATCACCGGCGGGGCGCCGGGTCGCAGACCTCATCGACGAACTCGCCGACAAGCTGACCGGCCAGCCGCCCAAGCATCCCTGAGCCGGTGCTGGACTAACCCTCGCGGGCGCCGGCGCGCGCCCGGCGGCGCAGCGTGCGCGCGACGTAGTCGTCGACGCTGTAGCGCTCCTCGTTCCATGGGTCACCGCGGTGGTGATAGCCGTTGCGCTCCCAGAAGCCGAGCTCGTCGTGGTCGAGCAACTCCAGTCGCTGGACCCACTTGGCCGACTTCCACAGGTACAGGTGCGGGACCAGCAGCCGGGCGGGGCCGCCGTGATCGGGCTCCAGTGGCGCCTCGTCGGCCTCATGAGCGATCAGCGCCGGGTGGTCCATGACGTCTGACAGCGGCATGTTGGTGGTGTAGCCGCCGTAGCAGTGGGCGAGCAGATGGGTGGCGTCCGGCCGGGGGCGGGCGCGCTCGATCAGAGCGCGGACGTCGGCGCCGCGCCAGCTCATCCCGAACTTCGACCACCGCGTTACGCAGTGGATGTCACCGGACCAGTCGGTCTCGGCGAGACCCGTGAACTGCTCCCAATTGAGCACGTAGGGCTCGGCCACGGCGCCATCGACCGACAGCACCCACTCGGCGGTCGTGATGTGCGGGGTGGCGCCCAGGCTGAGCACCGGCCATTTGACGGTCGGGGACTGGCCGGGGGGCAGGCGGTCGGGATCGATCCCGAGCGAGTCGGCCCGGCGGCGGCCACGCTCGCCGAAGATGCGTGAGGTGATCGGCATGTTCTGATTGTGCCCGACCGCCGGGGCTATGTTCGAGAGACACCTGGGGCACAACTGAAAGGCAGGCTGAACATGGCAACGATGAGAGCGGTAGTGGTCAAGCAGGCCGGCGGCGATTTCGAGATCGAGGAGCGGGAGGTCCCGCAGCCCGGTCGTGATGAGGCGCTGGTCCGGGTCCATGCCTGTGGCGTCTGCCACAGCGACATGTTCGCCAAGGAGGGCGGCTATCCCGGCGTCAGCCATCCCCTCGTCCCCGGGCACGAGATCGCTGGCGTCGTGGAGGCGCTCGGCGAGGGCGTCAAGGGCTGGGAGGTCGGGCAGCGCGTCGGCGTCGGCTGGTTCGGCGGCCAGTGCGGCTACTGCGAATGGTGTCGCCGTGGCGACTTCATCAACTGCCAGAACATGGAGATTCCGGGCATCACGATGGACGGCGGCTACGCCGACTACGTGCTCGTCCGCGCCAACGCGCTGGCCTCGATGCCCGACGATCTCACCTCCGCGGATGCGGCGCCGCTGCTGTGTGCCGGGATCACGACCTACAACGCGCTGCGCCAGTCGGGCGCGCGGGCCGGTGACCGCGTCGCGGTCCTCGGCGTCGGCGGCCTCGGCCACCTGGGGGTGCAGTTCGCGGCCAAAATGGGCTTTGAGACGATCGCGGTCGCTCGCGGTACCGGCAAGGAGGAGCTCGCCCGCAAGCTCGGCGCCCACCACTACGTCGACTCCACCAACGGCGACCCGGCCGAGAAGCTGACCGCACTCGGCGGCGTCGACGTGATCCTGTCGACGGTCACCAGCTCTGACGCGATGGCGGCGCTGTTCGGCGGCCTGCGCCCGCGCGGCCAGCTGATCGTCGTCGGCGCGTCGATGGACCCGATCGCGATCCCGGCCGCGGCCCTGATCGGCGGCTCGACGACGATCGCCGGACACGCCTCCGGCACCGCCCGGGACTCGGAGGACACGCTGAACTTCAGCGCGCTCGCCGGGGTGGCACCGATGATCGAGACGCTGCCGCTGGAGCAGGCCGCGGAGGCCTACGAGAAGATGATCTCCGGCGACGCGCGTTTCCGGATGGTGCTCACCACCGGCGCCTGATCCGGCGCGCCGGGCGGCAGCGCGGCGGGGC
>JBAWFG010000541.1:0-6408 GCA_049591655.1 Solirubrobacteraceae bacterium
GAGCGCTCGGCGCCTCGGCCGCCGGCTCCAGCGGTGACCCGGCCTCCGGGAGCAGCCCGCGCTCGCGCAGCGCTCCGCGGGCGCGTTTGACCCCAGGGACCGCCGGGATGCCGAGCAGGCCGAGCAGCCGCCCGCCGGGGGTCTGCAGGCTTGGCGCGGCATGCTCGGCCCAGCGCAGAAATTCCCTTGGGGAGCCGTCGCACACGATGCGGCCACCGTCGAGCGCCACCACCCGGTCAGCGGCGCCCAGACAACGCTCCAGCCGGTGCTCGGCGAGGATGATCGTGGCGTCGTGATCCTCGTTGGCCCGGCGCAGCAACCCGATCAGCTCGTCGCCGGCGACCGGATCGAGCTGGGAGGTCGGCTCATCGAGCACCACCACTCCCGGCCGCGTCGCCAGGGCGGCGCCGAGGGCGACGCGCTGCAGCTCCCCGCCGGACAGCTCGGCGGTCGAGCGGTCCAGCAGTCCCTCGATCGCCAGCGCGAGCGCGGTCTCCTCCACCGCACGCGCCACCTGGGCGGGGGAGCGGCCGAGGTTCTCAGGCCCGAACGCCAGCTCGGCCCGGGGCGTGCCGGTCACCACCTGCGTCTCCGGGTCCTGAAACAGGGTCCCGACCACCGCGGCCAGTTCGCCGGGTCCGTTGTGGCGGGTCCCCATCCCCCCCACCGTCACCGTGCCCGCGAACGTCCCCCCGTGAAAATGCGGTACGAGGCCGCTGATCGTGCGCAGCAGGGTTGACTTTCCCGATCCCGATCCACCGGCGATGACGACGAGCTCGCCGGGCGAGATCTCCAGGCTGACGCGGTCGAGCGCCGGGGCGCCGGCGCCCGGATAGGTGTAGGTGACCTCGCACAGCGAGACGGCGCTCACCGCCGCACCCCCCGGCGGTCGGCGAACGGCGCCAGCGCGAGCACCGCCAGCCCCGCGGAGACCGCGAGGGCGCCCCCCACGGGCGCCATGTGCAGCGACGGGTAGGCGGCAAAGCCGGCCGAGCCTGCGGCGCGGGCACCGATCGCCCCGGCGAGGACCAGTAGCGCCGCCGCGGCGAACGCGACGTCATGGCGTGACCACGGCAGTCTCCGAGCCGGCGGGCGGCGGGCGGCGCCGTAGCCACGGACCTCCAGCGCGGCGGCGACGTCGAGCGCGCGGTCGAGCACACCGGTGCACGCCACCCGCAGCAGCGTTGCGCGCGACGGTGGGCGGCCCGGTCGACAGCGCTGGGCATCGGCGAGCCGGTGCCCATCCCGAATGATGATCGGCACCATCCGCGTCGCCAGCGTCGCCGACAGGGCCGAGCGAAACGACACGCGGCGGAACAGGCGCAGCATCTCGTCGGGGTCGACGGCGAGGGTGTACAGGGCGCCGCACATGACCAGCACGAGCGCCCGCAGCCCGAGGATCGCCCCGTAGACGGTCGCCTCCAGAGTGACGTCGGTGTGCCCGAGGATCGGCAGGTCTCCGAGGCGCACGATCACGGTCAGCCCGTCCCGGGTGAGCAGCGCATTGACCAGCGTGATCACCAATGCCACCGGAGCCATCAGCAGCGCGGCCCGCCGCAGGTCCCGTCCGACCCCCGCCGCCGCACCGGCACCGAGGACGATCAGCGCGACCGCACCGAGCACGATCGGATTGGTGACGATGAGCGCCGCCAGCGTGAGCGCCAGGCAGTAGCCGCAGGCGACCGAGGCGCGCGCGCTGTGCAGAGGGCTCGCGCGGCGCCGGTAGATCATCGGGATGCCTGCAGCGGGACCGGGATCTGGGCGGCGCCGTCGACGGCGAGCGCGAAGTGGTCGTGCAGCGCCTGCGGGGTGAGCGCCCGCGCCGCAGCCCGTACCCCGGCGACGTTGGTGCCGGTCACCATCCAGGTCGGCACCGAGCTGCTGTCGGCGGTCGCGGCGACGAGCCCCGCGCCGGCCCCGAGCGTGCGGACGACCCGCTTGTGGGGATCCAGCAGCGCCAGCGAGCTGCCCCCGGCGGTGAAGCGGGCGTAGACGCCGCTGGCACCGGGCCCATAGTCGATCAGCTCCGCCGCCACCTCGCCGCGAATCTGCTTCCAGGTGCCGACGACGATGCCGAGCGTGTCGGGGCCCGAGCCGGTGCCGAGCAGCTGTGGTGCCGCCGGGACGTGCTCGGCGGCGAGCTCGTTGCTGACGCGGTTGCAGGCGGCCTCGAGCCCCGGTGCGCACTCGATCGTCACCGGGTAGCGCTTGCCGCCGATCCCGTGCACGAACGGCTCGGGGTAGGCCCCGACCACCGCCGGGACCGACTCGGTGGCAGTCCAATCGTGCAGGTCCCACCAGATGTGATCGCCCGCGTGCACAGCGGTCGTCGCCGCTCCCTGCCGGGCCTGGACCCCGTTGACGTAGTAGAACCAGTCGTGCTTGGCGTCAGCGGGGGCCAATCCATCGATCGACTGCACGAAGCCGCCGCCGTAGCGGGTGGAAACGTGAAAGGACCGCTCAAGCATCCGCATCACCGTCTCTGACCCGGGGACCTGCTTGCGGGTCAGCAGGCCGACCGAACGGCTTCCGAAGTCCCGCGTGATCGTCAGCTGCACCCCGCGGGTCCCGACCCCGGGCCCCAGGCCGCAGCCGCCGCACAGCAGCGCGACGGCGGCGACCGCAGCCAGCAGACAGCCGGCTCGCAGAGCCGGGGTGAGGACCCTCAGGGGCATGGCGACGGACGGCAGCGGGCGCTCAGGAGACCGAGACCGTGGCCTCGGCTCGGACGTAGCCCTTGCGCGACGCGGTCAGCGTCACCTTCCCGGAGCGCGGGACCGTGACCGTCACCGTTCCCTTGGCATTCGTCGTCCCGGCGCCCTTGACGAGCACTCCCGACAGCGGCTTGCTTCTACCAGTATCACCGTAGGAGCTGGCCCTGACCGTGAAGGTGCGCCCGGCATGCGCGGGGGCCGACAGCACGATCGGATACTCGGTCCCCTTGGCCGGAACGGCGGCGAACAGGAGCTTCTCGCCCCGGTGCAGCTTGAGCCCGCAGACGCCGGCCTGGGCGTAGCGGTTGTCGACGAAGATACTCCAGTACTTGCCGGAGCTGAACGTGTGCCTCTCACCGAAGATCGAGTTGACGCTGAGACCGATCGATCCGTAGGAGCCGGTCCAGTTGTGATGGGTGGCGACGTCAAGCGCGCCCGCGGCGGTCGTCGCCGGGCACGCGCCCGCCGGTGTCCCTCCCTTGGTGATCGCGCCACCATGGGTATGGACGGTTGTCGCCCGGAGCAGGGTCCGGGTCGCGCCCTCGACGCGGACGCTGACACTGGTGCCCGCGGCGAGCGCCGCGGCCGGGCTGAGGACGAGCGCGACGGTCGCGCCACCGACGGCGAGGATTGAACTGCGTTTCATAAGGGGCCACCCCTTTCCACGAGGGCTTTCGGCTTTGCGGTCGGAGGCTGGTCTCCTGGCTCCCGGGCCTATCAGTCACGCCTTCCCGGCCGGCAGGGCGCCGGCCAGTGGCAACGTGTGCGACTGACGTCCCCGGTCACAGTGGCGGGTCCGCGCCGGACTTGCACCGGCTTCCCATCGTCACCGACCTTGAACGAGCCAGATCCTACCGGGTGCGCGGTCACCTAGACTCGGGCCCCTCGTAACCATGACCGTCAACCTCACGCGCATCTACACCCGGCTCGGCGACGGCGGTGAGACCCACCTCGGTGACATGAGCCGAGTCGCCAAGACTCACCCGCGCATCGAGGCCTACGGCACAGTCGACGAGCTCAACGCCCACATCGGGGTCGCGCTGGCGATCCCGGATCTGCCCGCCGCTCACCGGGGCTGGCTGGAGCACATCCAGAACGACCTGTTCGACGTCGGGGCCGACATCTCGGCGCCGGAGGACAGCGAGCGCGCGCGCCTGCGCGTCCTGCCCGAGCAGACCACGTGGCTCGAGGAGCGCTGCGACGAGGTCAACGCCACGCTGAGCCCGCTGAAGTCGTTCGTGCTGCCCGGCGGCACCCCGGCCGCCGCCCAACTGCACGTGTGCCGGACCGTCTGCCGCCGCGCTGAGCGTCTGGCGATCGCCTGTGGCCCGAGCTGCAGCCCCGAGGTCGTGCGCTATCTCAACCGGCTCTCGGACCTGCTGTTCATCCTCAGCCGGGCGGCCAACGCGGGCGATGAGCCGCTGTGGCAGCCGGGGCGCTACCGCTCCTGAGCGGGCGCACGCACCCGCTCGGTCAGCCGCGGCGAAGCATCAGCGTCAGGCCTGACGCGAGCATCATCCCGGTGAGTCCGATCGCTCCTGCGCCGAGTACGAACGGCTTGTGGGCGCTGGTGTAGGCGATCACCGCATGCGGGCGTGCAAGGGCGATGAGCGCCAGGCCGACCACGGCGACGGCCAGGACCCCCGCCACCGGACGCAGTACGTCGAGCAGCGAGGGCTGTCCGGCGCGGATCCGATCAGAGTGCACCGGATCCCGGGAGCGGCGCGCCTCGTAGGTGCTCAGGCCGGCGACTCCGGCCAGCGTCCAGGTCGCCGCCACCAGAAACCCACCGAGCACGTCGGAGGGGTAATGCCAGCCGAGCTCCAGGAACGAGTAGGAGACCGCCACCGCGAAGGCCGCCATCGCCGCCCCGACCGCGGGCCGCAGCCGCGCGGGCGCGGCCATCACCATGCATAGCGCGAGTGACATGGCGGCGGTGGCGTGTCCGCTGGGCCATGACGCAGCGGTGGTCGGACCGCCGCGCAGGTAGATGTGGGGCCCGGCGAGCGCGGGTTTGAGCAGCTGGGTCGTCTCGTTGGCACCGACGATGATCAGCGCGATCAGCGCCGCCACCCGCGGACGGCGGCGGCCCAGCGCGATCAGGACCGGCACGGCGGCCAGGAACACGTACCGGTTGGGGTCACACAACCCCGCGACGAAGTTGGTCAGCTGGTTGAGGCCGGGACGGTTGAGCTGGATAAAGCCGCTGAGGATCGACGCATCCGCCCGCTCGATGAGGCGGGCATGGTGCGTCAGAAACCACGTGAGCAGCAGCAGGACGAGCCCTGCCGCCGCCCCGCTCAGGGCCATCCGGACGCGTCTGGTCATTAGGACCAGGGTATCCGCGCCTGGGAGGAGCTCTGAAGCGCCGCCCAGGGAGGGGTTGTGGACGGTTAGTGCCCCGAGGCGTCCGGCGGACTGCCCGGCACGGTCCGCGCGTCGGCCTCGGCGGGCGCATCCGGCGCCCCGGGCACCTCGGGGGGCGTACTCCGCGCCTCGGCGGCACCATCGGGCGCTGTCGGCGCCTCAGCCGGCGCCTGGGCCGGAGCTGCCGCGGCGGGTCCGGGGGCGGCGTTGCGGGAGACCCGGAACTCCGGGGCACTCCCGGTCCGGCGCACATGGGAGAAATGCTCGAGGTCCTCGTGCGAGGCCACCTCGACCGCCAGGCCGTCGGCGAGCTCGTAGCGGTTGGCCTCGTACAGCAGCTCCTGGTAGCGCGGGCCGCGCCCGGCGTCGTCACCGCCGTGACGCCCGGCGCTCTCCAGGTCGAGGTCATAGTCGCCGAAACGCAGCAGCCAGCGGCGGCCCCGGGCGAGCTTGTCGGTGGTGAGCTTGACCGTCACCGCATCGCCCCGGTCGTGGCCGTCGAGGCCGCGCTCGGAACGCAGCGCCGCGTGCTCGGCGACGAGCGCGCGGGTCAGGCGCTCGTAGTTGCGTCCATAGGGCGCGGGGACGATCGCCACCGGGCCCCGGGTCGCGGTGTCGCCCCGAAGGGCGCGGGCGACAGCTCCGACGAGGACGAAGTCGACCTTGTTGGCGACCAGCCAGCGGAGCACGGCAATCGAGTTGGGCTCAAGGTGCTCGAGCCCCTCACGCAACGGCAAGGCGCTGGAGTCGATCCCCGGCGGGCGATGTTTGAGCAGCATGGTCCAAGCGATTCGCCCCGGGCCCACCGACTCCTTCTCGTCAGTGCAATCTAAGCCCGTTGCGGGGCTTGGATTGCATTTCGGTGGCGAACTCGGCGATCCAGGTCGCCAGCAGCTCCGGCGCGGCGCGCGGGGCCCAGTGTGATCCCGGGATCGTGCGGCGGCGCACCCCGGGCGCCACGCGATCGGCGGCGTCGTAGTAGGCGGCGGAGATGAACCGGTCGCCCTCGGGAATGATCACCTGCACCGGCGCGTGGGCGCTCGCCAGTTGCCGGCGGCGCAGCAGACGGCGCGGAATGTTCTGGCGATACAGGTTGGCGCCGTGCAGCCCATCCGCGCACACGGTCGGGGCCGGGTAGCAATCATCGACCGGCAGGTGCTCGACCTCGGCCAGCCAGCGCCGCCACCGCCCGCCGGCGAGCAGCACCCGCCACGCCAGCGACGGGCCTCCGGGCAGACACAGCCCGACGATGTACCAGGAACGCCGCACGCGCTCCAGCGTGGCCGCCACCCGGCCGCCGCGCAGCGCCACGCGCCCGGCGGTGACC
>JBAWFG010000542.1:0-7522 GCA_049591655.1 Solirubrobacteraceae bacterium
GGAGAGGGCCGCGCCCGCGTCATCCGGCTGCTCGTCGGCCACGCCCAGCGCCACCACGTCCTCGGCGGCGGCCAGCTCGTGGCGCAGGCGCGCGTCCTCGATCTCGGCCTCGAGCTCTGACCGGAACTTCTTGACCATCGAGCCGATCGGCATCGCCATGGCGTCGCCGAGCACGCACAGGCAGTTGCCGATGATCTGTTCCTGGATGGAGGCCATGATGTCAAGATCCATCGGGGTCGCCTCGCCGCTGTAGATCCGCCCGACCATCTTGTGGGTCCAGTTGGTGCCCTCGCGGCAGGGCACGCACTTGCCGCACGACTCGTGGGCGTAGAACTTGGCCGTCTTGAGCATCGTGTCGAGCACGCGGCGGGACTCGTCGGCGACGATGATGGCGCCCGATCCGAGCATCGTTCCGGCCTTCGCCATGCTGTCGAAGTCGTACGGGATGTCCAGGTCGTCCTTGGTCAGCACCGGGGAGCTGGAGCCGCCCGGGAACCAGAATTTGACGTCCTTGCCGCTCGGCGGCCCTCCGGCGAGGCCGTAGATGATCTCCCGTGAGGGGATCCCGAGCTCGATCTCGTAGTTGCCGGGACGCTTGACGTCGCCGGAGATCGAGATGAGCTTGGTCCCGGTCGAGGTCTCGGTGCCGATCTTGGCGTACTCGGCACCGCCCATCCGCAGGATGTGGGGGACGGTGGAGAGCGTTTCGACATTGTTGATCAGCGTGGGCCCGGCATACAGGCCCTCGATCGCCGGGAACGGAGGCTTGAGCCGCGGGTTGCCGCGCTTGCCCTCCAGCGAGTCCAGCAGCCCGGTCTCCTCGCCGCAGATGTAGGCGCCGGCGCCGCGATGCAGGACGAGCGACATGGAGAAGTCCGAGTCGAGGATCCGTTCGCCGATGTAGCCGGCGTCGGCGGCCTCGGCGATCGCCGCCTCCAGGATGTCGGCCTGGAGCTGATACTCGCCACGGATGTAGATGAACGAGCGCTGGATCGAGCCGGCATAGGCGGCGATCGCGATTCCCTCGATCAGCATGTGCGGGCTCTTCTGCATGAGCTCGCGGTCCTTGAAGGTGCCTGGCTCTGATTCGTCGGCGTTGCAGACGAGGTACTTGGCCATGTCGCCGTGGGGCAGGAAGGAGACCTTGCGGCCCATCTGGAAGCCGGCCCCGCCGCGGCCGCGGATCCCGGAGTCCATGATCTGGGCCAGAACGTCCTCACGGGACATCGTCAGCGCCTGGCGCAGCGCCTGATAGCCGCCGCGGCGCTCGTAGACCTCCAGCGTGTTGAGCCCCGGCTCGTCGATGCGGTCAAACAGGATCTTTCTCATGACTGGCTGCCCTCGTCCTGTGGCGGGATCTCGATCGGCGCCGACGGGCCGAGGCGGTCGGTCTGTGCCTCGGCGGGACCGATGCCGGCGGTATCGGCGCGGTCAGCGTGCTCGGGCTCGCCGAACGCCGCGGCGCCCGCGTCATCGCCGCCGACGCCCGGGTCGACGGACCGGCGGTAGCGCAGCTGCTTGGCGGCGAGTACGGGACGCCCCGTGCGCAGGTCCTCCACAATCTGCGGCGCGTCCTCGGTGCTCAACGGGCCGATGTACTCGCCGTTGACCGATGCCATCGGCGCGATGTCGCAGGCGCCGAGGCATTCGAAGGACCGGACGTCGATGTCCTCGCCCTCCGCGGCGGCGGCCATCGCCTCGTAGAACTCGTCGGCGCCCAGCAGCGAGCAGGAGATGTTCGTGCACACGAACACGTCGTTGGTGTGCTTGGGCTCGAGCTCGAACATGTCGTAGAAGCTCGCCACCGATGTCAGGTAGGCGGGGGTCAGGCGCATCACCGCGGCGACCTGGGAGATGGCCTCCGGGGAGCACCACCCGTGGACGGCCTGCGCGGCATGCAGCGACGGGATCGCCGCCGAGCGGCGGTCCGGGTACTTGGCCATCGAGGCTTCGATCTCCCGACGCAGCTCGTCGGGGACCGGCGTCGTGGCCAGATCAGGGATGACCGCGGGATCCTTGGTCAGGTCGACGGCGTCATCCCAGCCGGGGACGCGTGACCCGTGGCCGAAGCGCGGGACGGGAACGCGGGGCATTAGCGGTCGATGCCTCCCAGGATGGGGTCGAGCATCGCCAGGGTCGCGATCAGGTCGGCGATGTAGGCGCCCTTGACCATCGGCGCGAGCGCCTGGAGATGGACGAAGCTGGGGTCACGCATGTGCACGCGCGCGGGCTTGGCGCTGCCGTCGGCGCGGACGAAGCAGCCGAGCTCGCCGCGGGGCCCCTCGATCGGGAAGTAGGCCTCTCCCGGCGGGACCCGGAAGCCCTCGGTGACGAGTTTGAAGTGGTGGATGAGCGCCTCCATGGAGGTGGCGAGCTCATGGCGCGGCGGCAGCGCGACCTTGCGATCGGGGGTGATGTAGGGGCCCTCGGGCAGGCCCTCGAGCGCCTGGCTGATGATCTTGGTCGACTCATACAGCTCGGCGTGACGGACGCGGTAGCGGTCGTAGTTGTCGCCGACGGTTCCGACCGGGATCTTGAAGTCGAAGTGGTCGTAACTGGAGTACGGGTGGGCCTTGCGCAGATCCCACGGGTTACCGGCGGCGCGCAGCAGTGGGCCGGTGACGCCCATGTTGACGAGCGTCTCGGCGTCGAGCGGGCAGGTGCCGCGCAGTCGCTCGAGCACGATCTGGTTCTTCTCCAGCAGGTCGGCGTACTGGTCGGCCCGGGTCGGCATCTCGTCCACGAACTTGCGCAGCTTGGCCGCGAAGCCGGCCGGGATGTCCTCCATCACGCCGCCGACCTGGAAGTAGCGCGTGTGCATCCGCTGGCCGGAGGACATCTCGAACAGGTCGAGGATCGTCTCGCGCTCCCGGAAGCAGTACCAGAACATCGAGATCGCGCCGAGGTCGAGCGCTGACGTGCCCAGCCACACGAGGTGGGACATGATCCGGTTGAGCTCGAGGTGCAGAACCCGCAGGTATTGGGCGCGCGGGGGCACCTCGATGCCGAGCAGCTCCTCGACGGCGCCGCAGAACGCCATCGCGTTGAAGTAGTAGCTGACGTAGTCCATCCGCTCGATGACGGGGATGACCTTCCAGTACGCCTTCTGCTCGGCGGTCTTCTCGATCCCGGTGTGGACGTAGCCGACGATCGGCTTGATGTCGCGCACCACCTCGCCCTCGAGCGTGGCCAGGAGGCGCAGCACGCCGTGGGTGGCGGGGTGGTGGGGCCCGATGTTGAGGGTCAGCAGCTCGTGGGTCTCGCCCTGCCCGGCCGGCTCGGCCGCGTAGGTGATCGATTCCTCGCGCTTGCGATAGTCGGTATCGAGTGCCATGTCAGGCTCCTACTGCCACTTTCCGTAGGACTTCTGCTCGTTGTAGGTGAACAGCACCGGCTCGCCGCCGATCGGGAAGTCGCGGCGCTGGGGGGAGCCGTCGAAGTCCTCGGGCATGAGGATCCGCCGCAGGTCGGGGTGGCCGTCGAAGACGACGCCGAACATGTCGAACACCTCGCGCTCGGGGAACTCGGCGCCGGGGAACAGCGGCGTCACCGTTGGGAGCCGGGGATCGTCGGTGGAGACGCGCACCTTGACGCTGATGCGGTCGACCTCCTGCATGTCGAGCATCTCATACAGCACGCCGAGCCGCGGCTCCTCGGGGTAGTAGTCGACGCCGTGCAGGCTGGCCAGGAAGCGGTAGCCCTTCTCCCGCAGCCCGGTCAACACATCGATGATGTGGGCCGGATCGGCGAGCAGGACCGCGCGGCCGTGCGCAAAATCGGTGCCGAGGATCGACTCGGCGTTGCGATCACGGAGTTCGTGGGCCGTGAGCTCCAGGCCCGTCGCGTCAGGCACCGGCGGTGTCCCCTCCGGGGAACACGTTGATTGCCCCGGCGGCGGTCCCGTTGACCTGGCCCTCGCCGAGGACCTCCTCGGTGCCGACCGCGTCATAGCGTTCACGCCAGCCGTCGGGCGCGTGGCCGTGGATCTTGTCGCGCAGCCGCAGGATCCCGTGCATCAGCGCCTCGGGCCGCGGCGGGCAGCCGGGGACGTGAACGTCGATCGGCATGAACTTGTCCGACGGGACGAGCGCGTAGTTGTTGAACACGCCCATCGACGAGCAGCAGGCGCCCATCGAGATCGCCCACCGGGGCTCGAGCATCTGGTCATAGATGCGCCGGATGACCGGCGCCATCTTGACCGACACCCGGCCGGAGAGGATCAGCAGATCGGCCTGGCGCGGCGAGGCCCGGAACGCCTCCCCGCCGAAGCGCCCGACATCAAGGCGCGCGGCGACGATCGACATCATCTCGATCGCGCAGCAGGCGAGGCCGAAGGTCATCGGGTACAGCGAGTTGCCCTGCGACCAGGAAACGGCCTTCTCCACGGTGGTGGTCATGATGCTCTGCTCGACGTAGCGCTCCAGGGCCTCACCCTCGAGGTCGCCGCGGAGCATGTCGCGCGCCATGAGTTGGCGCGCGCGGAAGTCATCCGGCGCCGAACCGGCGCCGAGCACCTCTCGCTTTATTTCCATTCCAGGGCTCCCCGTCTCCAGACGTATACGAAGGCCACCATCAGCAGGGCGACGAACACGATCGTCTCTGACAGCGCGAAGGTCCCGAACGACCGCAGCTGGACCGCGATCGGATACAGGAAGATGACCTCGATGTCGAACAGGATGAACAACATCGCGATGAGGTAGAAGCTGATGCCGAACCGGAAGCCACGCTGGATCTCGGACGGGAGACCGCACTCGTACGGCGTGGTCTTGCTCTCCGTGCGGTGGGTGTTGCGCTTGCCGGTGAAGAGGTTGAGAACCCCGAACAGCGTCCCGACCGCGCCGCCGAGCACCAGGAACACGATCGCCGGCAGATAGCTTCGAAGCACAGGACCTCTTATATCACCAGCTACGGGAACCTTGTAACAACATGTTACTTAGTGCGGAATGCGTCTATCTAGCCGGTGCGTTGTTGAGTGAATTGACGCTTTATCCCGTACATACCCGCGAGGGCGCCCTATGAAATCCGTTCACATGGTTGTCGGAATCCTGTGCATCGTCCTCACGGGCGGCGCCGGGCTATGGGGCGCATGGTGCTGGCGCACGGTGCGCCAGAGCCGGTTGTTCTGGCAGCTGCTGCGGGCCAGTCAGGCGGCGATCGTCGTCCAGGCCGCGCTCGGTGGCGTGCTCGTGGTGCTCGGCAACAAGCCGACGAGCCTGCATCTCATCTACGGGCTGCTGCCGCTCGGCATCTCGTTCGTCGCCGAGCAGCTGCGGATCGCCTCCGCCCAGGTGGTGCTCGACAACCGGGGCCTTGAGTCCTCGGCGGCCGTCGGCCAACTGCCCGAGGCCGAGCAGCGGGTGATCGTGATCAGCATCGTCCAGCGCGAGCTCGGCGTGATGGTGGCCGCCGCGCTGGTGATCCTCGTGCTGCTGATCCGCGCGGCCGGCACCGGCGGCTGACGAATCGCCCGGGGGCGATTCGTTTTCGAGAATCGCTGGCGCGATTCTCGTGGCGGGTGGAGGGCCTACGCCTGCTTGGGGTGCAGCGCGTGGTAGCCGCCGGCGTACCACAGCAGCGGCTCGCCGTCGCCGAGCCCGAGCGCCACGACCTTGCCGATCGCGATCGTGTGATCGCCACCGGCGATCAGCTCATGCAGCTCGCACACCGCCCAGGCCAGCGCTCCCTCGATCACCGGGACGCCGTGCTGGAGCCGGTGCGCGACGCCGGTGAGCTTCTCGGACTCGGGCAGCTTGGAGGCGAACACGCCGGCCAGGGCCTCCTGGTCGGAGGCGAGCAGGTTGACCGCAAAGCTGCCCGCCTCGCGGACGATCGGCAGCGTCCGCGCCTGGTTCTCAAAGCAGACGAGCGCCAGCAGCGGGTCCAGCGACAGCGAGCACAGCGCGTTGGCGGTCATGCCACCGGGGCCGCCAGTGCCGGCGCTGGTGATCACGGCGACGCCAGTGGCGAAGCGGCCGAACACCTCACGGAACAGCTCCGGATCAGGGGCGGTGGACATCGGGTGGTTTTTAGCCGGTCCGGGCCGGGCGCGCATCGCTCGCCGCCGCCGTGGCTGAAGTAGGAATCCCCGGCGCCGACACCTCTGGTTGCCGCCGTAGGAGGACGCTCGCGCTGTTGACTGCGGTGGCGAGCGTCACACAGCCGGCGCCGGGGTGAGCTTCTTTTCGACGCCCTGGGGCGGGCTCCTTCACCGGCAGGCGCCGCCCCGCGGGCGGGTCAGCTGCCGACGTTCAGGGAGCCATAGGCGCCGAGCGCCTGATCGGACAGCACCGAGGAAGCCATCAGATAATGCCCCGGGCCGAGCGTCGTCTGCAGGGCGACCGTCTGCCCGGGCGCGATCGGCTTGGTCTGCGCCTCGGCGACGCCGTTGAGGCTGATCACGAGGTCGTGGCTGAGCCGGCCGTAGTTGTGGACCGTGATCGTCAGTAGGCCCGGGCTGGCGGAGATGTCCTGGGGGGTGACCCGGTACTCGCTGAGGGCAACCCGCAGGGTCCGGGCGGCACTCGGCGTGGCGGTGCTTCCGCAGGCGCTGAGCGTGGCCGCGCCGGCCACGGCCAGCACGGCTCGGAGGGGTGGGCGCATCGTGTTCACGGCCTCCCGATTATGATCTGGCGCCGATGAGCCGCTTGGCGCAGATACTGAGCCTGTGCGTGACCGCGGTTGCGGTCGCCATGGTCACCGCCGCCTGTGGCACGCAGAAGGTCGTCGTGTCGAAGTCCGACACCGCCATGAACCAGGGCGCGACGCTGTTCAACCAGCGCTGCGCGGGCTGTCATTCGCTGCAGCAGGCAGCCGCCTACGGCTCGGCGCCCAACATCCGCACCGCCCAGGCGAACAGCGGCCCGAATTTCAATCAGCGCTGCGAGCGTCCGATCGACCGCGTCCTGTACGCGATCGAGAACGGCGGATTCTCCGGTGCCTACATGCCGCAGAACATCGTCGTCGGCCAGGACGCCATCGACGTGGCCAGGTTCGTCGCCACCTACGCCGGTCGCCAGGCGCCGCACGAGATCGGCATCGTCAACTGCGAGGATCGCCCCCTCGGCACGCTGCCCAGCGGCTCCGGCTCGACCGCGGTCGCCGCGGCCGCCGCCGCGTCGACGACGAGCACCAGCACGACGACCTCCTCGACGACGAGCACCGCCGCGCCCAAGCGGGCGGGCAAGCGCAAGAAATAGCGCTCACCGCGGAGAGGCGCCCGTTCTCGATATCAGGCTGATCCGTCGCGATCCTGACGCCGTCCGTGCGGCTCTGGGGCGGCGCGGGCCCCGGGCGGCAGAGGCAGTCGACCGGGTGCTGGAGCTCGACGAGCGCTGGCGGGCGGTGACCACCCAGCTCGAGCAGCTGCGCTCCGAGCAGAACCAGGCCAGCAAGGCGCTGCGGGGCGCGCCGAGCGAGTCCCAGCGGGCCGAGCTCGCCGAACTCGCGGCGCGCGGTCGCGCGCTCAGCGACGAGGAGACGCGCCTGCGCGTCGAGCGCGATACCGCGCTGGCGGCCCTGCCCA
>JBAWFG010000543.1:0-5722 GCA_049591655.1 Solirubrobacteraceae bacterium
GCGCCCTCGATTGCGCCGGCGGCCGCCGTGGGCGCGATCCAACCGAGTGCCGAGCGTGACCACACCGCGCCGTATTGACCCGGGCCCGCCGTCTGCGCGGCGTCGGTGACCCGGTGACACGTGGGCGCCCCGGCAGCACGGTCAAACCACACCATCCACGTCGTCGGGCGCCCGGGCTCGCCGGGACGCTTGAGCACCGTGTGGCGCACCCACAGGGCACGCCCACCCGCCGGGTCGGTCGCGGTCAGGTAATGAGACTCATACAGCCCCGTCCGCAGCGGCGCCCGGGGCGCTCGAGCCGTGGCCAGGTCGTGCATCCAGGCACCCTAACGCGGACCCGGTCAGACCAGTAGGTCCTGGGGGCTCACCGGCGCCGCCGAGGGTACTTCGCGGGTGTGGAATCTGGGACGTCGTGCCTGCGGGGCGACGCTCAGCGGCCCCGTCGACCGCGACCGCAAGAATCGCAATGTCGTCGCGCACCGGCATCGCGGCGGTGCCAAGCGCGATGTTCTCCAGGGAGCGCAGGAACTCCGGCAGCGGCCGGGACGGCAGCCGGGCGGCGATCTCAGCCAGCTCCATGGGCGTGAGCAGCTGCTCGGGCGCATGGGCCTCAAGCAGCCCGTCGGTGTAGGCGATGAGAGTGTCGCCGGGCGCCAGCCTCCGCCGCACGTCGGGGAATTCGGCGTCGGCCCAGACGCCGACCAGCGGGCCACCGGTCTCCGAGGCGGGCTCGATCGTCCCGTCAGCGTGCATGATCAGCGGCATCGGGTGACCGCCGGTGGCTATCGTCATCCACGGCCGTCCCACCGAGGTGTCGAGCACGATGCAGGCGGCGGTGCAGAACGCCAGATCCGAGCGCTGGGCGAGCATCGCGTCGTTCAACAGCCCGAGCAGCTCGCCGGGCCGTGGCTCGTGGATCGCCTCGGCGCGCAGCGTGTAACGGACCATCGCGGTCAGCGCCGCCGCCTCCACCCCCTTCCCGCACACATCCCCGAGCACAAGCAGCCATCGGCCGCGGCCGAGCGCGGTCACATCGTAGAAGTCGCCCCCCATCCCCTGGCCCTCGCCATGGCGGACCGGCAAAAAGCGCGTCTCCAGTTCCACGCCCGGGATCACAGGGAGCTCCCCGGGTAGCAGGCTGCGCTGAAGCGTCTGGGCGATGTTGCGCTCGCGGTCGAAAATCCTCCCGTGGTCGAGTGACAGGGCGGTGCGGTCGGCGGCGAGCTGCAGCAGGGCCAGATCGTCGCCGGCGAACGGCGCTCGGTCACGGCGGCCGACCTCGAGCACGCCGATCATCTCCGGGCCGACCAGCAGCGGCACACCGGCCACCGCGCCCATCTCCCGCAGCGCGGTGACTTGCAGCTCGGAGATATCCGAGCCGGTCAGCACCACGGCGGCGCGCCGCTGCGCGACGCGCGCGGCCAGCCCCCGGGCTGATGACATCCGCGTCTGCTCGACCTCCTCGGCCAGCCCGTGCGTGGCACGCAGCACCAGCGTGTCGGCGGGCGGCTCGGCGAGCAACAGCGCGGCGGCGGCAGCCGGCAGCGCCTCACAGACGCGGGTGAGGAGTTCCGTGATCAGCTCGTCGAGCGGCAGCGCCGCCAGCGCTGCGTCGGTGATCTGCTGCAGGCGCCGGGTGCGCGCCTCGCGCGCGCGGTCCTCCTCAGCAGCCTGCAGGCGGTCTTGGACGAGCACCTCGTCAGTGACGTCACGCAGGGTGGCGATCACCGTCACCGCGCCGGTGTCCCGGTCTCGGATCGCGCTCCATGTGCCCTCCAGGGTGCGCGCCGCGCCATCGCCGCGTTCGATCCCGAACCGCGCATGGCGCACGACGCCCGGTCGCCCGGCTTGGGCGTGAACCGCCGCGACCCGCTCGCGATCGGCGGCGGCGACGAACGCGAGGAGCGTGGCGAGCCCCGGCTCCCGCGTCTCGGCCTCGGAGCCGAGCAGCCGGGCCATCCCCGCCGACCAGCGCTGAACGCCGGTGTGCAGGTCCCATTCCCAGGACCCCAATCCGGCGATCTCCTCCGCGGCGGACAGCAGCGCCGCCGTGTGGCGCAGAGACTCGTCGCCGGGCCGGTCTCCCGATCCCATGCGGCGATCTTCGCAGATCAGACGGGCACTGCGGCGGTGGCGTCGAGGATGCGTTCGAGCTCGCGATACACGCCGGGGTTGACCGCCATGCCGCAGTGGCTGCCGTCGACCTCGACGCAGTCGGCGGCGGGATCCAGGCAGGCGCGCCAGTCGACGATCGCATCGCTACGCGAATAGACCGAGAGCGCCATCGTGCCCGGGGCCAGGGGCGCCCGCAGCAGCGCGTTGTAGTCGATGCAGCAGTGCCCGTCCCGGCACTGGGTCGAGAACACGCCACGCACGCCCAGATCGCCGAGCGCAGCCACGTAGCGGACGGTGCGCAGCACCGTCGCCGACACCGCCAGCGGATCGAGAACCGGCGAGCCGAGCATCGCCACGGCGGCGACTGCGTCCGGGTGGCGCGCGGCGAGCGCTCGGGCGAACGTGCCACCCCGGCTCTGGCCGATGACGACGGCGGGCTCGCCGAGCTCGCTCAGCACCGTCTCCAGACGTTCGAGCTCCCGGCCCGCGCAGCCCGCGTTGAGGCGCATCCCGCTCAGTCGCACGTGGTGTCCGCGACGGCGCAGCCACGTGGCCAGCACCGTCAGGGATGCGTCACCCGCCATGAACCCCGGAATCAGCAGCACCGGGCACGCGGCGGACTGGCGCCGCGGGGCGAGGAAGCGGTCGTCGGCAAACAGCCGGGCCAGTTCGGCCCAGTAGCGCAGCTCCGCTCCGATCGGCGCGCTCACGACCGAGGAGTATGACGGTCAGGCGACCGCGGCGGCGGGCGCCGCTGCGGCCTGCACACGATTGCGCCCGGCCCGCTTGGCCTCGTAGAGGGCGCGGTCGGCGGCCTCGAACATCGGTGAGAACTCGATCTCCGCGCCGACGGCGCTGGCGACGCCCACCGACGCGGTCACGGACAGCCCGGCGGGGCGGCTGCGCTCGATCGCGACCCGCACCTGCTCGGCCACGAGCAGGCCGGCGTCGAGATCCGCTCCGGGGAGCACGAGCAGGAGCTCCTCGCCCCCGATCCGGTACAGCAGCTCAAAGGACCGCAGCTCCTTGCGCAGCACATAGGCGACATCCTTGAGGACGACATCGCCGCAGGCATGGCCATGCGCGTCGTTGAGCCCCTTGAAGCCGTCGAGATCGCACATCACCAGCGAGACCGGCGCCCCGGTGAGACGGGCCTGCTCGGCGACCTCCCGGAACCGGCCCTGCAGTCCCTGTCGGTTGAGCAGCCCGGTGAGCGGGTCGAGCACCGCGTCGCGCCGCCAACGCAACTCAGCGTCGAGCAGCGGCTGCTGGGCGACCACGAGAGTCGCGAGCAGGACGATCGTCCCCAGTACGGGTGTTGGGTCGTGGGCCAGCGCGGCCGGGGATCCGATCGCGGCGGCAATCGCCAGACCGGTCGTCGCGAGGCCCGCCCCGAGCACGAACACCGGCAGCCGGAAGCGGGCGGCCGCGGTCACGACCGGGATCGCCACCCACGGCATCATCGGGCTGCGCACCCCGCCGGTGCAGGCGACCGCGGTCAGGATGATCACGGTGTGGAGGCTCAGCGATGCCGCGCAGAGGCGCTCGGGACGGCGGGCCCGCTGCAGCAGCCGGTCGAAGACGAGCAGCGGCCCGGTCGCCAGCCCAAACAGGACCACGGGCATCACGCCTGCCCACGGCGCCATCACCAGGACCCCCAGGCCGCAGAACAGGCCGGCGAGCAGCCGAGCCCGGCGGACCGCCGCATTCATGTCGGTGAGGCGGGTGCGGTCGCCCTTGGTCGGGCACAGCCAGCCGCCGACGTAGTCGCCGTCGCCCACGACCCGGCCGCGGTCGGACTCGGCCCCCGGCCGGGAATGCTCAGCTGGATCCGGCGCGCGGACGTTGCGATGAAGGGTGAGTGTGGGCATGACCTTCCTGGTCAAGCACGGGTTGCCGAGCATGGCGTCACGCCACTGGCTCCGCCCCCGGGCCAAAGCAGATTCACATTTCTGGTGTGATGGTTGTCGGCCCCGCCCCGACCGGCGCTGACGACGCCGGACGGATGTTCTAGTCCGACTGGGGGAGGCAGCCGCTCGGCACGGCCTCCGGTGGCTCAGGCCGGGACGGCCGCCGCCAGCAGGTCGACGAGATCGAGCGGCGCGTCGATCGCCGGCGCCTCCGCGGACCCGTAGCGCGGCCACTCATCAAACGGCCGGTCCCACGCCAGTTCGAGGTCGTTACCGTCCGGGTCGGAGAGGTACACCGCCTGGTGGGTGCCGTGATCGGTGAGCTGGCGCAGTGGAACGCCGGCGTCGACGAGCCGCTGCACGGTTCGGGCCAGCTGGGCCCGGCTGGAGAAGTTGAGCGCCACGTGGTGCAGCCCCGTGACCCCGTCGGGCTGCGGTGGGCCGCCCGCCGACTTCCACGTGTTGAAGCCGAGATGGTGGTGATAGCCCCCGGCCGAGAGAAACAGGATGTCGCCGGTCGTGCCCCAGCCGGGCACGTCGCGGGCCTCGAACACGACGTCGAAGCCCATGATCCCGACATAGAAGTCCCGCACCCGGTCGATGTCGGCGGTGCGCAGGTGCACGTGCCCGACACGCACTTCGGGATCGATCGGCTCCTCGGCGGCCAGCTGCGGGTCAAAGGGTCCCTGGGGTCCGCTCATGGCCTAGATGCTAAGCCCACCGTCCACCGTGAGCGTGTGGCCGGTCATGAACCGGCTCTCGTCGGAGGCGAGGAACAGCACCGCCTGGGCGATCTCCTGCGGTGAGGCATGCCGCCCGAGGGGGATCATCTGATCGAACGCGCGGGCGGACTCCTCCATCGAGGCGCCGACCGCCTCGACCTCGATGGCGTGCTGGAAGCCGTTATCGGTCGGTCCCGGGTGGATCGTGTTGACGCGGATGCCGCGGGATGCCATCTCCTTGGCCGCGGTCCGCATCAGTCCGACGAGCGCGTGCTTGGAGGTGGCGTAGGCGGCGATCCCCTGATCGGAGGTGAGCCCGACGACGCTGGAGTTGATGATCAGACTGCCGCCGTCCCGCATGACGCGGAGCGCGTGTTGGGCGAGGAGGAAGCTGCCCAGCACGTTGACCGCCATCACCCGGGAGAACGCGTCGACCGGATACTCGGTGACCGGGGCCACCACGCCGAACACGCCGGCGTTGGCGAATGCGATGTCGAGCTTGCCAAAGCGCTCCACCGTCGCGTTCACCGCCGCCTGCACCTGACCGGCGTCGGTCACGTCGCAGGTGCCGACGGCGAGGTGCTCACCGCCGATCGCCGCCGCCGCGGCCGACAGCGCCTCGCCGTCGAGATCGACCAGCATCACCTCGGCGCCGGCGGCCGTGAATGCCTCGGCGCTGGCGCGGCCGATGCTCCCCGCACCGCCGGTGATGAGGGCGGTCTTGCCGGCCAGGCGGGGCTGTGCAGAGGGGTCCACGGGTCTCCTTTGGGTTCACGTCGCGGGCGCGGTCTCGCCGGAGGCAGCATATGTGGCGACGGGCGCGGAGTCAGCCTCCGCGCCCGCCGGCGCCGCCGAACGGCTCAGGCCCAGGGACGGGCCGTGACCAGCCCGCCGGAGCGATGCTCGCGGGAGCGGGCACGCTCGGCGCGGGGCCGCGGAGCGACTGTCGCGACCGCGGTGTTGACGGGCCTGCGG
>JBAWFG010000544.1:0-2191 GCA_049591655.1 Solirubrobacteraceae bacterium
GTCATAGACGTCACCTTCCGATGGACGGCTCACCCCCGGTGGGTGGCCTGTCCTAAGGATCGCCGCTGACTGTCGGAATGGTGTAGGAGGCGGTGAAGAGTGCGACCGCTGCCTACCTCAGAGGTAATCGACGGGCGCGGGCACGGCTGGAAACGTGCCGGCCATGACCACAGAGATCCTCTCCCCTCCCCACGCGGCGGCTCGGCCGTCGCCCACGAGTTCGGCGCGTAGCCGCTGGGCCCCCCTGCTGGTGGTCCTCGCCGGCACATTCATGATGGTCCTTGACTTCTTCATCGTCAACGTTGCGCTGCCGTCGATGCAGTCACACCTGCATGCCTCCAGCGGCGCGATCGAATGGGTCGTCGCCGGCTACGGGCTGACGACGGCCGTGTTCCTGATCACCGGCGCGCGCCTGGGTGACCGTTGGGGCCGCCGCCGCGTGTTCCTCGCCGGGCTCGCCCTGTTCACGGTCAGCTCGGCGGGCTGCGGGCTGGCCGGGTCGGCCGGCGAGCTCGTCGCCTGGCGCCTGCTCCAGGGGGTGTCGGCCGCGATGCTCGGCCCCAACGTCCTGGCGATCATCGGCGTCATCTACGACGGGGCTGACCGGGCGCGGGCGCTGGCCGCCTACGGCACCGCGATGGGATTCGCGGCCGTCTCCGGCCAGCTCATCGGCGGCGCACTGGTCTCCGTCGACCCGGCCGGACTGGGCTGGCGCAGCTGCTTTCTCATCAACGTCCCGGTCGGGATCGCCGCGCTCGTCGCGGGGCCGCGCCTGATCCCGGAGTCCCGCGCGCCCCGGAGCGGTGGCCTCGACGTGACCGGGACCGTGCTGGCGACACTCGGGCTGACCGCGGTGGTGCTGCCGCTGGTCGACGGACGCGCGCACGGGTGGCCACTGTGGACCTGGCTGACGCTGGCCACGGCGCCGCTGCTGCTCATCGCCTTCACGATCCAGCAGCGTCGGCTGGGCGCGGCCGGAGGCACCCCGCTGCTGCCCGCCGGGTTGCTGCGCTCGCCGGGCGTGGCCACCGGGTTTGCCGCCCAGCTGCTGTTCTGGTGCGGCCAGGCGTCGTTCTTCCTCGTCCTGTCGCTCTATCTCCAACAGGGCCGCGGCCTGTCGCCGCTGCACGCCGGGCTGGTGTTCACCGTCCTGGCCGTCGCCTATCTCGTCGCGTCGATGTGCGCCCCGGCGCTGACCGCACAACACGGCCGGCGCGTACTCGGGGGAGGAGCCCTGCTGCTGGCGGGCGGCCACCTCGTCCTGGCCCTGACCGTGGCCAGTATCGGGGTCGGTGGTCCGGTGGCGGCGCTGATCCCGGGGCTGGCGCTCGTCGGCGCCGGAATGGGACTGGTGATCGGCCCGCTGGCGACGCTGATCATGGCCGGGACTCCGGCTGAGCATGTCGGCTCCAGCGCGGGGGTGCTGGCAACGCTGCAGAACGTCGGCGGCGCGCTCGGGGTGGCGATCGTCGGGGTGCTGTTCTACGGCGCCGCCAGCAGCGGTTTCGCACCGGCGTTCGAGCTCAGCGTCGGCGCGCTGGCGGTGCTCCTGATCGCCGTGGCGACGCTGGCGTCACGGCTCCCGGCGACGATACGCTCGTGATGGTGACGACGCTCGAGCCCCGGGTGGGAGGCCTGCTCCGTGATTGGCGGCAACGCCGGCGGATGAGCCAGCTGGAACTGGCGCTGGAGGCCGGGGTCTCGGCCCGGCACCTCAGCTTCGTCGAGACCGGGCGCTCACGCCCGAGCCCGGACATGGTGCTCCACCTCGCCGACCGCCTCGAGGTGCCGTTGCGTGAGCGCAACCAGCTGCTGCTGGCCGCTGGCTACGCACCGCGCTTCGGCGCCCGAGATCTCGACGACCCTCAGCTGTCGCATGTGCGCGACGCGCTGGGACGCGTGCTCGCCGGTCACGAGCCCTACCCGGCGCTCGCCGTCGACCGCAATTGGGATCTGGTGGCGTCCAACAGCGCACTGGATCCGCTGCTGGAGGGAGTGTCGGACGGGTTGTTGGCACCGCCGGCCAACGTCCTGCGACTGGCGCTGCATCCCGACGGCCTGATGCCGCGGATCCTCAACGCCGGCCAGTGGCGCAGCCACCTGCTCGAACGTCTGGAGCGACAGATCCGGGTCACCGCCGACCCGGGCCTGGAGGCGCTGTATGACGAACTGGCCGCCTACCCGGGGCCGG
>JBAWFG010000545.1:0-8911 GCA_049591655.1 Solirubrobacteraceae bacterium
ATCCTGCGTCTCGCCTTCCCGGGTGGCAAGGCGCGGCCCAAGCCCGGCCCCTACCAGGGTCCGCTGGTCCGGGGCAGCGGCGAGCACGAGGACTCGGGGTTGCAGCAGGCCGCGTAGTTGCGGGCGCGACGCTGGCGACAAAAGCGCCTCTCACTGGCGCATTTGTTGCCAGGGTTGCCGTGCCTGCTGCTGTCAGCCGACGATCCGCGCCAACAGCTCCAGGCGGTTGCCCCACGGGTCGGCGGTGTAGAAGCGCTCGTAACCCGGTAGCTCGTCGTCCCAGGTGACGGGCGCGCCGGCACGGCTGAGGGTGTCTGCGAGCACCCGCAGTTGACGACGCTCGAACCGCAGGCCCGGATGGGCCTTGCGCGCTGGGCCGAAGTCCGCCTCGACACCGATGTGCAGCTGCGCGCCGGCAGCGAGCGTGAACCACACCCCGCCTCGGGCGCGCAGCGCGGGCGGCTTGGCGAGCTCGGTCAACCCCAGCAGTTCGCCATAGAAACGGCGGGCCTGCGCCTCGCACCCGGGCGGGGCGGCGATCTGAACGTGGTCAAGCGCCGGTGAGCTCACTGACCTACACCTCCGGTACGGTTGCGCCGATGCCGATCGCAGTCAGCACCGTCAAGGGCAGGGACGATCTTCGCGCGTTTGTCGCGCTGCCGTACCGCCTGCACGCCGGGACGCCGTGGATCCCGCCGCTCAAGCTCGAGCGCTACATGTTCCTGACGCGCAAGCTCAACCCGTTCTTCACCCATGGGGAGGCCGCGTACTTCCTCGCCCGCCGTGACGGCCGGGTGGTGGGCCGGATCACCGCTCAGGTCGACTTTGACTACAACGAGTTTCACCACAGCCGGTGGGGCATGTTCGGCTTTCTGGAGTTCGAGGACGATCCGGAGATCGTCACGGCTCTGCTGGCCACGGCCGAGGAATGGTGCCGCGCCCGCGGCTGTGACCGGATGGTCGGGCCGATGAGCTTTCAGATCAACGACGAGGCCGGCGTGCTCGTCGAGGGCTTTGAGCGTGAGCCGCTCATCCGTGAGCCGTGGAATCCGCCCTACTACGCCGAGCGCCTGGCCGAGGCCGGGCTGAGCAAGGCAATGGACCTGTTCGGCTGGGACCTGTCGATCTCCGACCGCGAGCGGATGAATCCGATCCTGCCCAAGATCGCCGAGCGGGCACGGACCAAGTACGGGATCACGATCCGCCGGATGGAGCGGCGGCACCTGCGCCGGGAGATGGACGAGTTCGCGACTGTCTACAACGCTGCGTGGTCGTCCAACTGGGGCTTCGTGCCCTACTCCAAGGCCGACCTGGACGCCTACGCGATCGACATGCAGCTGGTCTACGCGCGGGACTGGTTCATGATCGCCGAGCAGGACGGCAAGACGATCGCCATGGCGATCACGATCCCCGACATCCACCAGGTCTATAAGAAGATGCAGGGCCGCCTGCTGCCGTTCGGCTGGTTTCACTACCTCAACCGGGCCCGGATCATCGACCGTGTCCGGGTTGGGTTCCTCGGGGTGCTGCCCGAGTATCAGCACACCGGCGTCGCCGCGGCGCTGTACATGGAGCACTTCGACGTCGCGCAGCGCAGCCGCCAGAACCAGGGCGAGGCGAGCTTCATCCTCGAGGTCAACACCTCCATGAACCGAGGCCTGGAGGCGATGGGCGGCCGGCTGGTCAAGAAATGGCGCGTCTATGAGCGGCTGCTCGAGTCGGGCGCCACCCCGTCGGCGCCGGAGGCGCCGGAATGAGCGCCGCCGGCCCGCAGGACCGGCGAACTCGGTCCGGCGGTCCCCTGCGATAATGCCCCCATGTCCCTGAACCTCGGATCGATCCTCACCGCGATGGTGACCCCATTCGACGATCGGGGCCGCGTCGATGAGGACGCCACTGTCGCGCTGATGCACCACCTCGTCGAGCACGGCTCCGACGGCCTGGTCGTGTGCGGCACGACCGGCGAGGCGGCGACCCTGTCCGACGAGGAGCACCTGCGGGTGATCGAGCTCGCCGCGCGGGAGATGCGCGGCACCTGCACGGTCGTCGCCGGCGTCGGCTCCAACGACACCCGCCACGCCGTCATGCTCACCGAGCGCGCCACGGCGCTCGGAGTCGATGCCCTCTTATCGGTCAACCCGTACTACAACCGGCCGCCACGGCGCGGGATCATCGCCCATTACCGTGAGGTCGTGCGCGCCACCGACCTGCCGATCGTGCTGTACAACATCCCCCAGCGCACCGGTGCCGATCTTCCCAACGATCTGCTCGCCGAGCTGGCCCAGTTGCCCAACATCGCCGCGGTCAAGCAGGCCAATCCGGACAACCTGGCCAAGATCGACGGCCTCGAGATCTACGCCGGCAACGACGACATGCTCGCCGACGTGCTCGATCTCGGCGAGGCGGGAGGGATCCTCACCGCCAGCCACATCTTCGGCGAGGAGATGCACCGGATGGTCGACGAGCCGGAGAACCGCCGGGAGATCGATGCCGGACTGCAGGACGTCTACCGCGACATGGCGGTCGCCCCGGCTGCGGCGACCAACAAGGCCGCGCTCAACCTGATCGGTGTCCCGGTCGGCAAACCCCGCCTGCCCTACGTCGAGCTCGACGCTGATGAGCTCGCCGTCGTGCGCGCGATGCTCGAGCGCCACGGCATGCTGGCTGCCGCCACCTAAGTGGCGAACTCGGGAAATAGGAGACCCTTGACATGAGCGGAAAGCTCCGCGTCCTGCCGCTCGGTGGCCTGGGCGAGATCGGCAAGAACATGACGGTCGTGGAGTACGAGGGGCGGATCGTCGTCGTCGACACCGGCCTGCGCTTCCCGACCGCGGACATGCTCGGGATCGATCTCGTGCTGCCGGATTTCAGCTACCTGCGTGAGCGCGCCGCCGATATCGAGGCGATCGTCATCACCCACGGCCACGAGGACCATCTCGGCGCGCTGCCCTGGGTCCTGCGCGAGCTTGACGGCGGCACCGGCATCCCGGTTCTCGGTGGCCCGCTGACGATGGCCATGGCCCGCTCAAAGCTCGACGAGCACAACCTCCGCGACGTCGACCTGGAAGATCTCGCCACCGGCGACGAGGTCACCCTGGGGCCGTTCGAGCTCGAGCTCATCCACATGACCCACTCGATCCCGGATGCGTGCGCGGTCGCGCTCACCACCGAGCTGGGGACCGTGCTCATCACCGGCGACTACAAGTTCGACCAGACCCCGGTCGACGGGCCCCCCGCCGACATGGCGCGACTGGCCGAGCTGGGGTCAGACGGGGTGCTGCTGCTCTGCGGCGACTCCACCAACGCCGATCGGCCCGGCTTCTCGCCGTCCGAGCGCGAGGTGGGGCCCCATCTTGAGGAGGTGTTCTCCCGAGCCGAGGGACGGATCATCGTCACCAGCTTCGCGTCGAATATCCACCGCGTTCAACAGGTCATCGATGCCGCCGCGTCGCTGGGACGCAAGGTCGCCCTCGTCGGTCGCTCGATGCGCAAGAACGTCAACATCGGCCGTTCGCTGGGGCACATCGAGGTCCCGGAGGGAATGCTCATCCAGCCCCACGAGGTCGAGGACTGGCCGGACCATAAGGTGGTCGTCATCTCGACCGGCTCCCAGGGGGAGCCGCTGTCGGCGCTGCGGCGGATGGCCTACAACGACCACCGTCAGATCACCTTGCGCAACGGCGACACCGTGGTGTTCTCGGCGACGCCGATCCCCGGCAACGAGCGGGCGGTCAACGAGACCGTCGACCGCCTGTACCACATCGGCTGCAGCGTCATCACCCCCCGCGATGCCCCGATCCACGCCTCCGGCCACGGGTATGTGGAGGAGCTCAAGCTGATGCTCAACCTCGTCCGGCCCCGCTACGTGATGCCCATCCACGGCGATCACAAGCGCATCCAGCTCCACGCCCAGCTCGCCGCCGCGGTCGGGATCGATCCCGATGCCGTGTTCCGCTCCGAGAACGGGTTGCCGCTGGAGATCGACGCCTCCGGGGCCTCGTTCGGCGAGCGGGAGTCGGCCGGGATGATCTTCGTCGACGGCGTCGACATCGGCGACCCCGCCGACGTGGCGTTGCGCGACCGGCGGATGCTTTCGGCCGACGGGATCTTCATCGTCGTCGCCACGGTGTCAGAGCAGACCGGGGAGTCGGTCGTGCCGCCTGAGGTGATCTTCCGCGGGGTCCCGTTCGTCGCGGAGGCCGATGAGCTCGTGTCCGATATCCGCGAGGAGGTCGAGCGCTCGCTCACCGCGTCAGCCAAGGAGGGCGCCCGGGAGATCGACGTGCTCCAGCAGGCACTGCACGACGATCTGGCCGCGTTCGTCTACGACCGGCTGCGCCGGCGCCCCATGGTCCTGCCGGTCGTGGTCGAGGTCTGATCGCCCGCCGGGGCACCGTCCCCGGTCACGGCGGGCTCGGCGGTCTCGCCGACCGGAATCCGGATCACGAAGCGGGTCGTCATACCGCTGCCCTCCAGCGGGGGCTCGAGCGCCACCGTGCCCAGATGAGATTGGGCGACCGAGCGCACGATCGCCAGCCCCAGACCCGATCCGCGGCCGCCGTCACGACCGCCGCGGACGAACCGCTCGAACACCCGGTTGACGAGCTCGGGCGGGACGCCGGGGCCTGAGTCCTCGACGGTCACGACCGCCTCGCCGTCGCGCAGTTCGGTGGTGGCCCGCACGCGCGTCCCCGGTGGTGTGTGTCGGACGGCGTTCTCCAGCAGGTTGAGTACGAGCCGGTGCAGCTCGTCACGGACGCCGGGTACGACGACCGGCCGGGCGTCGATCATCAGCTCGTGCTGGTCGGCCATCGGGCCCAGCTCGGAGGCGGCCTCGATCATCACCTCGGCCAGGTCGGTGGGGCGGTGGGGCTGGGTCCGGCGCGCGTCGGCGCGGGCGAGTAGCAGCAGGTCGCCCACGAGCCGGCGCATCCGTCGCGTCGAGCGCAACGCCGCCTCGGCCGTCTCGGCCTGCTCACCGGCAAGCTCCTCGGTCAACAGCTCGAGGTTGGCGAGCACCGAGGTCAGCGGGGTGCGCAGCTCGTGGGAGGCATCGGCGACGAACTCACGCTGGCGGGCGAGCATCGTCAGGGTGTCGCCGCGGGCGGCGTCGAGCGCCGCGAGCATGCCCTCCAGGGTGCGAGCGAGCTCGGCGATCTCGTCCTCGGCCTCCGGATGGGGGACGCGTCCACTCGCGTCCCGGGTGCGCTCGATCTCCCGGGCGGCGTCGGTCAGTTCGACGATCGGACGCATCGCCCGAGCCGAGACGAACAGCCCGGCCAGGAGCGCGAGAACGGTGCCGCCGAGCACCCCGAGCAGCAGGAAGACCTCGACGCGGCCGAGGGTGTGGTCGACGTCGGACAGCGGCACGGCGTAGAGGAGGGTCACGGTGCCCTCCGGGCGGACGTTGATCTGGCGCAGCGCCACGCGGTAGCCCGATTCGACGTAGAAGCCCGAGGAACGGTTTGGCGCGACGCCGAACAGCCCATTGGTGACCGGAGCCTTCTGGCCCCGGACCGTGATCTGGTCCTGAGTGCCGAGGATGTTGCCGTCGTTGGAGTCGAAGATCCGGATCTGGGCGTGATCGGCGCCGGCGAAGTCGACCAGCGAGACCTTCGTGCGCCGCCAATCGAGGTACAGGCCGCCGGTGAAGTGCAGCTTGCCGTTGAGCTCGCCGTAGAGCTGGTTGACCGCCGAGGTCTGCTGGTCGTTGAACTGCGTGTGGACCTGGCGGTTGGTGAGCGTGCCGACGATCGCGGCGAAGCCGGCCAGGATCACGAACGTCAGCGCCGCCGAGCCACCGGCCAGGCGCCAGCGGATCGGGACCGACCTATACGCGGAGTACGTAGCCCGCGCCGCGGATCGTATGTAGGAGCCTGGGCTCGCCACCGGATTCCAATTTCCGTCGTAGGTTCGACACGAACACCTCGATCGTGTTCGTCATCGAGAACGGGTCATAGCCCCACACCTCGTCGAGCAGACGCTGGCGGGAGATGACGATCCGCTCATTGCGCATCAGGTATTCCAGCAGCTCGAACTCGCGCTGGGTGAGATCGACGTGGCGGTCGCCGCGCATGACCTCGTGAGTATCGGGGTTGAGTTTGAGGTCCCCGACCGCGAGGTTGGCCTGCCCCCGCGGCGGGCGGCGGCGCAGCAGGGCCCGCAGCCGCGCCAGCAGCTCCTGACGCTCAAACGGCTTGACGAGGTAGTCGTCGGCGCCGGAGTCCAGTCCCTCGACCCGGGATTCGACCGCATCGCGCGCGGTGAGGACGAGGATCGGGACGTCGTCGTCGGAGTCGCGCAGCCGCTTGGCGACCTCGATCCCGTCCATCCCGGGGAGTCCCAGATCGAGCAGCACGAGGTCGGGCAGGAACGCGTGGGCGCCCTCGAGCGCCGCGGGCCCGTCGATGGCGACGCGCACCTCGTAGCCCTCCATGCGGAGGGACCGCTGGAGGACCTGGGCGATGGCGTCGTCGTCCTCGACGACGAGAACCCGGGGGGGACGCTCGAAATCAGTCATTTCTGGTGGCAGATGGTATGTCCTGAGAGCAACGGGCACAGCATGTCTTCATGAGCTCTTCAGCAAAGCGCCTCCGGCGGCAGGAGCCGGGGTCCGGCCGTCGAAGCTGGCTCTTCGGACATGGCCACATCCACCAAGCCCCGCTCCAAGCCAAAGCCCAAGCCGCGGCGGAAGACAACACCACCCCCGCGCGCCCGGCGTTCGCTGCTGGCGGGCCGTCCGACGCTGCCCTCGCTGGCGCTCGAGCCCCATCACGTCGACATCGTGGCGCTGGCCCTGGTTGCGGTCGGGATCTTCCTCGGCGGCGTCGCCTACCTGCACTGGGCGGGCGGAGCGCTCGGCGACGGCACCGTGCACGCAGCGACCTTCGTGTTCGGCGCGCTCGGCTATGCGGTACCGGTGGTGCTCGTCGCCGGCGGCGGTCTCATCCTGATGCGCGAGCTGCGCCCACCGGCCCGGCCGCTGCGCACCGGGCTGTTGTGCCTACTGGCCGCGCTGACGCTGGCGCTGGCGGCCGGCACGCTGGGCATCGGCCCCGGCGCGGTGCCCAGCCGGCTGTTCTGGCACCCTGCGGCGTTCGAGACCCGGGGCGGCGTGATCGGCCAGGCCGAGCTGTGGGTGACCGCCCACCTGCTCTCGACGCTCGGGGCCGACATTCTGGCGATCTTCCTGCTCATCGCGGGGGTCATCCTCGTCACCGGCGCGACCGCCGCCGGGGTGCTGCGGGCCACCGGATCCGGGGTGGTGGAGACCAGCCGCGCTGTGCGTCGCTCGACCGACAGCTTCACCACCCTCGCCCGGCGCCCGGCGACCGCCGCCGCCCGCGAGGGCGCTGCGCCGCGGTCGCGCCGCGGTCTCATCGACCCCGAGCTGATGCCCGATCCGCTGGGGCCGCCCGAGGCCGACATGCTGACCGAGCCACTGCTGCCCCCCGAGTCCGACACGACCGAGCTGGTCGTCCGCGCCACCCACGTCGAGGCACCGCCGATCTCCGATGACCCGGCGGAGATCGAGTCGGCCGGCGACGGCCTGGACGAGATCGCCGAACTCTCGCTCGACGACGAAGATGAGGCGTTTGCGCCCCCGGCGCCCGACGACGAGCCCGAGGCGCCTCACCGTGGGCCGGTCGACCCGGCCGACCTCACCCCCCAGGGTCGCTACCGGGCATCGGTCACCGACGATCCCGACTTCGAGTGGCGGGTCCCGAGCGCGCGGTCGCTGACGCGCTCGACCGGGGAGGCCGCCAAGCCCGACACCGCCGGCCAGGAGCAGGTCGCGCGGACCCTGATCGAGGCGCTGGGCCATTTCGGCATCGAGGCCAAGGTCATCGGCCGCGTCACCGGCCCGCACATCACCCGGTATGAGATCCGGCTCGCCCCGGGCATCAAGGTGGCCAAGGTCGCCCAGCTCAAGGACGACCTCGCCTACGCGCTGGCCGCCACCGACATCCGGATCCTGGCGCCGATCCCCGGCAAGACCGCGGTCGGCGTCGAGGTGCCCAACGCGCGGCGCAAGATCGTCCACCTCGGCGACGTCTACCAGGACGCGCCTGAGGACTGGTCGCCGCTCACCGTCTGGCTGGGCAAGGACATCGGCGGCCGCGCGATCGGCGCCGACCTGGCCAAGATGCCGCACATCCTCGTCGCCGGCACCACCGGCGCCGGCAAGTCGGCGTGCATCAACGCGATGCTGTCGAGCATCCTGCTGCGCGCCACGCCCCACGAGGTCCGGATCGTGCTCGTCGACCCCAAGCAGGTCGAGCTCAACCACTACGAGTCGGTCCCGCACCTGCTCACCCCGGTCATCACCTCGCCGCGGATGGCGGCCAATGCGCTGCAGAACCTCGTCAAGGAGATGGAGCAGCGCTACACGATCATGTCGCTGGCGCGCACCCGCAACCTGCCCGAGCTCAACCGGGCCCGGGACAAGCGCGGGGAGCCGCGGCTGCCCTACATCCTGTGCGTGATCGACGAGCTCGCCGACCTGATGATGGTCGCCCCGGCCGATGTCGAGGACTCGATCATCCGCCTGGCCCAGAAGGCCCGCGCGGTGGGCATCCACCTCGTCCTTGCCACCCAGTCACCCCGGGTCGACGTGATCACCGGCATGATCAAGGCCAACGTGCCGTCGCGGATCGCCTTCGCGGTCTCCAGCCAGACCGACTCCCGCGTGATCCTCGACCAGAACGGCGCCGAGGCGCTGCTCGGCCAGGGCGACATGCTGTTCTCGCCGGTCGGGTCATCCAAGCTCCAGCGCATCCAGGGCGCCTACATCGACGAGGAGCAGATCCTCGACATCACCGAGGCCTGGCGGGTGCAGGGTGAGCCGGAGTTCGTGGAGGAGTTGCTGGAGGAGGTCGCCAGCGAGAGCGCACCCGCCGAGGAGGAGGAC
>JBAWFG010000546.1:0-2158 GCA_049591655.1 Solirubrobacteraceae bacterium
TGATCTCGACGAGGCCGTCGGCGATCTCGGGCACCTCGAGCTCGAACAGCGACTTGATCAGCTCCGGGTCGCGGCGGGAGACGATGATGCTCGGGCCCTTGGTCGAGTTCGACACGTCCTTGATCACGGCCTTGATGCGCTGCGAGTGGTCGTAGCGCTCGCCGTCGACCTGCTCGGACTTGGGCAGCAGCGCTTCGACGCGCTCACGCAGCTGAACGAGCGTGTAGCGGCTGTCGGACTGCTGGACGATGCCGGTGATCAGCTCCCCGACGCGGTCGCGGTACTCCTCGAACATCATGTCGCGCTCGGCCTCGCGAATGCGCTGCAGGATCACCTGCTTGGCGGTCTGCGCGGCGATCCGCCCGAAGTCGTGCGGGGTGACGTCCTCGGTCTCGATCTGGTCCTGGTACTCCTTGAGCTTCTCCATATCGATCTCGGGCTCCGGCGCCTCACGCATCTCGCCGGTCTCGGGGTCGACGCTGGGCTGGGCGTCCTCGGTGGCCTCGATGAGCAGCTGCTCCTCGAGCTCGGGCGGGATCTTGAGCTCCCAGACGATGAAGTCGCCGCTGTCGCGATCCATCTCCACCTTCGCGTAGGGAGCCGAACCGGGCGTCTTCTTATAGGCCGACAGCAGCGCGTCCTCCAGCGCCTCCATCAGCTTGTCGGATGAGATGTTCTTTTCCGCTGCGAGGCCTCGTACGGCCTCGACGATCTCCTTGGACATGTGGCTCAGTCTCCGGGTACGAGGTTGGAGCGGACGATCTGCTCATACGGGATCGTGACGATCCCGTCGCCGGCAGCGATCGTGATTTCGCTTTCCGAGGCGCCGACAAGCTCGCCGGTCAGCTGCTTGTGGCCTTCGGCCGCCTCACGCAGCCGGACGCGAGCACGTCGGCCGAGGAAACGGGTGTAGTGCTGGGGCTTGGTGAGTGGGCGGTCCTGGCCGGGCGATGAAACCTCCAGCGAATACCGCTCGCGGTAGTCGGTGAGGTGTCCGGTGACCCGCTCGCACAGGTCGAGGCTCACGCCGTTGGGATGGTCGATGAACAGGCGCAGCGTCGTTCCTGCGACCTCCGCCAGCAGTACCTCGACCTCTGGCTCGACGCCGGCGAGCCTGGCTTCGATCTCGGTCTGTAGGGCACTCACTGTCTCCTCCATAAATCTCATAAAAAAAGCGGGCGGGCGCCCACTTTCAAGAACGGCACCGGGAACACGCCCGGCCGGAAAGCTGTGATTGATGAGATTAGCACCGCGCCGGGGTCGTGACCGAACGGAGTGGGTGGCGTTGTGTACGCGCGTAACGCGGGTCCACAGGTGCCCGGCGAGCCCTACTCACCCCCAGCCGCCCGCGCTCGGGCGCGGTCGCGGTAGACCCGGTAATCACGGCGCCCCGGCTGCAGACAGGCGGCGAGCGCCAACGGCTGGCGGGCCTCGGCGTGGCGACCCATGAGCTGCAGACAGCGGCCGAGGCAGAACAGGGCGTAATCGTTGGTGGGCGCGCGATCGACGACCGCCTGGAACTCCTCGGCAGCCTGCTCGTAATGCTGGGTGTGGAACAGGGCCCGGCCGAGCGCCTCCCGGATCGAGGTCTTGTCGGGCGCCAGCTCCCGGGCACGGCTCAGCGGAACGGCGGCCTGATGGTGGTGGCCGGCCTCGAGCAGCTCAGTGCCGCGTCGGTACAGGTCATAGACATCGTCCACGCACGCTCAGTCTAGGGACCGCGCGGCGGCGCTCTGCCGTCTGCGGCGATGCGTCACCCGCGCCCGGATATCCGCGGCGGCAGCGCCCACAGCGCGCGCAGACCTCCACCGATCCCCAGGCCACGGCCCAGCTCCCGGCGCAGCGCGCGGCGCTGCCCGGCCGTCGGAGCGTCGGCGCTTCCGCCATAGCGGGCTTGGCGCAGCGTCCGCACGTAGGCCGCGGCCTCGGGGGTGGCGGCGAGGCGATGCTCGAGCTCTGAGAGGGTCACGCCCCCGGCCAGCGGGCGGCGAGTCCGGGCCAGTGCTCGCTCGAGCTCGGAGAGCGGGTCACCGTCCCCCCGGGACCGCAGCAGCGCCAACCGGGCCGCGCCCGCGACCACCGTGATCAGCGCCAGCGCGGCGAGTACTTCAACCACGCTGGGGCCGCTGCTGCCACCGGCACCCCCTCGGTGGGCACC
>JBAWFG010000547.1:0-4568 GCA_049591655.1 Solirubrobacteraceae bacterium
GGCCTCGCCCGGGCGCTCGGCGCCGCCGTCCGCGCCGGGGCGTCCCTGGCCCCACGGCCCGGAGCCACGCTGGTCGCGATGAGCGGGGGCGTCGACAGCGCCGTCGCGGCGCACCTCAGCGCCCAGACCGGCGAGACGCTGGCGGTGACCCTGGAGCTGTGGGCCGATCCGGAGAACGACGCCGAGGGCAACTGCTGCTCGGCGTCCGCGGTCGCCCAGGCCCGCTGGCTGGCGCACACGATGGGACTGCCGCACTTCACCATCGACCTGCGGGCGGAATTCCGCGCCGGCGTGGTGGAGCCGTTCATCGACGGCTACGCCTCCGGGGAGACCCCGAATCCGTGCGTCGGCTGCAACGGCCACGTGCGCCTCGATGCGATGCTCGACCTGGCGCAGCGGCTCGGGGCGGAGCACCTGGCAACCGGCCACTACGCCCGCGTCGCGCCCGACGGTGATTCCGGGGCGCCGCTGCTGCGCGCCGCTGCCGACCCGGCCAAGGATCAGACCTACATGCTGGCGGCGCTGGCGCCGGGGTCGCTGGCGCGGATGCGCTTTCCGCTCGGCGACCTGCACAAGGGCCGGGTGCGGGAGATCGCCGCCGAGGCCGGTCTGCCGGTCGCCGACAAGGCCGACTCCCAGGACCTGTGCTTTCTCGCCGGCACCTCGCGGGCGCGCTTCCTGGAGCGCCATGGGAAGCTCGGCGACCGCCCCGGTCCGATCGTCGACGGGGCCGGCGCCGTGCTCGGTCACCACCTCGGACAGCATCGTTTCACCGTCGGCCAGCGGCGCGGGATCGGTATCCACGCCACCGAGCCGCTGTTCGTCACCGATAAGGATCCCGCCACCGCCACCGTGACCGTCGGCCCCCGTGAGCGTCTGTCGACCGACCGCGTGGCGATCCGGTCCGCGCGGCTGTACCGGACCGGCGCCCGGGTCGACAGCGTCAAGCTGCGCTATCGCCAGCGGCCGTTGCGGGCGCGGCTGGACGGGGACCCGGCCCCCGGGCGTCACCGCGCGCTGTCGATCGCATTGCAGGACCCCGTCGACGGGGCGGCTCCGGGACAGCTCGCCTGCCTGATGGACGGCGATCTCGTCGTCGGCTGGGGGACGATCGACCGCCCCGCCGCCGCGCCGGTCCACGCGTAGTCCATTAGGGTTGGCCGCCCGTGGGCGACCTACACTCCTCAGACCGATGACCTCTGACGAGATCCGCCGCACATTCATCGAGTTCTTCGAGAGCCAGGGCCACCTCCGGCTGCCCTCGGCCTCGCTGATCCCGGCCGAACACGACCCGTCGGCGCTGTTCACCGTCGCCGGAATGCATCCGCTCAAGCCCTACTTCCAGGGCGTCGAGAAGCCGCCCCGCCAACGGGTGACGACATGCCAGAAGACGTTCCGCACGCCCGATATCGAGATCATCGGAACGACGACCCGGCACCTCACGTTCTTCGAAATGCTCGGTAACTTCTCGTTCGGCGATTACTTCAAGCGCGAGGCGGCCCGCTTTGCCTGGACGCTGTCGACCGAGGGCTTCGGCTTCCCCGCCGACGACATCTGGATCACCGTGTTCGCCGGTGACGAGGAGCTCGGTCTGGGGGCCGATCAGGAGGCGATCGACGCGTGGCTGGAGATCGGCGTGCCCCGGGAGCGCATCGTCGAATGTCCGCGGTCGGAGAACTTCTGGCAGGCCGGCCCGACCGGCCCTTGCGGCCCGTGCTCGGAGCTCTACCTCGACCGCGGCGTCGACCACGGCGCGCCCGACGATCTGCCCGGCGGCGAGAACGAGCGGTTCCTGGAGTACTGGAACCTCGTGTTCATGGAGCTTGACCAGAACCCCGTCAACGTCCTCACGCCGCTGCCGGCCAAGAACATCGACACCGGCCTGGGCCTCAACCGCCTGGCCTGCATCCTGCAGGGCAAGGCGACGGTCTTCGAGACCGACCAGTTCGCCCCGCTGATCGCCCTCGGCGAGGAGCTGTCGGGGCGCCGCTACGGGAAGGAGTTCCCCACCGACCGCGCGCTGCGCGTGCTCGCCGACCATGGCCGGGCGATGACCTTCCTGCTCGCCGACGGAGTCGTGCCGTCCAACGAGGACCGCGGCTACGTGCTGCGCCGGATCATGCGCCGCGCGATCCTGCAGGGCCGCGGGCTCGGCCTCGACACCGGCTTCCTGGAGCGCTACGCCGACGTGGTGACCGAGCTGATGGGCCCTGAGTATCCCGAGCTGAACGAGCAGCGCGATCTCGTCCGCCGCTGGATGAGCTCCGAGGAGGAGGGCTTTGGGCGCACGCTCGAACAGGGGCTCAAGCGGCTCGACGAGCTGATCGCCCGCGCCCGGGAGTCCGATTCGGAGGGGATCGCCGCCGCCGACGCGTTCCTGCTGCATGACACCTACGGGTTTCCGATCGACCTGACGCTCGAGATCGTGGCCGAGCATGGCCTCGGGGTCGATGAGGCGGGCTTCGAGTCGCTGATGGATGACCAGCGCACCCGCGCCCGTGAGGGCGCCCGGGGCGACCGCGGCTCCGACGGCCTGCGTGAGCGCGCCGCCGCCCTCTCGGGCGGTGCCGGCTTTGCCACCGAGTTCGTCGGCTATGAGTCGACCGAGGCCGAGACGACGATCGGTGCGGTGGTCACCGAGGGCGAGGAGATCCTCGTCAAGCTATTGGAGTCCCCCTTCTACGCCACCGGGGGCGGCCAGATCGCCGACACCGGCACGCTGGAATGCACCGGTGGCGCCTGCCGGGCACAGGTGACCGACGTGATCCGCCTCGGGACCGACCAGGTCGTGCGCCTGCACCCGGAGCACGGCACCTTCGAGCCCGGTGAACGGGTCGTCGCCCACGTCGACCGGGCCGTGCGCCACGCGACCGCCTGCAACCACACCGCCACCCATCTGCTGCACGCGTCGCTGCGCAAGCGCCTGGGCAGCCATGTGCACCAGGCCGGCTCCTATGTCGGTCCTGACAAGCTGCGCTTCGACTTCACCCACGGCAGCGCGGTGAGCGCCGAGGATCTCCGTCAGATCCAGGACGACGTCAACCGGTGGATCGTCGAGAGCCACGCGGTGCGGGCACTGACCACCACGCTCGACGAGGCCAAGGCGCTCGGGGCGATGGCGCTGTTCAACGAGAAGTACGGCGAGGTCGTGCGGATGGTGGAGGTCGGCGACGGTTCCTTCTCCCGCGAGCTGTGCGGCGGCACCCACGTCCGGGACACCGCAGAGCTGGGGCTGTTCCGGATCCTCACCGAGACCTCGAGCGCGGCCAACGTACGGCGGATCGAGGCGATCACCGGCCCGGAGGCGGTCGCGTTCTATCGCCGGCGTGATCACGAGATCGAGCACGCCGCCGAGCTGCTGCGGGTTCCTCCCGAGCGGGTCGCCGAGTCCGTCGGGAAGCTCTCTGACCGGGTCCGCGAACTCGAACGGGCCGCCCGTCGCTCGCCGGACGCCAACGGCTCGGTCGAAGTCGATGCGCTCGTGGCCGGCGCGGTGCAGGCGTCGGGGGCGAGCATCCTCACCGCGGCGGTGCAGGTCGCCGACGGCCAGGCGCTGCTGGCGCTCGCCGATCGGCTCAAGGGCAAGCTCGGCGACGCCGCGATCGTGCTCGGGCGCGCCGGTGACGGACGCGTCGACCTCGTCGCCAGCGTCGCGCCGTCGCTGGTGGCCCGCGGCGTGCGGGCCGGGGACATCGTCAAGATCGCCGCCGCGGAGGTCGGAGGCGGCGGTGGTGGGCGCGACACGCTGGCGCGGGCCGGCGGCCGTGACCCGGACAAGCTCCCGGACGCCATCAACGCCGCACGCACCGCAATCGAGTCAGCCCTCGCTGGGTAGGTACATGAGGGTGCTGGCGCTCGATTACGGCAGAGCCCGCTGCGGATGCGCGGTCAGCGACCCGACCGGCACGCTCGCCACTCCCGTGGAGGCGGTGCCGGCGCCGGGGTCCCGCCGCGGGCGCGCGCGGCTGCGAGAGCTGATCGCCGAACTGGACGCGGAACTCGTGCTCGTCGGGCTGCCGGTGTCACTGTCGGGCTCCGACACGGCGCAGACCGCCGAGACGCGGGAGTTCGCCGCCTCGCTGGCGCGGGCGATCCGCATCCCGGTGCAGCTCTACGACGAGCGGTTCACCACGCGGATGGCCGAGCGCACCGGCGGCCGCGCCGATGAGGACTCGCGGGCCGCCGCGCACCTGCTCGAGGGGTGGCTGGCCAGCTCCCGCACACCGCAGACAACCCCACTGGGTGATGGCTGACGGCCCCGAACGCACCGCCGAGGAGCGCGAGGCCGCTCGCCAGGCGCGTGAGCGCCGGCGCAACGGCGTGTTCAACGAGCCCGAGCTCCCGCCGGATCCCGTTCCCGAGGCCGATGTCGCTGACGACGGCCACGCCGCGGCGGCTCCCCTGCCGCCCGAGGCCCCGCAGTACGAGGCCCCGCAGTACGAGGCCCCCGCGGACGAAACCCTGCCGGAGGAGGATCTGCCGAACGAGGCCCCGGTGGGCACGCGCCGGGTGAGCCGCTCGGCCGGCGGCGCCCGGGAACTGCCTCCCCGGCCCCCGCGGGCTGCCCG
>JBAWFG010000548.1:0-11578 GCA_049591655.1 Solirubrobacteraceae bacterium
TCGGGCTGAGATCCGGAGCCCAACTCCCAGCGCACATCGAGCAGCGAGAGCGGGTCGGCACGTAGCCGACGGTGGAGGTCGGCCGGGGAGATGAGCGGTGCGCGCATCCCCCGGTTCTATCGCGCCCCGCGGGCGCCGGCTTTTCAGACCCGCGGTTAGACGGCGACGGCGACGGCGGAGCCGGGACCGGCGGCCCGCACCGGGGCCGGGGTCAGCCACGCCGCGAAGAGCACGAGCACGAAGGCGAAGATCTCGGCGCCGAACATCAGCGGATGCGCGGACAGTGGATCGCCGAAGACGAGGATCCCGCCGATGATGCCCGAGATGTTGGCGGCGGTGCCAGTGACTGCGATCACGGGGACGGCGTCGCCATCCTGCAGGCCCTTGGCGGAGGAGTAGAAGGCGGCGACCGAGGCGATCAGCGTGATCACCGACCAGGGGCACACGAGCCCGACCAGTCCGTGCGCGCCGACCATGCCGGAGATCGCTTTGATCGAAACGTCAGACACGCCGAACAGGATGCCGGCGGCGGCGCCGAGCATGAACCCGTGGTGCTCCTCGGGAGCGCCGATTCGCGGACCCATGATGAGCAGCGTCCCGGCCGCGAGCAGGATCGTCTCAAAGCCGATCATCGCCGGCACCGAGAAATGCGAGTGAGCGCCGTGGACCGACGGGAGGCTGAAGCCCAGGAGGATCAGGCCGACCGCCGTGAGGCAGATGCCGATCCACTGCTTGCGTGAGATGCACAGTCCGAAGGACCGCTCGGCCATCACCGCCAACAGCACGACCCCGCCGGCGAGCACCGCCTGGACGAGCGACAGCGGCGCGACGGCCATGGCAGCCACGTGGAAGATCCAGGCAGCTGCGGCGATCATCATCCCGACCGAGAAGAGCTTGGATGCGAACAGCGACTTGGCCGAGCGCAGCGGGTGCCGGATATCGACCGGCGGCGCGGCGCACGCGCCGCGGTGCTTGAACAGGAAGCCGACGTTCGTGGTCAGGGCGCAGGCGAGCGCGAGAAGGATGCCAAGAACTGGAGTCATAAAGTGAAAGGCCTGGATCGATGAGTTGGCGGGGCCGGCGTCGGCCTTACGCATCTCTTTCGGCATACGCGGGGCGGGCTTGAGCCCCAGAGCACCCATCCACGAGGATCTGGACACTCCGGCAACCCGTGACCGGACGTGCCTTCCGAACACGCTGCCCAACCCACATTAAGCCCGGATATGCGCCGCCTATGACCGTGCCCATCCTGCTGATCGACATCGATGGGGTGATCTCGCTGTTCGGTTTCGACCGCAATCAGCCCCCGCCTGGGAGGTTTCTGTTGGTGGACGGGATTCCGCATTTCCTCTCGCTCACAGCGGCGGATCTCGTGGCCGGGCTCCAGGACAGCTTCGAGCTCGTGTGGTGCAGCGGCTGGGAGGAGAAGGCCGATGAGTACCTGCCGGTGGCGCTCGGGCTACCCGCCGGGCTGCGCCACCTAACCTTCGACAGCCCGCAGCAGCCCGCGCCCGCCGCCGCCCGCCACTGGAAACTGGAATCGATCGACGCGTTCGCCGGCCCCGACCGCCCGCTGGCCTGGATCGACGATGCCTTCGATGAGAGCTGTCACCGCTGGGCTGCACAGCGGCGGGCCGCGACCGAGCTCGTCGCCACCGAGCCCGCGGTCGGGCTGACCGCGGCGCACGCCGAGCGACTGGCGGAGTGGGCGAGCGGCCTCCGTCGCTGAGGCCGCGCGCCGTGCGGTCTTGGGCTCGTCAGGTTCCGCTGTTGAGCAGTTCGACGGCCACCATGTTCCAGCGATCCGACGTTGGCGCCGTGTCCCCGACGCTCACCGTCGAGCCCGCGACTCCGGTCGGCGTGTTCGTGTACTGGCTCCAGTAGTCGTCACCGGTGCTGGGGTTGGTCCACTGGTCAAGCAGCGCCCAGCCGCTCGGCAGGGTGCGCGGGATCGCGTTATCCCAATCGTTGCCGACCGCGAATACGAGCGACGTACCACCCCGGGTGACGAGCGAGGTGCTCGGCGCACCGCCCGCCGCCGAGGCAGCCACCGAGGCGCCCACGCCGCTGACGTCCTCCATGGCGATCACCGTCAGGTCCTGGGGGTAGCCGGACCTGCTCGGCGTCGACGTGACGGTCGCGTTGGTGAGGATGCTCGGGGCGCGCGCCTGCCAGACCTCGCTGTCGCCCGGCTGCCCGTTGGCGCGCTTGATCAGCGTCCAGGTGAGGCCCGCTCCGCTCACCGTCACCTGCTGGCCGGCGGCTCGGTTGGGGCCGTCGCTGGAGACGAACGCGTAGAGCATCTCGCCCGCCATGGCGGTGTGGAAGGCCGGCGCGGTGACCTTGCCGTTGCCATGGACGCTCTGCTGAGCCTGCATGACGAAACAGGTCATCGGCGGCGGCGGATTCTGCACGGTGACGGTCACGTTGGCCGAGGTGCCGACGTTGCCGCTCGTGTCGGTCGCCTGCGCCGAGAGGACATGGCTGCCGCCGGTGACCTTGGTCGTATCCCAGGTGATCGCATACGGAGGCGCGGTGACCGGACTGCCGAGCGGCGATCCGTCCAGGTAGAACTGCACCGACGCGACGGCGACGTTGTCGCTGGCCGATGCCGCCAGCGGCGTCGTCCCGGACACGATCTCCGCAGCCGTGGGGTTGGTGATCGTCACCGTCGGCGGCGTCGTGTCAGGCCCGCCGCCCCCACCCCCTCCGGACACGACGGTGACGCTCACCGGCGCAGCGGTCGCGACGTTTGCCGCCGAGTCGGTGACCCGGGCGCTGAGCGTATGGCCGCCCAATGACGTGCTGCCCACCGTCCAGCTGTAGGTGTAGGGAGCGCTGTTCACGGGGTTGCCGAGCGGCTGTCCGTCGAGCAGGAACTGCACCGAGGTGACAGTGGTCCCGGGCCCGGCGGTGGCCGATGCCTGAAGCGTCACGGTGCCCGAGACGTTGGCGCCGCCCGACGGGCTGGTCATCGAAACCGTCGGCGGCGTCGTCCCGGGGTTCGTCTGTGAGAGCACGCTCACCGTGGTGCCGCTGATCTGAAGCTCGGTGTCGGTCTCGTTGTTGGAGGGATTGCTTTCGGTGAGCACATGCTGGGGATCGACGATGCCGCGCAGCATGTAGGTGCCGTCCGGCACGCCGGTGAGGTCGATCGGCTGGCCGTTGTCGGTCTGGTCGTACTGGTCGCCCCAGCCCACCGACCAGCCGAGCGGCTTATTTGGATTGGTGCAGTTGCTCTGTGGGATGTAGGTTTGGCTCGGGGTGTTGGCGACCCCGCCGACGTACGTATCGCCGGTGATGCAGTAGTCGGTCTTCGGGCTCGTGGCGACGAGGCTGCCGATCGAGCCGTCGGCGTTGACCGCGTTGAGCGTGAACCTGGTCAGTGGGAACTGGTAGTCCGATGGGGAGTCGAACACCCCGGTGGCGGCCACCGGGACGCTGTGGTCGAACTTCCACACGCCCGGGCTGGGGCTCTGGTAGATCGCCTGGGTGAACGTCGAGGTTCCCGTCTGGGAGTTGTAGGTCGGGTCGATCTCGAACGGCCCCGACCCGGCATCCCAGGTGATGTGGGTGAATTGCAGCTGCCGGTGGCCATTCGTGCTGTTGGTCCCGATCGAGATGTTGTTCGTCGGAACCTTGATCTGCATATCGGGCAGCGTGATGTTCGCTGCCTGGGTGGCGAACGTGTTGTCGGACGAGGTGGAGGTGTTGTTGGTGGAGCCGGCCGACTGCACGGCGAAGTGGTACGTCGTCCCCGGGGTAAGCCCGCTGAGGGTCTGGCTGTGAGCCGTCACCGGCGTCGGGTTGGGCGTCGTGTTCTGTCCATAGCCCGTGGTGGTCCCGTACAGGACCTCGGAGCTTGACGGGATGTCGGTCGTCCAGGAGATCGTCGCGGCAGTTGAGGTGATGGCGCTGCTGGTGATCTGGGAGATCACCGGAGGGCTGGTTGACGCCGCCGGCGTCGAAACGCTGATGGCGTTGGATGGGGCCGAGACATTGCCCGCCGCGTCATAAGCCTCGACGGTGTACTGGTAGCTGGTCGACGGGCTCACCGTGGCGTCGGAGAAGCTCGTCGCGGTGCTGTTGCCGACCACACTGCCGTCGCGCAGGATGTCGTAGCCGGCGACGGCGACGTTGTCGGTGCTCGGAGACCAGCTGAGCGACACCGAGTTGCTCGTGACGCTGGGCGCACTGAGATTGCCGGGCGCGCTCGGCGCCACGGTGTCGAGCACGCCGGGCCGGATCTCGATCGACGCATAGTCGTAGCGGTCGGTCGTGGGTGCGGTGTCATTGAGCGTCACGGTGGTGCCCGCCGATCCGCCTGGCGCGGTCTGACTCTGGACCCAGTAGGTGTCACCCACGCTCGCCAGGAACTGGTCGAACACCGTCTGACCGGACCCGGGCGTCCGCGTGATCGCGTTGTCGTAGTCGTCGCCGACGCCCCAGACCCAGGAACCGGCGGCTGTCGTGGTCAGTGAGATCGACGGCGCTCCGCTGGCGGCGGCAGCGCTGCCGGCCGCGCCGGTGGTCGTCGTGTCCGCTCCGGAGAAGGCGACGACGTCGATGCTCCCAACGTATGCGCCCGTGCTTCGGGTCGCGGTGACAGTGATGTTGCTCAGCGCCGATGACGCCGTCGCCTCCCAGATCTCGGCGGTCCCCGCCTGGGCGTTGGTGCGCTTGACGAGCTTCCAGGTCAGGCCGCCGCCGGTCACCGAGGAGAAGCTCTGGGCGCCGGTCCCGGGGCCGTCTGAGGTGAGGAAGGCGAGCACGAGATCGTTGGCGTTCGCTGTCGACAATGCACCTGAGGTGATCGTGTTCGCGGCGTTCGACTGGTGGGTCTTGACCGAGCCGTCGATGGCAAGGCCGGCCGCCAGCGCGCGTTGCGGCGCAGCGGCGATCAGCAGACTGGCGGCAACGACCACAGCGAGCGCGATCCAGGGCAGCCGGAATCGCCGGCATCGCTGCCGGGGGACGTCCGTATTCACTTGTTCCTCCGGGGGGTGAGGGGTTACGCCCGGAATACGCCGTCTGGGAGCGAATGTCAACGACTAAAACGGGTGCGTTGGCGAGATACTCTTTCGGGCACCCACCCCGTCGTGATTGCGGCGACTGGGGCCGCTATCGCTACGAAAAGGCGCCGTGGCGGCGCGCTCCGCCCGTCAACAGGGCGGCGCCGATCACTTGATGCCTTGGATACGCCGTCGGGCCTGCGTATCGCTCGCAATGAGCCGACGGGCAGGATTGCCGACGACAACATCCCCGTCGGGCACGTCGCGCACGACGACTGCGCCAAGCCCGATCAGCGCCTCGCGGCCGAGAACCACACGTGGGCGCACTGCGGCGGATGAACCGACATAACACGCGGCTCCGACATGCACGATGCCCCCGAGCAACGCTCCGGCCGCGAGCACAGCGTGCGCTTCGACGCGACTGTCATGCCCGACGATGACGTTGGGGCCGATGAACACATGATCGCCGATGACCACGCCGCCCGCTATCGAGGCGCCATAGCCGACGCACACTCCGCGCCCGATCTCCGCGCGGCGCGAGAGGCCTGCGCCCGGATGGATCAAGGTGGCGAATCGGCCTGCCGGCACGCCCAGGCGCGCGATGATCCCCGGATGGAGCTTGTGGACTCGCTCGTTGTGAATCGTGCTGATGAACTGCGCGCCGGCGAAATCCGTGCATGACGCCAGGTCACCGAGGACCTCGAGACCGAGATGCCCCTCACCACGCGCTCGACTGTCATCCAGCACGCCCAGGATGTTCACCTTGGCGCCGTCCATGTTGAGCGCGTCCACGATGTCCAAAACATCGTGGACGCCGCCCCCGGCGCCGAGCAGAATGAGGTCAATCCTTCCCGCACACGCCATACGTGCTACCAACGCGCGGTGTCGTCCGCTACTCGCGCTGGGGCCACATCTCGGCCGCGGCTAATCAAACGCACCGTGCCGGCCTTCACCTGACCTGAACCGCGCCAGACCGGACTCCATATCGGTCAGCACGCGTCGCCCGTGAGCCAGTTCCCCAGCGAGCGCATCGGCCTCCACCAGGCCCTCCCCGTCCAGCAGCGAGAGCCGGTCCTCTCGCAGGCACGTCTGGGGAAAGCGGGCCAGCTCGGCGGCGAGCTGCCGAGCAGCGCTCAGCGCCTCGCCGGTGGCGACCAGGCGGTTGACCAGCCCGATCCGCTCGGCCTCGGCGGCCGTCACCGGGCGCCCGGTGAGGATCAGGTCCATCGCCCGGCTGACGCCGATCAGCCGCGGCAGGCGGACCGTGCCGCCGTCGATGAGAGGCACGCCCCAGCGCCGGCAGAACACACCGAACACCGCATCCTCCTCGGCGACTCGCAGGTCGCACCACAGCGCCAGCTCGAGGCCCCCCGCGACTGCATGACCCGCGACCGCGGCGATCACCGGCTTGCTCAGGCGCATCCGGGTCGGGCCCATCGGGCCCTCACCGCTCTCCGAAACGACGTTGCCGCTCTCCGTGCCGACCGCCTTGAGGTCGGCGCCGGCGCAGAACACTCCGCCCTCGCCGTGCAGGACCGCGACCGACGCGTCCGGATCGGCGTCGAACTCCCGGAACGCCGCGGCAAGGGCGGCGGCAGTCGGACCATCGACAGCGTTGCGGCGCTCAGGTCGTGACAGCAGAACCGTCGTCACCGGACCGTCGCGCACGACCCGGACTGCGTCTGACTCCCAGCTCACGACGCCCCCACCGCGCGGGCGATGAATGCCCCCAGTGCGGTGATGATCTGCTCGGCGTCCGGGCTCGCGCCTGACAGCGGCGAGAGGGGGCCGACGAGCGCCTCCCCACAGCCACCGACGAGCGCCGCAGCGGTGAGCTCGACGTCCTGCGCGGGTAGCTCGCCGGAGGCGATCCCGGCACGCAGCCCGGCGGCGATGAGTTCGGCGTAGCGCGCCCGGTAGGCGAGCCGTTCGGCGTCGACCCCGCGATCAACGGGCTCGGCGATCAGTGCCCAGGCAAGGCGCGGGTTGCGCAGCGCGCGCCGGGCGAACGTGCCGAGCACCGTCTGCAGGCGCTCGATGGCGCTGGCCCCGGCGGGCAGCTGGTCGGCGGCGGCTCGCATCGCCGACTCCTCGCGCTCGCAGACGGAGCGGAACACCTCGACGAAGAGATCTTCCTTGGATGCGAAGTGGCGGTAGAGCGTGCCCGAGGCCACCCCGGCCCGATCGGCGATCGCCAGCACCGAGGCTGCGGCGTATCCCCCCTGCTCGATCAGCTCCTGGGCGGCGCCCAGCAGCCGCTCCCGGGTCGGGCCGACGATCACGGTCACGAGCGCTCAGCCACGGAAGGTCGACGGTCCGAGGTCGCCGAACGGTTCGTCACGCGCGCGAACCGCGGCACGGAACCCCTCGCTCGCCGCCCGCTGCGCAAACGCGTACCCCTCGGGGGTGTGACGCGCGACCCCGTCGAACACGGTGCCGAGCACCTGCGTGGCGTGCAGCCCCTGCGCGGCCAGCGACTGATTGACGAGCAGCTTCATCATCGTCAGCTGATTGACGGGTAGCCGGGCAATGCGCCCCACGAGCGACTCGGTGCGCTCCTCGAGGTCCGCCGCCGCCGGCGCCTCGATCGCCAGGCCCCACTCCACCGCCTCGGCGCCCGAGAGCGAATCGCCGGTGAACAGCAACCGCTTCGCGCGCTGGGCGCCGACCCGGTGGGCCCACAGCGCGGTCGTCGGCGAGCCCCACACCCGAGCCGGGGGGTAACCGATCTTGGCATCGGCGGAGATCACCAGCAGGTCAGAGCACAGCGCCATGTCGGTGCCCCCGGCCACACAGAAGCCGTGCACCTTGCAGACCACCGGCTTGCCGCAGTGAAACAGCGACATGAACGCGCGGACGTTGCGGCTCATCATCGCGTAGTCGACCATCGGGTCCCAGATGGCGCCCGGCTGGTGGTTGGCCGCCATCACGTCGGGATCCAGCGGCGAGCCGGCGGGGGCGGGCGGGGTGGCCGGGACGGGGGCGGTGGCCCGGGCGGCCGCGGCCTCATCTGACCGCAGCCGGCCCTGTTCCTCGGCAGTCTGCACGAGGTCATAGCCGCCGCAGAACCCCTTGCCGTTGCCCGAGAGCAACAGGACATGAACCGACGGGTCGAGGTCGGCCTCCTCCACCGCGTGCTCGAGTTCGGTGAGCATCCCGCGCGTGATGCCGTTCCCGCGCTCGGGACGGTCGAGCGTGATCCGCGCCACCCGCCCGTCGACCGTGTACTGCACCGCGGTCATACCGGGAGCGCACGCTCGATGATCGCCGCAGCGTCGACCCCCGCCGGCAGGGTCCCGTAGACGCGGCCGTGCTCGCCGGTCAGGCGCCCGGCACAGAACGCGTCGGCGACCGCCGGGGGCGCGTGGCGGACGAGCAGCGATGCCTGAAGGGCGACGGCGAGATCCTCCACCAGCGCTCGTGCGCCGAACTGGCTGTCATACAGCCGCTGCTCGGCGTCGGCGCCGTCGACCCCGGCGAAGGCGTCGGTCACCCGCGCGCGCACGCTCTGCAGGTGTGCGTCGAGCCGCGGCTCGGCCCCGGCGGCCAGTTCGCACTCGGCCATAAAGGCCGGGAGCCCCTCGGGCTCCTTGACGATGGCGCGCAGCACGTCGAGCGCCGCCACGTTGCCCGACCCCTCCCAGATGGAGTTCAGCGGCGAGTCCCGGTAGAGCAGCGGCATCCCGGAGTCCTCGACGAATCCGTTGCCGCCGAGGCACTCCAGCGCCTCAGCGGCGTGCGGTGCGGCGCGCTTGGTCACCCAGTACTTCATGACCGCGGTCGCGAATCGCCGGAACACCGCCTCCCCCGGCTCGTCGTAACTGCGGGCCACCCGGAGCGCGGCGGCGGTCGCGGCCTCGGACTCAATTGCCAGGTCGGCGAGCACGTTGCGCATCGCCGGCTGCTCGACGAGCGGCGCGCCGAACGCTGAGCGATGGCGCGCGTGGTGGACGGCCTCCAGCGTGGCCCGGCGCATGCCGCTGGTGGATCCCAGCAGGCAGTCCAGGCGCGTGTGGTTGACCATCCGGATGATGGCCGGAACCCCCCGGCCCTCCTCGCCGATCAGGCGCGCCTCGGCGCCCCGGAACTCAACCTCTGAGGAGGGCAGCGAGCGCGTGCCCAGCTTGTCCTTGAGCCGTTGGAACTCCATCCCGGGTCCGCGCTCCACGAGGAAGCACGACAGTCCACGCGGGGCTTGGGCGAGCACGAGGAACACGTCGCACGGCGGATAGGAGCAGAACCACTTGTGCCCCCGCAGCTCATAGACGCCGTCGCCGACCGGGTCGGCGCGGGTGATGTTGGCTCGCACATCGGACCCGCCCTGTCGTTCGGTCATCGCCATCCCGGCCAGCGCCCCGCCCTCGTAATCGGGCAGCGTCAGCCGTGGCTCCCACTCGGCGGCGAGCTCCGGCGCGCCGTCGCGCAGCGCGGGCACCGCCGCGTAGGTCATCGACACCGGGCACATGACCCCGGCGTTGGCATTGCTCCACAAGCTGAACAGCGTCGCCCGGACGACGTGCGCGCCGGGGCCGGGGTGGCGCCAGGGCAGGCTCGGGATCTCCCGAGCGACCGCACCGGCGAGCAACCAGTGCCAGGACGGGTCGAGCTCGACAGCGTCGATCCGGTTGCCGAACCGGTCATGGGTCAGCAGGCGCGGCTCATTGCGCTCAGCCCGGCGGCCGTGTTCGGTGGCCTCAACGCTGCCGGCGGCGGCCCCCGCCTCCCGGGCGAGGTCGGCGCCCCATCCCCCACCCTCACGGTCAAGCGCCTCGCCGAGCGCCAGGTCGAGCTCGAACAGGTTGGCGGGCTGCAGCGGTGGCGCCTGGTTGAGCACCTCGCGCGCGGGATCTGAGATGTCGATCGTGGCCATGGCTCCTCCAGGTGCGTGTGTCCAGTCGCCGGACGGTGTGTGAATCCTAATTCACAAGAGTAGTGAACGGCGATCACCGCACAAGCCACGCCGCCGCACCGTCCCGCGGGGGGCCCTCCGCGCCCCCACGACCCCCGCCCTCACGGCCCTAACGGCCCTAACGGCCCTCACAGCCCTCACAGCCCTCACGGCCCTCACGGCCGACCCCCATTTTGTGGAAAATCCAGTCTTGGCCTCAGGCAGTCAGCGCAACACGTGGGAGTCTGGCAGTCCCGTGTTAGGTGGAGCGACCTTCGTTGCGCAGTCGAGCCCGTAGGGCGAGGCGGAGCGGCGATGGTCGCTTTAAGCCGGGAAGGGGTGGACCTCCTCGCCGAGGAGTTGGGCCATCTTTTCGGCTGGTTTCCACCAGTCCAGCGTCATCCGCGGCCGGCCGTTGAGCTCGGCAGCGATTGCGTCGAGGTCGGCCTGGGAGTGGACCGAGAGGTCGGTGCCCTTGGGCAGGTAGTCACGCAACAGCCCGTTGGTGTTCTCGTTGCTGCCGCGCTGCCAGGGCGAATGCGGGTCGCAGAAGTAGACCTGGATGCCGGTCGCGTCGGTGAACTGTTTGTGGGCGGCCAGTTCTTTGCCCTGATCCCAGGTCAGGCTCTTGACCAGATGATCAGGCAGACCCGCGATCCGCCGGGCCAGCACGTCGGTCACGTGCACCGACGTCTGGTCCTCCAGGCGGGCGAGCAGCACATAACGGGTGTGGCGCTCGACCAGGGTCGCGACCGCTGAGCGGCCGCCGGCGCCGAGGATCAGATCGCCCTCCCAATGGCCCGGAACCCGGCGATCATCGACCTCCGGCGGCCGTTCGGCGATCATCACCATGTCGGTGATCCGCCCGCGGTCTTCCCGCTGCCCCTGGGGTTTGCGACGGGTCCGGCGACGGCGCAGCTGGGCGGTCAGTTCGCGGCGCAGCTCCCCGCGTGACTGCACATACAGCGACTGATAGATCGTCTCGTGGCTGACGTGCATCGCTACATCATCGGGGTATTCACGTCTCAGCCAGGACGCGATCTGCTGCGGGGACCACCGCTTGCGCAACCCCGTCTCGACCGCCGCTAACAACACCGGATTGGCGGCTAGCCGAGTCGGCTTGGGGCGCCGCGCGAGCCGATCCGCCCCCCGCTGCGCAGGCAACGGGCGATAGTGCCCACGACTCTGACACCGCGTGATCTCTCGCCCGATCGTCGAGCGATGCCGCCCCAACGCCCGGCCGATCTCGGCGTTGGTCTCACCCCGCGCGACCCGGATCGAGATCTCGATCCGCTCCTCAAACGAGAGCCGAAACCCCGAATCGGTCACGCGCCGCCGCAAGAACAGATCCCCCCGCACCCGCCGCACCGTCTCGGGCGAACACTCGAAATCCGCCGCGATCACCCGCGGCTTCTCACCCGCCCGCAACCGCCGCTCGATCACCGCCCGATCCACCGGCGTCAACCACCACGTCCTGCCCCTCGCATGCCTGCCCATCACACCTCCGATCGCTCACCACAACATCCTCGTTGCAATGACCGATGGAGACCGCCCACGACGCCAACCCGGATTGTCCACAAACCGCGGGTTCCGGCCGACGCCGACGAGCTGACGATTGCGTTTCTGGCGTAGTGAGCGTCCAGGGGCCGGCCGCTGTGGCGACTCGTAGCGGTGCGGG
>JBAWFG010000549.1:0-6492 GCA_049591655.1 Solirubrobacteraceae bacterium
GATTGCACAACGGGCAGTGTGGGCCCGCACGCTTTGTGGGCCCACACGCGTGACCGGGCTGGAGAAGCGCCTGGAGGATCTGCTCTCCGGGCTCGACGTGGAGGACACGGACGCACTGCAGGAGGCCGCTGAGACCGCGCGCCGGGCGGTGCGCGACAGCCACATGCCCGACTGGCTGTCGGACGCCATCGGCGCAGCGTACGACGAGCTCTCCGCGGGCGATCCCGAGGCGCCGGTCGCGGTCCGCTCCTCGGCGACCGGTGAGGACACCGCGTCGGCGTCATTCGCCGGCATGAACGAGAGCTTTCTCAACTGCCGCGGGCGTGACGCCGTGATCGACGCCGTCCAGCGCTGCTGGATCTCGCTGTATGGCGCGCGGACGATCTACTACCGCGGCAAGCGGGGCTTCGAGCACAGCGGGATGGACATCGCGGTTGTCGTCCAGCGCCAGATCTCCTCCACACGCGCGGGCGTGATGTTCACGATCGACCCGGCCTCCGGCGATCGCCACCAGTTGGTGATCGAGGGTGCGTTCGGCCTCGGCGAGTCGGTCGTCTCCGGCCGTGTTTCGCCGGATCGCTACGTCGTCGATAAGGATGAGATGGCGATCGTGGTGCGATCGGTGCGTCCCAAGGAACTGATCATCGAACCGAATGCAGCGGGCGGGACGACCACACGAGAGCTGACGCCGCAGGAAGGCCGTCGGCCCGTCCTGGATGACGCCGAGGTGCTGGCACTGGCCGAGCTCGGCGTGACGATCGAACGTGAATACGGGTCGCCGCAGGACACCGAGTGGGCGTTTGATTCCGACGGGACGATCTGGATGCTGCAGAGCCGTCCGATCACGACGACCGCGACCACCCCCGCCGCATCTGCGTCGGTGTCGAGCTCCGCGGAGCAGGGAACGATCGTCGTCCGCGGCCTCGGTGCCGCACCGGGCGCTGCCTCCGGCGTCGCGCGGCTGCTCGGCACGATGGCTGACGCGGGCAAGCTGCAGACCGGCGATGTCCTGGTCACGCACATGACCGCTCCGGATTGGGTGCCGCTGATGCGCACGGCTGCCGCGATCGTCACCGACTCGGGCGGAATGACCTGCCACGCGGCGATCGTCTCCCGGGAGCTGGGCATTCCGTGCATCGTCGGCACCGGCGACGCCACCTCGAAGCTGCGCGACGGGGAGCTGATCACGGTGAATGCGACCGAGGGGACGGTCCTCACCGGCACCGCGATCCTGACCGGAGTCAGTGCCGGCCCAGCACCGGCCGGCGCCGGTGCCGTCGCCGGCGCCCGCGTCGTCACCGGGACCCGGCTGCTCGTCAATCTGTCGGAGCCCTCTCAGGTGGAGCGTGCGGCTGCGCTGGACGTCGACGGGGTCGGACTGCTGCGGGCCGAGCTGATGCTCGTCGAGGCGCTTGACGGCGCCCACCCGCGGACACTGCTGGCCGAGAACCGGGGGGAGGAGTTCGTCGAGCGCATGGCGGCGGCGTTGACCACGTTTGCCGCCGGCTTCTCCCCCCGGCCCGTCACCTATCGGACCACTGACTTCCGCACGAACGAGTTCCGCGGACTGCGCGGCGGGGCGGAGTTCGAGCCCGAAGAGGCCAATCCGATGATCGGCTACCGGGGCGCCCTGCGTTACACCAAGGATCCGGACGTCTTCCGACTGGAGCTCCGCGCGATCAGCCGCGTCTGGGATGCCGGCCACCACAACTTCCACGTGATGATTCCGTTCGTCCGCACAGCACGTGAGCTGACGCGGTGCCGGGAGCTCATCGCCGACGCCGGGCTGCTCGCCCGTCCCGGCTTTGAGCTGTGGGTGATGGCGGAGGTCCCGTCGGTGCTGTTCAACCTCGAGCGCTACGCCGCCCTCGGTGTCGCCGGCATCTCGATTGGCTCCAACGACCTCACCCAGTTGCTGCTCGGCGCCGACCGCGACTCGGCGACCCTGGCCGACACATTCGACGAGCGCGATCCGGCCGTCACCGACTACCTGCGCCAGCTGATCCCGCGGGCACGCGCGGCCGGTCTGCAGACCTCGATCTGCGGCCAGGCCCCGTCCGTGCATCCCGAGTACGCGGAGCTGCTCGTGCGCGCCGGCATCGATGCGATCTCGGTCTCGGTCGACGTCGTGGAACGGACGCGCGGACTGGTGGCCGCCGCCGAACAGCGGCTGCTGCTCGAGGCGGCGCGCCCATAGACGGCCGGGGCGCGCACCCGCCCCGGTCTCCGAGGTGGTGAGCCGTTCCTCAGTGGGGGGTGGGCTGGTAGTCGGACACCCGGAGGCGGGGGAGCAACGGACGCTTCTTGCGGTGATGATGCTCCATCCGGCGCAGGATGTCGTCGAGGGTCGCGATCGCGTCGAGGATCCGGGGGCCCTTGTTGAGCATCACGCACTCGGCCCGCACGCTCATCGCCGCGTCGGTGATCTCCGCGCGTGATGGCCGTCCCGTCTTGGCAAGCTGGTCGAGCACCTGGGTGGCCCATATCACCGGCAGGTGAGCCGCCTGGCAGAGCCACAGGATCTCCTCCTGGATCTCGGCCAGTTGCTCGTAGCCACATTCCACCGCCAGGTCACCCCGGGCGATCATCACTCCCGCCGCTCGCTGGGTGCCAAGCGCCGCCAGCAGCAGCCCGGGCAGATGCTCGGTCGCGCGGCGCGTCTCGATCTTCAGGATCATCCCGACCCCGGGCCGCGAATGCGCGTCGAGGTACTCGCTGACGCGCTCGACCTCACGGGGGCGGCTGACGAACGACAGACCGACGGCGTCGGCGACGGCGGCCGCGAACCGGAGTGCCGGCTCACCGTTTGACCCCAGCAGGTCAATGTCGAGCGTGGCGTCGGGAAGGTTGATGCCCTTGCCGGGACGAAGCTTGGAACCCTTTGGCCGAGCCGCGGTGATCCGGAGCTCGATCGCGTCATCGTCGACAGACTCCGCCACCGACCCGAGCTTGCCGTCGTCAAACCAGATCCGGTGGCCGCGGCGTGTCGCGCTGAAAGCCTCCGTCAGCGAGCACCCGATGCGCGGCGGCCCCGCGGTGCCGGGGGTGACGCCGGGTGGCTCGGACTCCCGGGTCAGCACCAGGCGATCCCCGACCGCCAGCCGCAGGTAGGGCCCCTTGCGGTCGGCGGGCGCGTGGGACGGGAGGGAACCGGTGCGCAGCTTCGGTCCGGGTAGATCGACGACGACCCGGGTCCGGCGATGGGTCGCCACCTCGACAGCTCGCAGGGTGTCCACGATCGCCTGCCACTCCGACGGGTCCCCGTGAGCGCAGTTGATCCGCGCGCAGTCCATACCGGCGACGAGCATCTCGCCGACGAGGACCGGGTCGTGGGCGGCCTCGGCCGGCATCGTGACCATGATGCGGGTCGGTCGTCCGCGGCGGACCGGCCCAAGCAGAGCGTCAGACCGCTCCGCCAGCAGCTCCCGACTGCGGGCGAACCCGACCGGCGCGGGGTGGCTCGGTCGCGACGACGGTCGCCGCTCCAGAGCATTCAGCGCCGCCTGCACGGCATCCACGGTCGCCTGGACGTGACCTTCGCTGCGCCCGAGCGATGAGAGCCCGAGCTCGACCAGCCCATCCTGGAGCTCACGCAGGTCGTGCCCGCGCAGCGCGAGGTACTGCATGAGGTTGCGTGCGCTGGCATCCCGATCGTCCTCGCGCGCGTCGTCCCAGGGACGCCACTCGCCGGCGGCCTCACGTAGCTCGTCGCCGAGCGCCGACAGCTGATCAGACAGCGCCACCCGGGCGGGGTTCAGTCCCACCCGCGGGCCACCTCAGTGGGAGGAGTGCGTGGGTTCGCCGGCGTGGATGACCACGCCGTCGGCCGGATAGAGAATCGACTCGTGGCGCTCGTCCCAGCGCACGCGATAGTGCTCGTGCTCGCCGTGGCCGAGCACCTCAAGGATCTGGCCCCGTCGCGACGGCTGGCCGTGCACTCCTCGCACCTCGACCCAGTCGCCCGGCGTGGCGGTCCCGATATTCGCTCTCGTCGTCATGGATCGCGCCCTTGTATCGCGGTTGCCGGTCCAGTTGCATCTAACCCGCACGGGAACCGGATCACATCGTGGACGAGCGCTGGACGTGACCGGGGGTTCTACGGACTCGGCCGATTCGCCCCGCCCCCCGCAAATCCGCGGGGTAGGGTGTGGCGATTGCCCGTCCCCCACGTCCTGAGATCCGGATAGCTGCTGACCCCGCCGAGGTCGCCGGGGCGATCGGCCGCCTGCACGCCGCCGACGGCCACGGGGCGTCGGTGCAGATGCGTGAGACCCATATCTCCTGGGTGTTCCTGGCCGGCGAGCGGGCCTACAAGCTCAAGAAGCCGCTGGTGCTCGATTTCGTGGACTACGGAACCGCAGTGCGGCGCGCTGAGATGTGCCGCGAGGAGATGCGACTCAACCGCCGCCTGGCGCCGCACCTGTACCTGGGTGTGCGATCGATTGTGCGATCCGGTGAGGGCCTGCAGATCACCGATGACGATGACCCCGCGGCGATCGACCACCTCGTGGAGATGAAGCGCTACGACGAGGATCAGACCCTCGCCTCCGCGCTGGGCCGGGATCAGGTCGCGGCAGCCGAGCTGGTCAAGCTCGCCGAGACGCTGGCGCGCTTTCACCTTGACAGTGCCGTTGCGATCGAGCCCCACGGAGCGGCCCGGGTCAGGCGGGAGATCGAGCACAACCTCGCCGAGTTGACACACGAGCAGCCCGCCGATGAGGATCAGAACCGGGTCGATCGCGTCGGTCGCTTCCTGCGGGCGTTCGTGCGCGGGCACGCCGCGGCCCTCGACGAGCGGGGGGCGCGGGGCGCCGTCCGAGAGGGCCATGGCGACCTTCGGGCCGAGCATGTGGTCCTGCGCCCGGTCCTCAGCGTTGTCGACTGCGTCGAGTTCGATGCGCAGCTGCGAACGATCGACGTCGCCGATGACCTCGCGTTCCTCCTGATGGACCTCGCGCTGCGTGACGCCGAAGGGGCGGCCCGGGCCCTGATCGACGCGTACCGCGGCGCCGGCGGTGATTGCGGCGACGACGCGCTGCTGTGGTTCTACGCGGCTCATCGCGCGCTGGTGCGGACCAAGGTGGCCCTGGTCAGGGCACGGCAGACCGCCACGACCACGGCCGACAGCCCGGCGGTGGCCTCCGCACGGGCGCTGCTGGCGCTCGCCGAGCGCCTTGTCTGGCGCGCCCGCGGACCGCTTGTGCTGATCCTGTGTGGGTTGCCGGCAAGCGGCAAGTCCCACGTCGCGGCTGAGCTTGCGGGGACCGCCAGGGTGCCGGTGATCAGCTCCGATGTGACGCGCAAGGAGATAGCCGGGGTGCCGGTGCGGTCCCGGGCGCCGGCGGCCGCCTACACGCCATCGTTCAGCGAGCGGACCTACGCCGAGTTGGCCGACCGCACGGCACGCGCGCTCGGCGATGCCCCCTGTGTCCTCGTCGATGCCACGTTCCGTCACCGGCGAGACCGTGAGAGCTTCGCCCGCCGTCTCGGCGCCGGCCGGCCGGCGATCTTCGTGGAATGCCTGGCGCCCCAATCGGTCCGGGATGAGCGGGCCCGCGCCCGTGAGCACGATACGGCACGGATATCGGATGCGACCGCCGAGGTCGTCGCAGCCACGCACGGCTCATGGGAGCCGCTTGACGAGGTTCCGGCCGAGACGCACGTTGTGCTGCGAACCGATCGTCCGGTGCAGATCGTCATCGACGAACTGATCGCGCTGCTCGATGAGCGGCTGTCGGCGGGAAGGAAGCATCGCAGCGCGGCGTCTGGTCAGTAACGGCGCATCGGGCCCGGCCGTTACTTCACACCCACCACCAGGGGGACGAAACCAGTCAACGCAGCACATGCGCGACCGCGCGCATACGGACGCCGACGGGCGCGAGCCGACGCCGGATCACCTCCAGGCTATCTGGAATCGAGTTGTCGGGCGGCGCTCCTTCCTGATGCAGGCCGGTCTGGCGACCGCCGGAGCGGTCCCAGTCTCGGCGGTCGCCGCGTCAAGCGCCTCGGCCCGGACGCACCGAGCTCACGAGCCGGCCGACGGAGACATCGCGATCCTGCGGTTCCTCTGCGCGGCCGAGATCCTGGAGAGCGACCTCTGGGAGCAGTACGCGGGGTTCGGTGGCCAGGCCGGCAGTGAGCGCCCGCACGACGGCGCCAACCATGCCTACGTGGCGGCGCTGACGAACCTCGACAGCGACATGCCGCAGTACATCTCCGACAACACCGATGACGAGGAGAGCCATCAGGCGTTCATCAATGGCTACCTGATGTCCAAGGGCCATCGGCCGGTCAGTCTGGAACGGTTCCGGACCATCGCGCCCAGCCCGGCCACCGGCGGTCCGAGCAAGCCGACGCTCACCAATCTCAAGTCGCTCAACGTCGACACGAGCTGGTACCTGCGCTATCGCGCCGAGACCAACCCTGACTTCGGCGCGAGCTTTGGTCAGGCGGTCGCCATCAAGGGCCAGGCGGTGATCCCCGTCGACGACA
>JBAWFG010000550.1:0-1947 GCA_049591655.1 Solirubrobacteraceae bacterium
CATCACCGCCCGCAAACGTCCGGCCGGCGCCGGGTCGGTCCCCGAGGCCCGGGAAGGCGGGGCGGCGGCGAGGACCACCCCCGCCGCGATCACAACCAGCGCCGCGCCGACCGCTGGGGCCAACGGCTCGCCGGCCACGATCGCGATCAATGCCGCGACCGCGCCCTCCACAGAGACCAGCGGCGCCACGAGCGCCACCTGGCCGGCGCGCATCGCGTGGTAGGCGAGGCCGAGCCCGACCACGTTGCCGGCTCCCGAGAGGGCCAGCCAGACGAGTGTCATCCCGTGCAGAGCCGCTGGGACGCCGACCCCGATCGCCACCGGGGCGGTGACCACGAGCCCCACCGCCATCACCCAGCCGACGACAGCCAGCGGCTCGATCATGCGACTCGAGCGCGAGGAGCACAGCGTCGACAGCGCCCAGGCGAGTGCCGCGCTGAGGCCGCCGAGGATGGCGACCATGCGCCCGCCCCGCCTCAGGCGGCCATGCGCTCGCCGCCGGCCGGATCGAACAGGTGGATGCGCTCGGCGTCGAGCCACAGCTCCCCGCTCTGGCCCTCCCGGACCGCACCGCCGGTCGAGATCCGGGCGATCAGCTCGGGCGCCACCGTCTGCTGCCCGTTCTCGTCCTCGCTGGTCGCCGCTGCCACCTCACGCAGTTCGGGGGCGTCCAGCCCCGCCTGATCGCTACCAGCGAGCGACAGGTGGGCGTAGAGATCGGAGCCCGTTGACTCCAGCACGTCGACCATCGCCTGCAGGCGCAGCCCGGGTCGGTCGCCGGCAAACGCCGCGTCCTCGAAGTCCTCGGGGCGGATGCCGACGATCAGCCGGCCGTCGGCGGGAGCGGCCGACCCGGCCGCCCGCGTCACCGGGATCTCACCGAGCGCCGTGCGCACGACCTCGCCGGCGAGGTCGCCGACGAGGAAGTTCATCGCCGGAGCGCCGATGAACCCCGCGACGAACAGATTGCGGGGTCGCTCATAGAGCTCGGCCGGAGTGCCGACCTGCTGCAGGACGCCGTCACGCATGACCGCCAACCGGTCCCCCAGCGTCATCGCCTCGGTCTGGTCATGGGTCACGTACACCGTTGTCGTCTGCAGCCGCCGCTGGATCCGGGTGATCTCGGCGCGCATCTGGATCCGCAGCTTGGCGTCGAGATTGGAGAGCGGTTCGTCCATCAGAAACGCCTTGGGATCACGCACGATCGCCCGCCCCATGGCCACGCGCTGGCGCTGCCCGCCGGAGAGGTTCCCCGGCCGTCGCTCGAGCTGGTCACTGATCCCCAGCAGCTGTGCGGCGTGAGCCACCTTCTCGCGGATCTCTCCGGCCGGGACCTTGGCGCGGCGCAGCGCGAAGCCCATGTTCTTGGCCACCGTCATGTGCGGATACAGGGCGTAGTTCTGAAACACCATGGCGATGTCCCGATCCCGGGGGGTGAGGTCGTTGACGACCCGTTCGCCGATCCGGATCGTCCCGCCGGTGATCTCCTCCAGCCCGGCGATCATCCGCAGCAGCGTCGTCTTGCCGCAGCCCGACGGGCCGACAAGCACCATGAACTCACCGTCGGCGATCTCCAGATCGAGCTCCCGGACGGCGTTGGTGCCGTCGCGGTATCGCTTGGTGACCTTCTCCATGTCAATCGCGGCCATGCGCTCTCCTTCGGTCTCGTCAGACCAGCTGTCGCCGGCCGGAGGCGGCCGGGCCGCCGTTCGGTATCAGCGCGGTGCGCGCGGCGTGCAACGCCACGGCGATCGCGCCCTGCAGTGCAGCCCGCTCCCCGAGCAGGCTCGTCTCGATCCGCGCCGTCATCGGCACCAGCGCCGCGGCAGCGCCGCGGACGGGGCTGAGCAGCATCGGATTGGTCCCGATACCACCGCCGAGCACGACGAGCTCGGGATCGAGGATCGCGCACACCGTGGCGATCGCGGCCCCGAGGCGGGAGGCCAC
>JBAWFG010000551.1:0-1737 GCA_049591655.1 Solirubrobacteraceae bacterium
CCACCAGTTCGTCTCGATGTCGTTGTGGCGTGCCGGCGACCTGGCCGCCGGCCCGGTGGCGGTGGCCGGCGTGCCGCCGGTGCTGGCCTCCACGCCGGCCCGGGCGCAGGCGTTCCTGGGCCATGCCGATCACCGCCTGACGCTCAGCGTCATCGGCCTGCTGCAGGGGGCACAGCCGCGGCTGGGGTATGCGATCAGCACCCCGGGCGTGGCCGGTGGCTATGTCGCCTATGCCGAGGCGCCGCTGCCGGCCAGCCGGCGCTCCCGGCTGCAGAAGAATTCAGCGTTCACCGGCCTGGACTACGCGATCTACCTCGGCAAGGGCCAGCACCCCGCCGACCTGCTCGTCTCCAACCGGACCGGGTTCGCTTCACAGGAGACGAGCGCCGCCCAGACGGTCGGCTTCGGAGACACGGGCCTCACGATCGTGATGGGATCGCGGGCGCCGCTGGCCGGGTCACTACCCCAGCGGCTGCCGTGGATGATCGCCGTGCTCGGCACGCTGCTGTCGGTGGCGGCGGCGCTCGGGACCCGGCGGCTCAACCTCCGCCGACAGAACGCCGAGGAACTGGCCGGGCGCCTCGAGGTGTCGGCAAGCGAGAACCGGCGACTGTACGCGGAGCAGCGCGGGATCGCCCAGACCCTCCAGCACGCCCTGCTGCCCGACCGTCTCCCACAGCGCCCCGGTCTGGAGGCGAGCGCGCGCTATGAGGCCGGAGAGCAGGGAGTGGAGATCGGCGGGGACTGGTATGACCTGATCGAGCTCGGCGACGAGCGCGTGCTCCTCGTCGTCGGCGACGTGTCCGGCCGCGGGCTGCGGGCGGCGACGACGATGGCATCGCTGCGCTTTGCGATCCGCGCCTACGCCGCCCAGAGCGACCCGCCCGAGCTGATCCTCAACAAGCTCACCCATCTGGTCAACGTCGCCGACGACGGCCAGCTCGCCACCGTGCTGTGCGCGCTCGTGGATCCTGAGCAGGGCGAGATCACGGTCACCAGCGCCGGGCACCTGCCCCCCCTGCTGCTCTCCAACGGCGATGGACGTTTCATCGACGCCGAGGTGGGGCTCCCGATCGGGGTCGAGACGGGATCCCGTTACGCGTCCACAACGGTGGGAGTCGTCCCCGGTGCCGGCACGACGCTGATGGCGTTCACCGACGGGCTCGTCGAAGTTCGAGGGGAGAGCATCGACGAGGGGTTGGAGCGTTTACGCCGCGCCGCCGCCGGCGATCATGGACCCCTGTCGGACCTGCTCACCAGGCTCGTCTCCGAGCTTGGTGGGGGATCGTCTGACGACGACATCGCGATCGTAGGAGTTCGATGGACAAGCTAGAGGCTCAACCCGAGTCCCTGATCACGTTCGACCTCGCGGTCACCCCCGATCATCACGCCATCGTGACGATCGCCGGCGAACTCGATCTGGGTGGCATCGCCCCCCTCGACGCGCAGGTCCGCGCAGCGCTGGCCGACGGCGTGACCCGGCTCACGGTCGACGTGTCAGACCTGCGGTTCGCCGACAGTTCCGCCATCGCCCTGTGGGTTCGATGGGCCGGCGCCGTCGATCATTTCGAGCTGCTCAACCCAGCGCCGCTGCTGCGCCGCGTGATCGGCGCAATGGGCTTGACCGCGAAGTTGGGGGCACAGTCGTGAGACGGATGCGGACCTTCCCGGCGATCCCACAGTCGGTGCATGCAGCGCGGCGGTTCGCCGTCGACGCGCTTGCCGGCAGCTCTGCCG
>JBAWFG010000552.1:0-3775 GCA_049591655.1 Solirubrobacteraceae bacterium
GCCCCCGGGGGAGGGCCGCCGCGGACAGGGGCCGCCGGCGCCGGGTCCGCGGTCAGCGCGCCAGCTCGGGCACGGCGGGGGAGTCGTCCTTGACCACCGGCGCGGCGACGGGCTTGGGGCGGCGCGATTCCAACGCGAGCATGATCAGCCAGTAGGCCACCGCGCAGACGACGATCACCGGGGCGGTGGCGGTCAATTTGTTGAAGAACGGCTCGCCGGCGCTGATGTGCAGCCAGCTCAGGGTCGACTGCCAGCCGCCCAGGAAGACCCATAGGAGAACACCGACCGCCCACACCCCAAGCGCCACCAGGTTGAAGCCACCCCGGTACCAGTACGGGCCGCCGTCGCGCCGGTAGAGGCCGGCGAGGTCGATCCGCTGGCGGCGCAGGAGGAAGTAATCGCCGAGCGCCACGCCCCAGTACGGGGCGATCAGGGCCCCGACGCCGGTGAGGATGTTGTTGAAGTTGCTCTGCAGGGAGCCGACGTAGATGAACACGATCGAGGGCAGGCCGACGGCGATGACCAGCGCGTGGTAGCTGAGCTTGGGAAACGCTGTGCGAACCCCCATCGCCGAGCAGTAGAGCAGCATGGCGTTGTTGATGATCGTCGACAGGATGATGATCGCCAGCGCGGGCACACCCAACCCGGAGCGCGTCGCCCACACCGAGGGGTCGCCCGACCCGGTGGTCAGGGTCGCGATTCCGCCCACGATCGCGAACAGGAACGCGATGAATGCCAGCCCGATCCAGGCACCCCAGAACGCTCCCGCCTCGCTCTTGGCGAACCGGTTCCAGGCCCCCATGTAGGCAAACCACGAGACCGCGTAGGCGATGTTGGCCTCCAGGGCGTACTGCCAGGAGACGGAATGATCAGGCTTCTTGGCGCTGATCGCGTGCCAGCCGAAGTGGCTGAGCTGTTTGACGAGCAGCACCACCGCGAAGACGATCAGCAGCGGAACCGCCACCTTGACCAGACGGAACACCGACTTGGGGCTGAGGTACAACATCCCGGTGGGGACGACGAGCCCGAAGCCCAGCGCGAACACGGTGTACCAGCTCTTCCAGTGCACGCCGAGCTCGGCGAGCGAGGCCTTGCCGGAGTTGCCGGCGACCGAAGCCAGGATCCCGATCCAGCCGAAGTTGACGAACACGAGCAGCAGGATCCCGATGTAGGCGCCGAAGGTGCCGAACGTCGAGCGCATTCCGACGTACTCGTCGACTCCGTACCGGGCCGAGCGCAGTCCGGAGAGCGAGGGGAACAGGTTGCCGATCGTCGAGCCGGCGATGGTGACGACGATCATGCCCACCGCCCCGAGCGCGGTGGCGTAGTAGCCGCCGAGCAGGAACGTGGTGAGCAGGATGTTGCCCCCACACCACAGCCAGAACATCGTCAGGCCCCCGGCGTAGCGCTCAGAGGCGGGGATGGGCAGGACACCCTCGCCGTAATCACGTGAGGACTGTTTGATCGTTGAATCCATGTCAGTAGCTCCTCAGGCGCTCAGTGGGCGATGCTCCACCACAGGGAGGCGCCGATGGCGAGCGCGATGCTGAGGATCACGCACCACACGGCCACGGCCGTGCTGATGGCGCCTCCCGGCTCGACCTGGCCGACAAATCCCTGGATGACCTCTTCGTCGACGAAATCTCGCCGTCCATCGGTGCCCTGGTCCACGTGTCTCCTCCTCGCTGCGGTGGAACTGCCGCGGCAAGTTTGTCGGCGCCCACTTCACCAACAACTAGATGGTCGTCACATCCGCGGGGCGGGTGTCGTACCGGTGTACGAACCGCCTACCAGACGGGGAAGCGGACTCGGAGGCGAGGCGGTCCGGCCCCGTGTCGGCAGGCCGCGGACGTAAGGTCGTATGAGAGCCGGTGCGCGGTTCAGACTTCAGGCGGGGGGCCAGAGCCGGGGTCGGAGCCTAAGCTCGGCGGGCACGTTGAACCGGACAACGAAGAGGTTGAGATGGCGATCACGCAGGAGCTGTCGGTCAAAGCGCTCATCGGTGGCGCGTGGGTGGAGGGCAGCGGCGAGCCGATGGAGCTGCGCTCGGTGTGGTCTGGCCGCACCGTCGCCACGCCGCGCCGGTGCACGGTGCAAGACGCCGAGCGGGCGGTCGCCGCAGCCCGCGCCGCGCAGCCCCAATGGGCGGGCCTGTCGGTCGTGGAGCGCGTCGAGCGGCTTCGGGCGTTGCACCTCCTCATCCTGGAGCGCGGCGAGGAGCTGGCCCAGATGATCACTCTGGAGACCGGAAAGACGATCAACGAGACCCGGGAGGAGATCCTGGAGTACACGGCGCCCTCCTACCAGAAGGCCGCCGAGGAGGTGCTCCGCCACCGGGGGATGACGCTGCCCTCAACCCAGGAGCGCTCCAACAACAAGCGGCTGCTGCTCTCCCACCGGCCCGTCGGCGTGGTGGCGGCGATCACGCCCTACAACTTTCCCACCGACATCGCCTCGATCGCGATCGCACACGCGGTGGCGGCCGGCAACACGGTTGTGTGGAAACCCTCCGAATGGGCGACAGTCAGCTGCACGATGCTCGCGGCGTTGTTCGCCGAAGCCGGCTTCCCTGATGGAGTGCTCAACGTCGTCCAGGGATACGGCGAGGTCGGCGCGGCGCTGGCTGAGTCAGAGGGCGTCGACTGCGTGTTCTTCACCGGCTCCACGGCGACCGGGCGCCGGGTCGCCCGGGCGGCCGGATTGAAGAAGCAGCTGCTGGAGCTCGGGGGCGACGGCCCGCAGATCGTGCTCGCCGATGCCGATGTCGACGCTGCCGTCGAGGGCGCGGTCGTCGGCTGCTTCTACCTGGCCGGCCAGGTGTGCACGTCGGCGGAGCGGATCCTCGTGCACGCCGACGTCCACGATGCGTTTGTGGAGAAGTTGCTGGCTCGCACAGGCCAGCTGCGTGTCGGCGATCCCAGCGACGAGGCAACCGAGATGGGGCCGCTCTGCAACGAGGCGACGCTGCAGCGCGTCGTCGAGCACGTCGAGGAGGCGCGGGCGGGCGGCGCGCGGGTCGTCCAGTTCGGGGAACCCGACGGTGTCTTCTATCCGCCCACGGTTCTCGTCGGCGTGACGCCGGAAATGCGCATCGCTCAGGAGGAGACCTTCGGGCCGGTGGCGCCGATCATCAAGGTCGCCTCAGCCGACGAGGCGATCGAGATCGCCAACAGCTCCAAGCTCGGGCTCAACGCCGCGGTCTACACCCGGGACCTGGCCACCGCCTTCCGGGTCGGTGAGGCCCTCCAGCACGGCACCGTCAACATCAACGAGACGACCAACTACTGGGATCAGCTGGCACCGTTCGGCGGCACCGGACACAGCGGCGTCGGGCGTGAGCTGTCCGGCTGGTTTCTTGACACGTTCACCGAGAGCAAGCTGCTCAACATCGACCTCGGCGACCGTGTCAAGGGCGATCGCCGGGTGATGCGCGAGGCGGGCGGCGACGACTCGCTGGAGCCCGCCGCCCCCTGATGCCCGAGGCTCCGGCCGCCCCCGTCTCGGTGCTGCTCATCTCCGGCAGCGGCCGCTCGGGTTCGACGAACACCGCCGTGCTGCGCACCGCCGCCGCGCTGGCGCCGGATGGCGTGCGATGTGAGCTGTATGACGGGATCGGCGACCTGCCGCTGTTCAACCCCGACGATGACGGCGAGGGCGTCGCTGTCGACCCCCGGGTCGGCGCGATGCGGGCGGCGGTCGCCGCCGCCGACGCGCTGCTCATCTGCACCCCCGAGTACGCCGGCGCGCTGCCCGCTGCGCTCAAGAACCTGTTGGA
>JBAWFG010000553.1:0-13463 GCA_049591655.1 Solirubrobacteraceae bacterium
TCAGCGCCCCCGGCAGGACTCGAACCTGCGACCCACGGCTTAGAAGGCCGTCGCTCTATCCAGCTGAGCTACGGGGGCCCGCGCTCAGGGTAAACGGCGACGCGGCGCGCGGTGATGTGCTCACGGCGATTCGGAGGGGCCCCGGCCTCTGGCCGACCACGACACCGCCGCGGCGATGAGGTTGACCGCCGTCAGCATGAGGATCAGGGTGACCGGATCGTGCAGCGTCCCGCCGAGCGCGGCGCCGGCGGCGAGCGCCAGCCCTCCGATTCCGGTCAGCGTCGTCATCACCTGGGCGCGCACCGCCGGCGGGGCGTGGCGCTGGCGCAGGGCGATCCATCCTGAGTAGGCGGGCCCCTCGACAACGCCGGTGAACGTGATCAGCGCGATCCCGACCGCCAGGGTTCCCGCCAGCGGCCAGAGCAGCGCCGAGAGGCCGACCGCGGCACACGAGATACCGACCCGGCTCGGGGTCGGCGACCCGCGCAGAGCGAAGGTCCCGAGGATCGAGCCGGCAGCGACCGCCGCCCACAGGTAGCCGCTCGCGTGGGCGGGTGCGTGCAGGGTCTGCACCGCGTACAGGGGGAACCCGACGAGCATCAGCCCCCAGCCGAACCCCGCCAGGCTGCTCGACAGCGACGTCACCCTGAGCACGGGATGACCGGCGAGGGCCCGAATGCCCGTCCGCAGCGCATCCGAGAGGCTCGGACTGCGATCGGGCGGGCGCGCCTCGAACGCCGGATTGGCGGCGACGAGGCCCGCAACGCACAGCGTCAGAGCCGCCTGGACCTCGATGGTCGGCGCCGGACCGATCAGACCGGCGAGGATCCCGGCGAGGGCCGGCCCGAGGATGACCGACAGGTTGAGGCTCGTCGCCTCGATCGCACTCGCCGGATCAAGCAGCTCTGGGCCCGCGATCTCGGCGAGCGCACTGAAGAAGCTGCCTGTGCTCAGCGGCCGGGTGATGCTGTAGATGACGGTCACCGCGGGCAGCGTCCACCCGGGCGCGTGTCCGGCCAACGCGAGCACCAGCAGGAGCGCCACAACACTGAGCAGTTGGTCGAGCACGATCAGCGCCCGGCGACGGTGAACGACGTCCAGCCAGGCGCCGAGGACGGGACCGCTCAGCGCCCCGGGGACGACCGCCGCTGCGGCGACGGCACCCGCTAGGGGCGCGCTGTGGGTCCGGGCGAGGATGAGCAGAACGCCCGACGTGTTGAACATCGCTCCGCCCGTCCGCGACAGCGACACGGTCAGCACGAAGCCCGGATAGCGGGGCCGGCGCCAGAGGCGGCGATAGGCACGGTCGGGTGTCGCCGGGTTCGAGATCACCCCGCCGATGTTGACCGTCGCGGCCGTCGCCTGCGGCACTCCTGGAGTGAGACCGATGGACCTGCAGCTCACCCGACGCCGAGCGGTGGTCACCGGCGGAAGCCGCGGGATCGGCCGTGCGATCGCCTCGGCGCTCGCCGCCGAGGGGTGCGATGTCGGACTCGTCGCCCGCGACGTCGCCGCCACCGAGGCGGCCGCGGCCGAACTTGCCGCGTCCTGGGGGCGGCGGGTGATTTCGCTGCCCGCCGATACCGGCGATGACGCCGCCGTGGTCACGTTCCTGGCCAGTCCGCTCAGCGTCGCGCTCACCGGTGACGCGATCGCGGCCGGCGGCGGCACGCTCGGCCCGATCCACTACTGACGCGCGTCACAGGCCCGATTGCGCCAGCCAGCCGTGCACCGTCGCGTGGTGCGACGACCAGGCACGCCACACCGCCCACGCCCACGCATAAGCGGCCTCACGCGCCGCCGGCGCGGACCCCGTCACCGCGACGTCGCAGACCGTGAGCGCCCCGCGGTCAGACGGGGCATCGAGGCGCTCGAATGCCGGCCGGGTGACCATCTGGCGATGCAGCTCGGGCCCACGCGCGGGATCGATGCCACGCTCCAGGAACAGGTACAGCGTCATCAGGTGAATGCCCACCGAGCGGATCGCCCGCGGGTCCTCGCCGCCGGGGTGCTGTACCGCGTAGGCGTCGACGACAAGCTGGTGAAACGTCATCCGGTCCGGGTCGGCGTATTGCGCGGCGAGCAACTCGCCGTAGCGCTCCCAGCATGCCGCCGACCCGGTCATGTACGGATGCAGCGGTCCGTCGACGGCGGGTAGCACCACGCCGCAGCCCGGACACGCCGGCGCCGGTGGCCCGGCGCCGGCCGACGGGTCGGCCGCGGAGATCACGCCGCTGTTGCGCATCGATTGATCGGGGCGCCGGGATTTGAACCCGGGACCTCCTGCTCCCAAAGCAGGCGCGCTACCAGGCTGCGCTACGCCCCGCTGCCCGCCGAGTGTAATCAACCGGCTTGATCGCCCGGCGCAGCCTCCGGGCGGCGGGTCGAGTAGCCTCGGGCGCCGTCGATGGCCGAGATCGCCCCCCTTCACGCGCTGCGCTACGAGCTGGACCGCACCGGCGGCCTGCAGGACGTCGTCGCGCCGCCCTATGACGTGATCGACGACGAGCAGCGCGCCGCGCTCGAAGCTCGATCGCCGTACAACGTCGTACGCATCGACCTGCCCCGCGGCGACGAGGACCGTTACGACCGAGCGGCGGCACTGCTGACGGATTGGCGCAGCGAGGGCGTCGTCGTCGCAGACGAGCAGCCGGCGCTGTGGACGCTGTCCCAGGACTACACCGGACCCGATGGCCGCGTGCGCACGCGGGAGGGGATCTTCACGCGCGTGCGCGTGGAGGAGTACGGCGCCGGCCGCATCCGGCCCCACGAGCGCACCCATCCCGGCCCCCGTGAGGACCGGCTGCGGCTCACGCGCGCCACCCGGGCCAACCTCTCCCCCATCTTCTCGCTGTACTCCGACGACCATGCTCTCGCCGGTGCGACGCTGGCCTCCGCCCGGCCGTGGGCACAGACGACTGACGACGATGGGACGGTCAACCGGCTCGGCCAGATCACCGATCCGGCCGTGATCAAGACGTTCGCCGCGTCGCTGCGGGACACCGAGCTGCTGATCGCCGACGGGCACCACCGCTACGAGACCGCCCGCGTGTACGCCGAGGAGATCGGCGGCGAGGGTCCCCATCGCTACGTGCTGATGTGCCTCGTCGCCCTGCAGGACCCGGGGTTGACGGTGTTCCCGACGCACCGGCTGGTGCAGGGGCTGACCGGCGGGCAGCAGGAGGCGCTGGCGACCGCCATCCGGCGTGACTTCGAGATCGAGGAGCTCACCGACGACGCCGCCCTGGCGCCGCCCTCCGGCGACACGGTGCGGATCGGGTACATCGACGCACACTTCGGCCGGCCGTTCATGCTCACGCTCCGGGACCAGGCGATCGCCGATGCCGCGCTGCCTGACCGCGCCGCGCCGTACCGCCGGCTCGACACCGCGGTGCTGGAGGCCGTCATCCTCAAGGGCGCGCTCGGGTTCTCCGACGAGGCGATCGACCACTTCGAGGGCCTGGGGTACGCCCGGGACTTCGACCAGGCGCTGTCGTCTGTGCGGGCCGGCGAGTACGACGCAGCCTTCTTCATGGCGCCGACGCCGGTCGGGCGCGTCCAGGAGGTGGCCGCGGCCGGGGAGAGCATGCCGCCCAAGTCCACCTACTTCTTCCCCAAGGTGCCGACCGGACTGCTGTTCAACCCGCTCGCCTGAGCCGCATGGCCGTCTCGCGCACGGAGCTGGCTGACCGGCTGCGGAGCGTGCTGTTGAGCCCGGAGGCGGCGGGATCGCTCGACGTGCAGGGCCGCACCGATGCCGCGGTGCTCGTCGCCATCTACCTGCAGGACGGACGCCCGCACGCGGTGTTCACCAAGCGGCGCGAGGATCTCCGGCGCCATCCCGGGGAGATCTCCTTCCCCGGCGGCCGCGTTGACGAGACCGACGCCGGGCTGCAGGAGACGGCGCTGCGCGAGGCCGAGGAGGAGATCGGGCTGCCGCCGGGCGCCGTCGAGGTACTCGGCGCGCTGCAGCCGACACCGACGATCGTCACCAGCTACGCGATCTACCCGTTCGTCGGGCTGATCGAGCCGGGGATGGCGTGGACGCTCAGCCCCCGTGAGGTGGCCGAGGTCCTGGAGCTGTCACTCGATGATCTGCTGGCCGGCTACGGCCGGCGGCGCCTGCTGCGCCGGGGTGTCCCGATCCGGACCGACACCTACGTCGTCGGCGATGACCTCATCTGGGGCGCGACCGCGCGCATCCTCGCCGATCTGTTTGACCGCGTCGGACCGCTGCTCGCCGATCTCCGGGCCGGCCGCGACCATGACAGCGGGGCGCCGAGCGACGATCAGCGCGTGAACTGATCCCGGCCGAGCAGCGCTTGGGCGACCGCTGCGCCGGCGGCGGTGACCCACTCGTCCCCCCCGGCCGGGTCGGCGGTCAGCAGCACGTGCGGGATGAGTGAGCGCTCGCAGGCGTGGCGTACCCGCCGCGCCCCCTCCGCGAGGATCGGCGCAGGTACGGTGCCCACGGTCTCAAAGACGATCCCGCGCACGGTGGTGTCGAGCATGCGCTCCAGCAGCATGTCAAGCCGGGTCGAGTGCAACGCCGTGAGCTGCTCCTCGGTTCCGGTGGCCGAGCCGAGCAGCAGGCACGCGACGCCAACGTGCGCGAGCGCCGGCCCGAGCGTTGCGACTCGGTCAGGGTCCCCGACGAATGCCTCCGCCCCCGCGGCCTCGATCGCGGCGGCCCGGGACGGGTCGCGCGTCGTGCCCCTGACGGCATGGCCCTCGGCGCGCAGCGCCCGGGTGAGCGCCTGCCCGCGGCAGCCGCACGCGACGATCAGACAGCGCGCCACGCCCGCGCCGTCTCAGGCCCCGGCCGTGGGGCCGGATCCGAACTCCTGCTGAACCTCGTCCCGCGTGCGCTCCGGGAGGCCCCGGGCCCGGCGGCGCGCGTTGGTGGCCTCCAGGAGTTGGTCGAGATCCCGATCGGCGAGATATGACTCGCGGCGGCGCCGCTGCTCGTCGAGGTCGCGCGCCACCGTCTGCTGCAGGTCGGCAACCGTCACATCAGGTTCGCCACGCCGGCGGCGGCGGGCGTTGTGGGCCTCGAGCATCTGGGTGAGATCCTCGGCCTCGAGCGCCTCCCGGTCCTCGGTGATCTGCCGTGCCGAGCGCAGCCCGAACGGCTCCATGCCCCGGTTCTGGTTCGCGCGCCCCAGGATCCAGACCCACAGCACCAGGCCGGCGAGCACAGCGAGCATCACGAGCGCAAACGAGTCCACCGCCCGCGAGTCTAAACCCGCCCGGGAAGAAGCTCTTGGGAGCGCCGGAGCTCGGCAGATCGTCAGATCTGCCAATGGGATCGCCCCCAGGGCGATCCCACCACCCCCGGCATATCCAAGGATCGGGCACCGAATCCGCCCCAGCACCCACTCTGATCCTTGGATTGCCAATTGGATCGCCCTCCGGGCGATCCAACCGAAACTTTGCGGATTGACGGCGTGTTTATGCGGGCGTCACATCCCCGCGGGCCTGAGTCGGGCCGGCATTCAGCCCGCGGCACATATCCACTCTGCAGGGTCAAGGAGGCTTCATGCGTCTTCGCATCACTGTGCTCGCATGCGCACTCACCGCTTTTGCGGGTGCAGTCGCACCGAGCATTGCCGGCGCGGCCCCGGTGCACAACCGGGGACTCACCATCCATGCTGTGCCAAACAGCGTCATCGCCGGAGAGCCGGTGCTCATCTACGGGCAGCTCAAGGGCTCAGACCACGCCAATAAGACGATCTACCTGTATCACCGGATCAATCCCAACCGACACTTCTCACTCATCTCGGTCCGGAAGACCAACTCCTTCGGACAGTACGAGTTCACCCGTGCCGAGGGCGTTGTCCTGACCAACCGCAGCTGGTTCGTGCGGGGTCCCGGCTTCACCCACAGCCGCACGGTCCACGAGCGGGTCGCAGCACTCGTCTCTCTGGCGGCGAGCTCGCCGACCGGTTTCACCCGTCACCCGATCGTGTTCAGCGGTCACGTGACCCCCGACCACGCGGGCAACATCGTGCTGCTGCAGGCGCAGAAGGGCTCCAGCGACGACTGGCGCACGATCAAGCGCGGGCGCCTGGACGCCTCGTCTGACTACAACATCCCGTTCGCCTGGCGGGTGCCGGGCGCTTATAACGTCCGCGTCCTGTTCCGCCGCGACGCCCGCAACGTGGCGGCGCCGTCGGATAGCGCGTCGGTCGTGATCCAGCAGACCGAGGTCCCGGACTTCACGATCCAGACCTCGGACCCGATCGTCGCCAACGGCCAGAGCGCCACGATCAGCGGCACCCTGGACCAGCCCGGGGCGACCACCGCCGAGCCGAGCACGAGCGTCAGCCTGTTCGCCGCCCAGCCGGGCACGAGCGCGTTCCATGAGCTCACCACCACGACGACAGCGGCCGACGGCTCCTACAGCTTCGCCAATGTCTCCTCGACGACCAACCAGCTCTACCAGGTGCGCACCACGTTCGCTCCCGCGCGTCACACCGCGGTGCTGTTCGAGGGCGTGCAGGACGTCGTCACCATGCAGGCCAGTTCGCAGACCTCTACGGTCGGCGGCTCGGTCACCTTCTCCGGCAATGTCTCCCCCGACAAGGCCGGTCATGTGATCTACCTGCAGCGACTGGGCAAGGACAACGACTGGCACACCGTGCAGACGCGGTATGTCGACTCCGCATCCAACTACCAGTTCAACCGGACGTTCGGGACCGCGGGCACCAAGGAGTTCCGTACGCGGATCACCGGTGGCCCCGCCAACATCGGGGGCGCCTCGACACCGGTCACGATCGACGTCACCCAACCGTCGCTCAGCTCCCTTCCGACCGGCTGAGCCACACGACAATCGGCTGAGTAACCGCTCGGCCCCAACGGTCACCGGCCCTCACTGCCCGCATGCGGCGGTGGGGGCCGGCCGCGTCGCGCGCCGGTGCGCCGAGCCGGGCATGGGCTGGTGTAGGTTCTCGCCCCATGGATTTCGAACTGACCGAAGAGCAGCAGCTCGTCCGTGAAACCGCCCGAGCCTTCACCGACAACGAGATCGTGCCGCGGGCCCGCGACAACGATCGCAACCAGCATTTCGACACCGATCTGGTCGCCAAGATCGCCCAACAGGGCTACCTCGGGGCGATCGTGCCCACCGAGTACGGCGGCGCGGGCCTCGACTATCTCACCTACGGTCTGATCGTCGAGGAGATCGGCCGCGGCGACTCGTCGATGCGGACGGTCGTCTCGGTCCAGACCTCACTGGTGTGCTCGGCGATCGTGCGCTGGGGCACCGAGGAGCAGAAGCAGCGGTACCTCCCCCGGCTGTGCTCTGGCGAATGGCTGGGCTGCTTCGGCCTGACGGAGCCCGATACCGGCTCGGACGCCGCCAATCAGCGCACCCGCGCCAAGCGCACCGATTCCGGCTGGGTCATCAACGGCGCCAAGATGTGGATCTCGATGGGCAATCACGCCAATCTGGCGATGATCTTCGCCCAGACCGATCCGGACAAAGCCCACAAGGGGCTGGCGTGCTTCCTGGTCGAGACCGAAGGCAACGACGGGTATCAACCGCAGGAGATCCACGGCAAGCTGGGGCTGCACGGCTCCGATACGGCGGCGATCTCGCTCAGCGACTGTGAGGTTCCCGAGGACGCGATGCTCGGAGAGATCGGCGACGGGTTCAAGATCGCCATGACCTCGCTGGAGTCAGGGCGCTACAGCGTCGCCGCCGGCTGCGTGGGGATCTGCCAGGGCTGCGTCGACTACTGCGTCGGCTACGCCAAGGAGCGCCAGCAGTTCGGCCGCCCGATCGCCAGCTTCCAGCTGGTGCAGGGGATGCTCGCCGACATGAAGGTGCAGGCCGATGCGGCGCGGATGCTCGTCTACCGCGCCGGTTACCTCAAGGATGCCGGCAAGCCGAACTCGACCGAGACCTCAATCGCCAAGCTGTACGCCACCGAGGCCGCCAACACCTGCGCCACCACCGCCATTCAGGTGCTCGGCGGCTCCGGCTACGTCGATGACCACCCGGTGGAGCGCTACTTCCGTGACGTCCGCGTCACCACTCTGTATGAGGGGACGTCGCAGATCCAGAAGCTGATCATCGGGCGTGCGCTCACCGGCATCAACGCGCTCGTTCCCTCGTGAGCGCGGCGCCCGAGCCCGCCGCGCCCACAGTCCTCGGCGTCGCCGGCGCCGGGACGATGGGCTCTGGCATCGCGCAGCTCGGCGCCGTGGCCGGCATGACGACCTGGCTGCACGATCCCGACCCCGAGGCGCTGACCCGCGGCACCGACCGGATTCGCCGCCAGCTCGACCGCGAGGTGCAGCGCGGCCGGATGTCCGAAGCGCAGGCCGACGCGGCGAAGGGGAACCTCAGGGCCGCCGGTGAGATGTCCGAGCTGTCGGACTGCGAGCTGGTCATCGAGGCGGCGCCGGAGAGCCTGGAGATCAAGCGGGCGCTGTTCGGCAGCCTCTCGGAGATCGTGGCCGACTCGTGCGTGCTGGCCACCAACACCTCGTCGCTGCTGGTCACCGCGCTGGCCACCGGGGCCACCCATCCCGACCGCGTCGTCGGCATGCATTTCTTCAACCCGCCGCCGCTCATGGCGCTGCTGGAGGTCGTCTCCGGCATCCAATCCTCCGAGCGAGCGCTGGCCACAGCGCGTGCCGCCGGCGAGGCGATGGGCAAGCGCGTGATCGACGCCATCGACGGTCCCGGCTTCCTGGTCAACCGCTGCAACCGGCCGTTCTCGCTGGAAGCGCTCAAGCTGATGGCCGAGCGGATCGCACCGTTTGAGCAGATCGACCGGATCTGCCGGCTCGGCGGCGGGTTCCGCATGGGTCCATTCGAGCTGATGGACCTCGTGGGGGTCGACGTCGGCCTTGACATCAGCCGCTCGTTCTATGAGCAGAGCTTCGGCGAACCGCGCTGGCGGCCGTCGCCGATCGCCGCGCGGACGGTCGCCGCCGGTCGCACCGGCCGTAAGTCGGGCCGGGGCTACTACGAGTACCCCGAAGGCGGCAAGCACCGGCCGCCCGACCCGGATGCCCCTGAGCCCGGCGGCGGTGACGGCCTGATCGTCATCGCCGGCGAGACCCAGCTGGCGTTCGAACTCGCGCTCGCCGCCACCGACGCCGGTTGGGAGGTCAGCTCGCCGGCCGAGGCGGTCGACGGCCTGGCTCCGTTCCTGATCCTCGACCTGACCGGTCCCGAGGAGCCCGACGCCCCGTTGCAGGGCGCGCCGCAGGCGATCTGCTGCGCCGCCGGGTCGCTGGCGGCGCTCGATCCTGGTGGATCGGCGGTCGGCTTCCATGCTCTCCCTCCTTTTGACTCCACCCAGCTCGTCGAGCTGACCCGCGGCCCGGACTCCGCCGACTCCGCGGCGGGGGCCGCCGAACGGTTCTTTGCCAGTCTCGGTAAGCACACCGAGTGGGTCGCCGACGCGCCCGGGCTCGTGCTTGGCCGGATCATCTGCCAGGTCGTCAACGAGGCCGCCTTTGCGCTGGGCGAAGGCGTGGGGAGTGCCGAGGACATCGACACCGGCGTGAAATACGGACTCAATTACCCGCGCGGCATCCTGGCGTGGGCCGACGAGATCGGCCTTGACCATGTCATCAGCGTGCTCGACGCCCTGCACGAGGAGCACGGCGAGGAGCGCTACCGGGTCGCGCCGCTGCTGCGACGGCTGGGCTGGTCAGGGCGGATCGGACATCCGACCGGCGAGGGCTTCTTTGCCTACGAGGCCTCGTGAGAGCCGTCACCTTCCAAGCGCCCAACGAGGTCCGTGTCGACGAGCGTCCCGCCCCGGAGCTCTCCAGCCGCGACGATGCGATCGTCGCCATCGCGGCGAGTGGGATCTGCGGCTCCGACCTCCACATCTACCACGGGCGGGTCAAGATGGAGCCCGGCTTCACGATCGGCCATGAGTTCGTCGGAACCGTCACCGCAGCCGGCGACGATGTCACCCGGGTCAAGGTCGGGGATCGGGTTCTGGGCTGCTTTCACACGGCCTGCGGCACCTGCTTCTACTGCCTGCGCGGCACCTACCACAAGTGCGACCGCATGCGGGTGTTCGGCCACGGCGAGCTGCTCGGCTCCCTCCAGGGGACGCAGGCCGAGCAGGCGCTGGTCCCGATGGCCAACCTGACGCTGCGCCAGGTGCCCGAGGGCGTCTCCGATGACGTCGCATTGTTCGCCGGCGACGTGATGGGCACCGGCTACCACGCGGTGCAATCCAGCGACATCGGACCCGGCGACGGCGTCGCGGTGCTCGGGCTCGGCCCGGTGGGGCTGAGCGCCGTCCAGGTGGCGGTGGCGGCGGGCGCAGGCCCCGTGGTGGCGGTCGACACCGTCGCTGAGCGCCTGCAGGTGGCCCGGGAGTTCGGCGCGGTCGCGGTCCACCTCACCGAGGAGAGTCCGCGCGATGTCGTGCGAGCGCTCACCGGTGGCCGAGGCGTGGACGCGGCGATCGACGCGGTCGGGCACCCGGATGCGCTGGACCTCGCCATCCGGCTCACGCGCAAGGCGGGCACCGTCGTCGCCATCGGCGTGTATGCCGAGCCGTGCCGCGTGCACATGGGACTGGTGTGGATCAAGGCGCTGACTCTGCGCACCGGCCACGCCAACGTGATCGGTCACGTCGACCGGGTGCTGGGGATGCTCAGCGCCGGCACGCTTGACCCAACTCCGCTGGTCACCCACCACCTCCCGCTCGACGAGGCGGCCGAAGGGTACGCCATCTATGACCGGCGGGAGGCGCTCAAGATTGTCCTCACGCCCTAGCTCCGCACGAGATTTCGGGAGTTTTGCGGCAGGTAGTTGAGCGATAGCTCACACGCCGGTTAAAAGATCCATTAAGTCGTGGGAGATTGGCGTTCTGTGGCGGCGGGTATCCGCTAGCGTGCCGAACGTCCTCCCCCTGGACGCACGTTCGAACAGCACTCACACGCCGCCAGAGTGCTGCCGAGAAGGGTGAATATGAGCTACACAGACACGGCATCGCCGTGCCGCGGTTCGACACGTATCAGAATGGGCGCACGGCATCTCGCGACCGCTGCCACCCTGGCCGTGGCCACCTGCCTGGCGTTCACGCCGGTCGCCGGTGCGCACGGCCGCGGCTGTGCGGGCGCGCACACCCCGATCGCCTCCGCGTCCCGCGCGGCGCTCAAGCGGGCCGTCGTGTGCCTCATCGATCGGCAGCGCCGCGCTCACGGTCTGCCCGGCCTGCGGGCCAACCGCCACCTCGACCGCTCCGCCCAGAGGTGGACGAACGTGATGGTCTCCGACCACGACTTCAGCCACGGGGCGAACTTCTCCGCGCGCATCAGCGCGGTCGGCTTCGACTGGTCAAGTGTCGGCGAGAACATCGCCACCGGCTTCACGACCCCATCGGCGGTCGTGCGTGCGTGGATGGCGAGCACCGGGCACTGCCAGAACATCCTCAACCCGACCTACCGGTACATCGGCACCGGTGTCGATGGCAAGTCAGCGGGCCCGGGCGAGGGGCCCGGCACCTGGACTCAGGACTTCGGCTTGCTCATGGGCCAGCCTGCGGCGTCGGACAATTGGGGCCCGGCGAGCGGCTGCCCGTATCGCTGAGCCGACCGCGGCGCTGGAGCCCTCGCGGGGCCACCCCGACCCGCCGCGCTCAGGCGGCCCGACCGGGTTCAGTTGGTGGCGACGCGCGCTTCGCTGTCAAAAGGGGCGGTGTCACGGAGATACCACTCGGCATCCAGCGCGGCCTGACAGCCTGAGCCCGCCGCCGTGATCGCCTGGCGGTAGGTGTGGTCGACGAGGTCGCCGGCGGCGAACACACCCGGCACATTGGTCAGCGTCGAGCGTCCCTGGGTGATCACGTAGCCGCCGTCGTCGGTCTCGACCTGACCGGCGACCAGTTGTGACTGGGGATCGTGGCCGACCGCGATGAACGCGCCGGTGATCTCCAACTCGCGCTCGGAGCCGTCCTCGGTGTTGCGCAGCCGGGCCACCGACAGCGACTTGCCGCCGTTGGACGAGAACTCCTCCACCACAAACGGGGTCACGAACTCGATGTTCGGCACCGCACGGGCGCGTTCGATCATGATCTTGGAGGCGCGGAACTCGTCCCGGCGATGGACGATCTCGACCTTGGAGGCGAACTTGGCGAGGAACATCGCCTCCTCCATGGCCGAGTCACCGCCGCCGACGATCAGCGTCGGTGCCTGCTTGAAGAATGCCGCGTCACAGGTCGCGCAGTAGCTGACGCCGCGCCCGGAGAGCTCCTGCTCGCCTGGGATACCGAGCTTGCGGTGCTGGGCGCCCATCGCCAGGACGACCGCCCGCGTGAGATGGACCTGGTCGCCGACGAACACCTTGTGGGGTTCGGAGCCGTCCGGAGAGAGCTCAAGCGCGGTCACGTCGTCGGTCTCCAGCCGTGCGCCGAAGCGCTCCGCCTGATCCCGGAAGTGCTGCATGAGCTCGGGGCCCATGATGCCCTCGGGAAAGCCGGGGAAGTTCTCGACATCGGTGGTCTGCTGGAGCAGGCCGCCCCAGGCGAACCCCTCGACGACGAGCGGCTCGAGCTCGGCGCGGGCCATATAGAGGCCCGCCGTGTATCCAGCGGGACCACTGCCGACGATGATCGCGTTCTCTATTTGACGTTCCATGACTTCATTAAGTATAGCTAGGAGAGCGGTCGCCACGCCACCGCTGAACCGTCCGGCGCAACTGAAAATAGGCGATGGCTCCGGGCACGGTGGGCAGCCAGAAGGCGAATGCCCGATAGGCGAGAACCGAAACCACCGCCAAGGGCGGCGAGACCCCAAAGGCCGAGAACGCGCCGATCATCGCGCCGTCCACGCCCCCGATCCCGCCCGGCAGCGGGAGCACGTTGCCGAGCATCCCGATGAAATACGACATGACCACGACCGTGGGAGTCGGGGCCCCCCCGAACGCCTGAAAGCACGACCACAGCACCGCGATGTCGAACCCCCACCAGGCGACCGCCCCGAGCAGCGTCCAGCCGTTGGCGCGGACGAGCGCGATGGCGGTCCGCACCCCGCCCGCCGCGGCAGCCGGCGCGGCCGCAGCGGTACCTGCCAGACGCCCCAGCCTGCCCCCACGGGACCAGCGCGCGACGAGCCGGTCAATGTCCCGCGGCAGCATCGAGACGGCCAGGAAGATGACGATCACCCCGCCGCCGAAGATCGCCGGAACGACCGTGATGGCGAATGGGTTCTGTCCTGGCAGCACACCGAAGTAGAGACCGAGACCGCCGATCACCAGGCAGCCCATGAACACCGCGTACAGCAACGCCATGAACGCGATCATCCGCGTCGCAACGACGCGGGGCTCCATCCCGGAACGCCGCAACGCCCAAGCCGTAAGCGCCACACCGCCCGCACCCGCCGAGGCGAACAGACGCGTCGCAGCCAGGCCCGCCATCGTGATCTCATAGCTGGCGCGCCAGTCGATTCGCGACTCCCCCCGTACGAACACCGCCCGGAAC
>JBAWFG010000554.1:0-8630 GCA_049591655.1 Solirubrobacteraceae bacterium
CTCCTCGACCCGGAGCGTGGCGATCGGGTCAAGCGCCGAGCACGGCTCGTCCATCAGGATCACCTCAGGCTCGACGGCGACCGTGCGGGCGATGCACAGGCGTTGCTGCTGGCCGCCCGACAGACCGATCCCGGGCTCGTTGAGGCGGTTCTTGACCTCGCCCCACAGCCCCACGGCCCGCAGGGAGCGGTGCACCCGCTCGCGGAGGTTGTCGGACTTGGTCCCGGTGAGCCGCAGACCGGCGGCGACGTTGTCGAAGATCGACATGGTCGGGAACGGGTTGGGCTTCTGGAACACCATCCCGATCATCCGCCGCACCGAGGTGACGTCGACTCCGTCGCCGTAGACGTCGATGTCGTCGAGCGTGACGCTCCCCTCGGCGCGGGCGCCCGGGATCTCCTCGTGCATGCGGTTGATGCAGCGGACCATCGTCGACTTGCCACACCCCGAGGGCCCGATGATGGCGGTCACCTCGTTGGCCGGGAAGTCGATGTCGATCCCCTTGATGGCGTGCTGGGACCCGTAGTACGCGTGCAGACCCTTGACGTGGATCTGATGACCGGCGCCCTCTCGGACACCGAGCGCGGACAGGTCCGGCGCGTCCTGCGCCTGCTCGGGCTGATAGCCCCCGGTACTGGTCATGTTGGTCGCGTCCTGGGTATCGGTCTCTGGAGGAATCATGCCATGCGGCTCCGGCGCGCAATCAGGCGCGCGATCAGGTTGAGGACGAGGACGAGTGCAACGAGCGCCAGCGCGGCACCCCAAGCGCGAGCCACGAGCACTGACCGGGGCTGCGACAGGTCGGTGAAGATCTGCAGGGGCAGGTTGTTCATCTGGGCGTTGAGGCTGTAGGTCAGAGCCGATGCCGTCGAGACGGTGAAGATCAGCGGAGCGGTCTCGCCCGCCCCGCGGGCGACCGCCAGCAGCGAGCCGGTGATCAGGCCTGGGAGCGCCGTTGGGAGCACGACCCGGGTGATCACCCGCCAGCGCGGGGCGCCGAGTGCCAGCGCCGCCTCGCGCAGGGCGCCGGGAACGAGCAGCAGCACGACCTCGGCCGAGCGCACCACGATCGGAAGCATGAGCAGCGATAGGGCCACCGCTCCCTTCCACGCGGTGAACGAGCCGCCGACGTGGGTGACGACAAGGGTGATGTAGATGAACAGGCCGAACACGATCGACGGGACGCCGGTCATCACGTCGACGAAGTAGCGAATGACGCCGGCAAACCGGCTATCTCGCCCGTACTCGGTCAGATACAGGGCGACGCCGATCCCGATCGGGATCGAGATGAGACTGGCCAGCGCGACGATCTCCAGGGTCCCGAGGATCGCCGACCGGACACCGCCGGGATTGCCGAAGAAGCTGCCCGTCGGGTCGGTGGTGAAGAAGCTCGTGCTCCAGCTGCTCAGGCCCTTGGAGATGAGGAAGAAGATGACGAGGACCAGCGGGACGAGCGCGACGACGGTGCCGAGCACGAGCAGGCCGCGCATGAGCCTGTCCGTACGGCGGCGCCGCGGGCTGATCGGCGCGATCGCGGTGAGGCTCATGCGCCCTCCTGTGCGGGCGCCGCCGCCACTGTCACGCCGGTCCCGCCGGTCCCCCGCCGGCCTCGCTCACCGCGGACGATGAACCGCCGCGCCACGATGTTGACGAGCAGGGTGAGCACGAACAGGACAAGACCGGCAGCGAACAGCGCCGAGCTGTGGCTGGGGGTGGCCGCCGCCTCGCCGAACTCGTTGGCGATCACCGCGGCAAGCGAATACCCCTGGCTGAAGATGGTGTGCCCCACGACGGGGGCGTTGCCGATCAACACGACGACCGCGATCGTCTCCCCCAGCGCCCGCCCGAGGCCGAGCATGGCGCCGCCGGTGATGCCGGGACGCGAATAGGGCAGCACCGCGATGCGGATCATCTCCCAGCGGGTGGCGCCGAGCGCCAGCGCCGCCTCCTTGTGCTCGGCGGGCACCGTCGCCATCACCTCACGGGTGATGGCCGAGACGATCGGGAGGATCATGATCGCCAGCACGAGCCCCGCGAGGAAGTAGTTGTACAGCGCTGTGGCTCCGCCCACGAACGGGACGAACGAGAACGTCTTGGCGACCCAGTTCTCGATCGGCAGGATCTTGGGGGCCACCACGTAGACGCCCCACAGCCCGTAGACGACCGATGGGACGGCGGCGAGCAGGTCGACGAGCACGGTCAGCGCCCCGCGAGCGCGCCGCGGGCACAGCTCGGTGAGATACAGCGCCGCCGAGATCGCGACCGGAACGCCGATCACGAGCGCGATCGTCGACGTCACCAGCGTCCCGAACAGCAACGCGAAGCCGTGGTAGATGCTCCGGCTCGGATCCCAGTCGTTGCCGAACACGAAGCTCAGCCCGAAGGTGCTGAACGTACTCGAGGACTCGCTGATCAGCTTGACGAAGAAGTACGCCAGCAACAGCAGGATGAGCGCCGCGAGCCCGGTCAGACCCCACTTGAGGATCTGATCGGGCAGGCGGCTGGCCGACGACCGCCGCAGTGAGCGGCGGCCGCCGGCCGGAGTGGTGGCGCTGGCCTCCACGGTGCTGTCCTACTTCACCGCGGCGCCGTTGCAGACCATCGTGCCCAGCTGCGTGTTGTCCTTGGCTGCCAGCGAAGCGGGCAGCGGCGCGTAGGGCAGCTGGTTGCCGCCGGAGCCGAGCGTCTTCTGCCCGTCGCCGAAGGCGTAGGTGAGGTACTTCTTGAGGCCGCTCGCGGTCGCCGCGCTCGCGCCGCCGTCCTTACAGACGTCCTTGTAGGTGTCGATGAACGTCTGGGAGACGATCGGGTACGCGCCGTTGGCCGGCGAGTTGATCGTCGAGATCCCGAGATCGGCGGGCACCGGGATGCCCTGGGCTGCGAGTGACGTGTTGGCGATCGTCGGCGACACGAACTGGCCCTTGGAGTTCTTGACCGAGGCGTAGGTGAAGCCGTTCTCCAGCGCGTAGGCCTGTTCGACATAGCCGATCGCTCCCGCCGTCTGCTTGATTGCGGCGGCGACGCCCGAGTTCTTGGCCGCACCGGTGCCCACCGGCCACTTGACCGTCTTGTCGGCGCCGACCTGTGACTTCCACGTCGGGCTGGAGTCCGCCAGGAACGTCGTGAAGCCCTTGGTGGTGCCCGAGGAGTCCGAGCGGTGGATGACCGTGATCGCGCTGCTCGGCAGGCTGATGCCCGGGTTGAGCGACTTGATCGCCGGATCGTTCCAGGTCTTGATCTTGCCGAGGAAGATGTCGGCCAGCGTCGTGCCGTCGAGCTTGAGCCCGCTCTTGACCCCCTGCAGGTTGTAGGACGCGGTGATCGCGCCGAAGGCGACCGGGAACTGCAGGACCGGGCCCTTCATCTTCGCGGTGTCGGCCGACTTGAGCGCGGGGTCAGAACCGGCGAACTGCACCGTCGCTGTCTGCAGGTCGGCGATACCACCGCCGGAGCCGATCGGGTTGTAGTTGATCGTCAGGCCCTGGTTCTTGAGCGTCGAGCCCCACTGCTGGTAGATCGGGGCGGCCAGCGTGGAGCCGGCGCCGTTGAGCGTCGCCGGGGCGCTGCTGCCACCGGACGATGAGCTGGCACTCGAGGAGCCTGCGGCCGAGCTGCTGCTACTGCTGCTGCTCGAGCCGCATGCGGCGATCGCGAGGGTGGCGGCCACAGACACCGCGACCCCACCAAAACGATGTATCTGCACTTTGTTCTCCTTGATCACGAGTCGCCCTGAGTCTGGGTCGGCGCGTCTCTGTTCGTGTTAATGAGTTGTGAACCCCGGGTTATCTATCTGCCGAGGCTCGGCGGCCAGGCGGTAGCCCAGGCCGAAATGGGTGTGGATGAAGCACCAGGCGGGCAGAGCCGCCTCGAGCTTGACCCGCAGCTTGCGTACGTACACATCGACCGAACGATCGCGTGTGCGCATTTCACGTCCCCAGACGAGTGCGAACAACTCCTCCCGCGTGACGATGTGGTCCTCCCGCCGTGCCAGCTCGGTGAGCAGGCGCAGCTCCCGGATCGAGAGCATCAGCGCCCGCCCCTCGGCCCGGGCGAGGTGTTCCCCGGGCATGATCTGGAGCGGACCGACCCGCAGGATCTCCTGGCGCGGCTGGGCGGTCTCCGTAGTCACTCTCCTGAGAGTGCTGGGACCTGGTCAGCAGCGAGTTATCAGAACGTGACGCCGCTGTGAACCGGTTGTGAACATGCCCGCGCGCGCGGGCGACCGACGCGGGCGACCGACGCGGTCACCGCGCCATGCACGGGCCGGCACGGCCCGGCAGCCCGCTCTCAGCCGGCGAACGCCGAGTCGAGCTCGGGAGAGGGTCCGGGGTCGAGCTCGGGAGAGGGCCCGGGTTCGAGCGCGGGCGACTCGGCGAGACGCTCGAGCTCGGGATCGACAGCGTCCTCGCGCTCAGGCGCGAAGCGGTACCCGACCCCGAAGTGGGTGTGGATGTAGCTCCAGCCCGGCGATCCGGACCGCAGCTTCTGGCGCAGCTTGCGCACGAACACGTCGACCGAGCGGTCGCCGTGGGCCATCGCGTACCCCCAGATGCGCTCGTAGATCTCCTCGCGGCGCAGCACCCGATCTGATCCACTGAGCAGGTTGAGGATCTCGAACTCGCGCGCGGTCAGCTCCAGGCTGACCTCGTCGACGTACGCCTGGTACAGATCGGGGCGGATCGTGATCTCACCGAAGCTGGCCGCCGCCTCCAGCGGCGGCATCTCGGACCTTCGGTGGCGGCGCACCGCGGCCTCGATCACGCAGATGAGCTCCTCGGCGTGGCATGGCTTGGTGACCCACGCGTCGGCGCCGAGCCGCAGGCCGCGGACGCGCTGGGCGACCGAGCTCGGGCCCGTGCAGACGACGATCGCCAGGCCGGGCAGGCGGGCGCATACCTGCTCCAGGTAGCCCCATCCGGTCGGGCCGAGGATCGCCAGGTCGAGCACGAGCGCGTTGAGGCGCATCGCAACCAGGGCATCGACGCCGAGCGGCGAAGGCAGGGACCGGTACTCACAGCCCAGCGCGTCCAAGCGCTTGGACATCACCTGCATGAATCCGGGGTCACGATCGATCACGGCGAGGCGGAGCCGATTCTGCGTCCGCTGCGCCGCACCCGCGACTCCCGGCAGCGTCTCGCTGCGCTCAGTCGACATGGCCGCCACTGTATCCCACGATCCGGTGCACTCGCGGGCCGAGAACCGGCCGATCACAGGAAATTCACATGCAAACAGCACTAATCGGGGGTCTACCGACCGGTAATCCGTATTCCCCACGGTCTATCCCCGGCGACGGGGCCCGGCGGTAGGCTCTCGACGTGCCTGTCCTCAGCGTCGTGTGCCGACCGCTCGCCGCCGTCTGCGCCGGCGTGGCGCTGCTGGCCGCCGGCTGCGGCTCATCCTCGTCGTCCTCATCGCAGAGCACGACCGGCTCCGCATCGAGTGCGGCAGCGTCGTCATCCTCGACATCCACCACGGCCGCCGGACCCGCGCCGGCGGTCAATGAACTGCCCACCGCCGAGCGCCCGACCGCATCGCAGTTTCCCTCCCCCCACGGCCGCAGCCTCCAGCAGATGGCCAAGCTGGCTCGATCAAGCGTCAATCTCGGCGCCGCCACCGGAACCTTCACCCCGGGCACGCAGCGCTTCGCGTTCGCGCTGGTCACCGGCAGCGGGAGCTATGTCTACGCGCCGACCGCCGTGTATCTGTCGACCAGCCCCGGCTCACCGGCGAGCGGGCCATACCTGGCGCCGGCTGATCCGACGGGCGTCGCACCGCAGTTCCGCAGCCAGCAGAACAGCGGCCCGGGCGGCCTCGCCGCCATCTACGCCGCCCAGGTTCCGGTCGCCAGACCGGGCACCTACACCGTCCTCTCGCTCACCCGGACGGCGAAGGGGTTGATCGGAGCGCCCGGTGAAATCGCGGTCGCCCGGTCCTCACCGATCCCGGCGCCCGGCCAGCGCCCGCCGGCGATCGCGACCGATACCGCCGCCACCGTCCACGGCGACACCGCGCTGCTGACGACCCGGCTGCCGGCGGAACACATGGCGGCGGTATCGCTTGACCAGGTGCTCGGCAAGCGGCCGATCGCGCTGCTGTTCTCGACCCCGCAGCTGTGCGTGTCCCGCGTCTGCGGGCCGGTCACCGACGTGACAGTGCAACTCCAGCATCAATTCGGCAACCGGGTGACCTTCATCCACCAGGAGGTCTATGTCGACAACCAGCCGAGCAAGGGACTGCGGCCCCAGCTCAATGCGTTTCACCTGCGCACCGAGCCGTGGCTGTTCGCGATCAACCGCCGAGGGATCATCGTCGCACGCCTCGAGGGGGCGTTCGGGACCGCCGAGCTGACCCGGGCACTGCAGGCGGCACTGCGGTGATCGGCCTCGCAACCCGGGCGCGGCTGTGCGGACTGCTGCTCGCCGTCGTGCTGCTCAGCGCCGGCTGCGGCTCGTCGGGATCCGGCGCGACCGTGAGCGTCCCCAAGGTGGCACCCGCGCAGGTGTATTCGCTGGCCGGCTTCGCACCCACGGGGCCGATCACGGCCGGTCGCCCCACGACGATGACCTTCCGCGTCCAGCAGCCGGATGGCCGGACGCTCACGACCTACAAGACCGGGCCGGGCCCGCACACCGGCGTGCACCTGATCGTCGTCCGTGACGACCTCGCCTACATCATCCACGACCACCCCCCGATCCCGCCCGGCGGGCAGCTGCGCCAGACGATCACGTTCCCGGCGCCGGGGCCCTACCACGTCCTCGTCGACGTCTATCCGAACATCCCGGGTGGCCAGCCGAACTTCCAGCTGTTTCGCAACGTCACCGTCGCCGGCGCCTACCACCCCATCGCACTCCCCGCCTTCCACAACGCCGAGACCGTCGCCGGCTACCACTTCGTCGTCGCAGGCCATCCGTCGCTGCACGCCATCCAGGCCGCCTTCCTGCACATCAACGTCACCGATCCTCACGGCCGGCCCGTCCACTTCACCCCGTGGTTCGGGGCCCTGGCCCACGCCATCTTCTTCCAGGCGGGCACCCTGAACTACTTCCACACCCATGTGTGCGCGCCGAATGCCCCCAACTGCGGAAGCCTCCTGGGGGCGACCCGGATCACCGGCAGCGCCCCCGCGCCGGGCAAGCTGACCCTCGGGGTGCTGCTGCCGGTCGCCGGAACCTGGCGGCTGTTCGTGCAGCTGCGCGTCCATGGGCGCGTGGTCACCGCCCCATTCACCCTCCACGTCACGTGACCCGCCCCCCGCGCCGCATGACCCGCCGGTGCGGCCCCCGCGGCCGGCTCTCACCGGACTCTTAGCCAGCATCGGTATTCTGCGCTGCCGAGCGCCTCGGGCGCTCCCTCGATATGGCCTCACGTAAGGATCAAAAGGAAGCCGCACGCCAGCGCCGGCTCGCCGAAGAGCGCGCCGCGGCTGAGCGTTCCCGGCGCGACCGCCGTCTGCGCATGGTCGGCGGCACACTGCTCGCCGCCATCGCGATCGTCGTCGTCCTGATCGCCGTCTCCAGCAGCGGCGGCAGCAGCGGCGGCAGCGCGCCCAAGCCGACGAGCGCTGCCGCCAAGCAGGCTCAGACGACGGTGAACTCGCTGCTGGCGGGGATCCCCCAGCACGGCACAACGCTCGGTTCCCCGAGCGCCAAGGTGACCGTCACCGAGTACGGCGACCTCGTCTGCCCAGTGTGCAAGACCTTTGCCCTCGGCGCCGAGAACCAGCTGATCGCCAACGATGTGCGCGCCGGAAAGGTCAAGATCGTCTACCGGGCCCTGGAGACCGCGTCGGGCACGGCCAACGGCACGATGTTCGTCCCCAGCCAGGTCGCCGCCCAGGCCGCGGGCCAGCAGAAGCACGGCTGGAACTACATCGAGCTCTTCTACCATGAGCAGGGCGACGAGACGACGAGCTACGTGACCCCGGCCTACCTCACCGGCCTCGCCGGACAGATCCCCGGGCTGAACTACAGCCAGTGGCAGTCTGCGCGCCAGGATTCCAGCCTGACCAACATCGTCGGCCAGGACGTCCAGGCGGCAGCCGCCGCGGGCTTCAACAGCACGCCAACGCTCGTCATCCAGGGTCCTAAGAGCCAGGCACAGCCGATCGTCGGCAACACCGATTACGGCTCGCTGGAATCGGCGATCAAATCGGTCTCATGAGCGTCGGGCTCCGTCGGGCGATGCTGGTGCTCTCCATCATCGGACTCGGCGTGGCGACCTACCTCACGATCGTCCACTACGCCGGGCTGAAGCCGGCCTGCACCGCCGGCCAGTCCTGCATCAAGGTGCAGACCTCGCAGTGGTCAAAGCTCGACGGCATCCCGGTCGCACTGATGGGGCTGATCGGCTACATCGGCATCCTCGCCAGCCTGCTGGCGCCCGATCGTGAGGAGACCCGGCTGGCGACACTCGCCCTGACGCTGATCGGATTCGGCTTCAGCGCCTACCTCACCTACCGTGAGCTGTTCTCGATCCACGCCATCTGCGAATGGTGCGCGTCGAGCGCCGTGATCATGACGCTGCTGCTGGCGGCTGCCGCGACCCGTTTTGTGGTGACCAGCGACACGCCGGCGGTCGAGCCCCCACCGCCGGCACCGCACCCGCGGGCCCGTGCCCGCAAGCCCACCGGC
>JBAWFG010000555.1:0-3240 GCA_049591655.1 Solirubrobacteraceae bacterium
CCGAGCTGCAGCAGCCACCGCTCATAGAACCTGGCCGGCCCGGCGACCTGCAGGTTGGTTGCCGCGGCGCCGGGATGGGCGGCCAGGCTCAGCAGCGGGCTGTCGGCTGCGGTGGCGCGGCGCTGGAGCTCGAAGCAGAACAGCAGGTTGGCGAGCTTTGACTGCCCGTAGGCGAGCCAGTTGTTGTAGCCGTGCTCGCGCTGGAGGTCGTCGAACTTGATCGTGCCGATCCGGTGCGCGGCGCTGGAGACGGTCACCACCCGCGGGTCGGGGCCGGCGCTCAGGGTGCCGAGCAGCAGCCCGGTGAGCGCAAAGTGGCCGAGGTGGTTGGTGCCGATCTGGCTCTCGAAGCCGTCAGCGGTCAGCCGTCGCGGCGGGGCCATGACCCCGGCGTTGTTGACGAGCAGATGCAGCTGGGGCAGCTCGGTGGACATCCGATCCGCGAACGCCCGCACCGAGGCGAGGTCGGCGAGATCGAGGCTCTCCAGGCGGATCGCATCGGGGTCGACAGCCGCTTCGCGCACCTGGCGCAGGGCCTGTTCGCCCTTGGCGGGGTTGCGGCAGGCGAGCACGACAGATGCCCCGGCCCGCGCCAGCTCACGGGCGGTGACGAGCCCGAGCCCGCTGTTGGCGCCGGTGACGATCGCCTGGCGACCGCGCTGATCGGGGATGTCGGCCGCCGTCCACTTGCTCATCGGGCGTGCTCCGTTGTCGCAAAGCCGATCCCGGCGGCGGTGAGGCGGTCGATGAGCGGCTGACCCATCGCCACCGCCGGCGTCAGCTGCCCGGCGCGCTTGGGCAGTTCGTCATGGGCGAGGCAGAGCGCGGACTCGGCGAGCATCTTCGACGTCTCGCCATAGCCGGGGTCCCCGCCGGTCACCTCGGTGACGATCCGCTGGCCGTCCGCCTCCCCGGCGAAGCGGACCCGGAACCAGGCCTTGGCGCGCTGCTCGGGGGTGGGGCCGTCGCCGGACTTGGGCAGCAGCTTGAGCAGGGCGTTCCGGGTCGGCGGCAGCTGGGCCAGCACGATCACACCGGAGGTGCCCGCCACGAGCGCGGCCAGCATCGGCAGCCGCTTGGCGACGAGGTAGTGGGCGTAGCTGAACTGCGGGCCGTAGCGGTCCAGCGCGCTCGCCGAGCGCAGCACCGTCTGAGGGTCGATCGTTGGCATCGGCAGGACCCAGCCGCCGGCGGTGGCATCGCGATGCGGAGGCGCCACGACGCCCTTGATCTTCCGGCCCTCCGGGCGAGGCTCCTGACGTTTGCGCTTGGCCGCCACCTGTTGGCTCTGGCGCAGCCGGCCCATCGCCTCGACGGCCGAGTTGATCGTCCCTCCGGAGAACGTCCCGCTGACCCGGACAAAGCCCTCGAGCTTGATCGGGACGCCCTCGGGCAGTTGGTTGACGGTGTAGAGCGCCCCGAGGTCATAGGGGATCGAGTCAAAGCCGCAGGAGTGCACGAGCCGGGCGCCGGTCCCCTGTGCCTGCTCGTGGTAGCGCAGCCACATGAGGTCGACGAACTCGGGCTCGCCGGTGAGGTCGACGTAGTCGGTGCCGGCAGTGGCACAGGCGGCGACGAGCGGCTCGCCGTAGTGGATGTAGGGGCCGACCGTGGTGATGATCACCTTGGTGGACTCGGCCAGCCGCCGCAGCGAGTCTGGGTCGCCGATGTCGGCCTGGAGGGTTGGGATGGTCCCGGCCGCCGGATCGATTCCGGCCAGCCGCTCGCGGACGGCGTCGAGCTTGGCGGTGTTGCGCCCAGCGATCGCCCAGCGGGTGGCGCCGGCGTTGCGGGCCAGGTACTCGGCGGTCAGGCCGCCGGTGAAGCCGGTGGCGCCGAACAGCACGATGTCGTAGTCACGACCGGTGCGGTCAGCCATCGGTCGAGACCTCCTTGGCCAGTCTCATCGCTTCGTCGAGCTCGACCCCGGCCTTGGCGGCAAGCCAACACGCGACGGGCGCCGCGATCCGCTGGGAGGAATGAGCCGCCTCTCCGGCGAGGTCGAGCACCGCCTCGAGCTCCTGCTCGGTCGGAGCCGGGATCCCGAGCTTCTGTGCGTACGCGGCGAGCCATTCGGGAGCGGTCATCTGCGCCCCACACTACCCGTATCGTCATCGCGACGGCAGCGCTGGCAAGATCCCGCGCGGTCATCACCGACAACGACGAAAGGCAGTGCAGATGGCAATCCTTGAGGACAAGGTCGCGATCGTCACGGGCTCGGCACGCGGTATCGGACGCGCAACCGCGGAACTGCTCTCCAGCCAGGGCGCAAAGGTGCTCATCAACGACCTCGACGGCGATGTCGCCGAGCAGACCGCGTCGGAGATCAGCGGCGACACCCTCGTGTTCGGGGGTGACCTGACCAAGCCCGGCGTCTGCGACGACCTGGTGGCCAAGGTCATCGAGGAGTTCGGCAAGGTCGACATCCTGATCAACAACGCCGGCTACACGATCGACGCCCCGATCCACAAGATGTCCGACGACGCCTTCCAGCGGATGATCGACATCCACAACGTCGTCCCCTTCCGCATGTGTCGCGCCGTCGCGCCCCACATGCGCGAGCCCGCCAAGAAGGAGCGTGAGGAGGGCGTCGAGGTCTTCCGCAAGATCGTCAACGTCTCCTCGATCTCCGGCACCATGGGCAACGCCGGTCAGGCCAACTACTCCTCGGGCAAGTCCGGTGTGATCGGCCTCACCAAGACGCTGGCCAAGGAATGGGGCCAGTTCAAGATCAACGTCAATGCCGTCGCATTCGGCTTCATCGAGACCCGTCTGACCGCCGATAAGGATGAGTCCAACACGATGGAGATCGACGGCGAGAAGGTCCAGCTGGGGATTCCGTCGCAGATGCGTTCCCTCGCCGCCAACCTGATCCCGATCGGCCGTCCCGGCACGCCCGCCGAGGCCGCGGGCGGCGTGTTCCTGCTCTGCACGCCGTGGGCCAACTACATCACGGGTCAGGTGCTCGGGATCACGGGTGGCCAGTGGGGCGGGATGATCTCGTAGCCCGTTGGGGTGATCCGACGTGATCGGCGGCCGCCAGCGGGGCGGTCGCCAGCCGGGCGGTCGCCGCCGGCCCCGCGGTCCGGGGAGGTTCTGGGCGATCAGGGCTACATAGGACTCCTCAGCCCCCAAAACCCCCGCCCGGCGCCGGGCGGGAGACACTCGCCGTTCGCGGATACCGCACTCGCAGGCGGCCGGCGCGCACGACCCGCGGCTTGCCGCCGGTCGGCGTGTAGG
>JBAWFG010000556.1:0-3074 GCA_049591655.1 Solirubrobacteraceae bacterium
GGCCCCGGGGGCCCCTGCGGCCCCCTCGCCGCGCGGGCCCCGGGGGCGGAGCGCATGACAGATGTCATGGCACAATTGAGCCGCGCGCCACTTACGCAAAGGGCCAGGCGGCCATACGCTGCCGGGCATGAGATCAACTGACAGTCCCGCGATTGAGGTCACCGGCCTGCGCCGCTCATACGGCGCCGTGACCGCGGTGGATGGCGTGAGCTTCGAGGTCGCCCACGGCGAGGTGTTCTGCCTGTTGGGTCCCAACGGCGCGGGCAAGACCACCATCGTCGAGATCCTCGAGGGCTACCGCAACCGCAGTGCCGGCGAGGCCACCGTGCTCGGGATCGACCCGGCAACCGGCTCGCGGGAGTTGCGCGAGCGGGTCGGCATCGTCCTGCAGCAGTGCGGGGTGCAGAACGACCTGACGGTCGCCGAACTGCTCGAGATGTATGGCCGCTATCACGTGCGCCGCCGGCCCGTCGACGAGATCTTGGAGCTCGTCGAGCTCACCGAGAAGCGTGACGTGCGGGCCAAGGCGCTCTCCGGCGGGCAGCGGCGGCGCCTGGATCTGGCCCTCGCGCTGGTGGGGGATCCGGAGCTGATCTTCCTCGACGAGCCAACGACCGGCTTTGATCCGGCGGCCCGCCGCCAGGCGTGGTCGACGATCCGCTCGCTGTGCGAGCTCGGCAAGACGATCTTCCTGACCACCCACTTCATGGACGAGGCCCAGTACCTCGCCGACCGGGTGGCGGTCATGCGCGGTGGCCAGATCATCGCGTCCGGCGCCCCCGACGATCTCGGCGGTCGTGATCTGCGCCCGGCCGAGATCCGCTTCACGCTGCCGGCCGGGCAGGGCGCTGGGGAGATACCCGACCTGCCATCGGAGCGCCGGACCGCCGACGGCGATCGGATCGTCGTGCTCACCCGCGAGCCGGTGCGCGCCGCCCAGCTCCTGACCACCTGGGCGGTGCAGAACGACATCGAGCTTGGCCACTTCTCCGTCACCCAGCCGTCGCTGGAGGACATCTACCTGGAGCTGACCGGCGCCGTCGACGAGCAAGTCACCGCGTCAGAGGAGGTCCCCGTATGAGCGCCATTGCCCAACCGGCCCGCAGTCGGTCGACCCTGGGTCGCGACATCGGTCTCGTCCTGTGGCAGATCCGCTACGAGCAGCGCTCCTACTGGCGCAACCGCAGCCGCGGGATCTTCACGTTCGCGTTCCCGATCATGTTCCTGGTGATCTTCGCCAGCATTGACAAGGGAGCCCATATCTCCACCCGCGGTGGCATCCCCTACGACGACTTCTTCGTGCCGGGGATCCTCGCCTATGGGGTGATCGCGACGACGTTCGTCAACCTGGCGATCAGCACCGCGATCCTCCGCGATGAGGGCGTACTCAAGCGCATGCAGGGGACGCCGCTGCCGCGCTGGGCCTACGTCGTTGCCCGGATCGGGTCGGCCTCGCTCGTCATGGTCGCGATGACGGTGGTCGTCCTCGTGCTCGGCGTCGCCGTGTGGGGACTGCATTTCCGGGCCGGGGCGTTGCCCGGCCTGGTGCTCACGCTGTTGCTCGGCACCGCCGCGTTCACGACGCTCGGGATCGGGATCACACGGTTCATGCCCACCGCCGACTCCGCTCCGGTCGTCGTCAACCTGGTCATCCTGCCGCTGACGTTCATCTCCAACATCTGGTTTCCGACCGATTCGCTGCCGCCCGTGCTGAAGTCGATCGCCGGCCTGTTCCCGATCAGGGCCCTGGCCGGTGGCCTGCAGTCGGTGTTCGACCCCCGGTTCCACGGCAGCGGGCTCAACGGGCACGACCTGCAGGTGCTCGCGATCTGGACGGTGATCGGCATCATGTTGATGGTGCGCTTCCTCCGTGTCCCTCAGGGTGAGCTGGCGTGAGCCAGATGTTCTGGTGGCTGCGGGGTCGCGGCGGACAGGGCTTCGTGGCCGGAGGCCCGGGCCGGCCGATGAGAGGGGCGGCAGCGATCGTCTGGCTGGTCTTCATCATCTTCCCGCTCGTCGATGCGATCACCAGCCCGGGCTCGGTCGGCGAGCGCGTGCTGGCGATCACCGGGGCGGCGGCGTTCGTGGCCGTCTACCTGTGGCTGGTCATGATCATGTTCCGCCAGGACATGGGGTCGCTCCCGCGGTGGCTGTGCGGCGTCCTGATCGCGATCGCCGCGCTGTTGACGATCGCCAACCGGTCGGAGTGGGGCTTCCTGTTCACCTACGCGGCGGCATGCGCGGCGGTGGTGGCGCCGTCATCGCTGGGCTTCCCGGCGGTGTTCCTGTGCAGCGGCCTGGCCGCGGGCGCGGCGGCGATCGGCGGCGCCAGCGGGGGCTCGGTCGTCGGCTATTGGGCGAGCACGATCGGGGTCGGCCTGCTGATGGTGCTGCTCAGTGACCTGCGCGAGCGCAACCTGGAGCTGACCGAGGCGCGGGCCGAATTGGCGCAGAGCGCTGTCGCCCAGGAGCGCGAGCGCTTCGCCCGGGATCTGCACGACCTGCTCGGGCACACGCTGTCGGTGATCGCGATCAAGGCCGAGCTGGCCGGGCGCCTGCTCCCTGAGCGACCCGACGAGGCCGCCGCCGAGGTCGCCGACGTCGAGCAGGTCGCCCGCAAGGCGCTCGGCGAGGTCCGCGAGGCGGTCAGCGGCTATCGCAAGCCGACCCTCGACGGCGAGTTGGAGGGCGCGCGGATGGCGCTGACGGCGGCCGGGATCGAGGCTGCGTTCGAGCGCTCGCCGGTGCGCCTCGATCCCGAGGTGGAGGCGGTGCTCGCCTGGGCGGTGCGCGAGGGCGCGACCAACGTCATCCGCCACAGCTCTGCTCACCGCTGCCAGGTGACGGTGAGCGCCGACGCCGCCGGTGCGGTGGTGGAGGTGGTCGACGACGGGCAGGGGGCAGCGGGTCCCGGAGATGATGGTGGCGACGACGGTGCTGCGGTCCGAGCGGGCGCGCGTCCCGGTAACGGGATCGCCGGTCTGGCCGAGCGCGCGGAACGGCTGCGCGGGCGCATCGAGGCCGGCCGCCGGCCCGATGGGGTGGGCTTCCGGCTGGCGGTGTCGGTACCGGGC
>JBAWFG010000557.1:0-4144 GCA_049591655.1 Solirubrobacteraceae bacterium
GCCTTCGCGGAGTTGGCCGGGCCAAGCACCAGGGTCAACGCCATCCGCCCATACTGCCGCGCCCCCAAGACGGCTCAGCACCGGTCGGCAGCTCAGCACCCTCGGCGGCTCAGCACCCTCCGCGGCTCAGCACCCTCCGGCGACGGGACCTGGGCGGCCAATGCACGCTGAGCGTCGTTTAGACGCCCACGTCCCGGTGGAGGGGGCGATGAGGTCGGCTGAGGGGCGGCGGTCGCCGTGCTCGCGATGACTACGCTTTCGCAGCCCCACACACCGTTCGCCCGCATCGCACGGCGAACGGCGGCCCCTCAGACGATCTCAGGCAGCGGCCGGCTGCTCCGAAGCGGCTGCAGCGTCGCCCGCGTCTTCGGACTCAGGCTCGGCCTCGGCCTCGGGTGGCTTGGCGCCCTCCTTGGCCCACGGCTCGTCGAACTCGACCCGCCATTTGCCTTCGTCGGTCTGCATCAGCGCCAGCCGGGCCCGGAAGCTCTTGCCCGAGCGTCCCTTGAACCCGGTCACCGCCCGCGCGGTGCGACCGGTCTTGATCAGCTCCTTGGCCACTGCGACCGGCAGCTGCTTGCCCGCCTTGGACTTCCAGATCACGAAGCCACAGCCGGGGTCCTCCCGTGACCAGCACGAGTAGCCCTTGCGGTTCTCGTTGATGTCACGGCCGCAGACCGGGCACGGCCCGAGGTTGGCCCGCGGGATCCGGACGTCCTTGAGCTTGGTGTCGAGCTCGCCGACCGTCTCCTCGGTGAACTTGACGATGTCGCCCATGAACGCGGTACGGGCGTCCTGGCCGGTTTCGATCCGCGCCAGCCGGTGCTCCCAGTCGCCGGTCAGGCCCGGCGAGGTGATGGGATGTTCACCGAGCAGCCGGATGACGTTGAGGCCCTTCTCGGTGACGACCAGCGCCCGAGCGTCGCGCTCGATGTAGCCGACCTGCAACAGCCGCTCGATGATCGCCGCCCGGGTCGCCGGGGTGCCGATCCCGGAGTCCTTCATCGCCTCGCGCAGCTCCTCCTCGTCGACGAGCTTGCCGGCGGTCTCCATCGCGGCGAGCAGGGCGCCCTCGGTGTAGCGCCGCGGCGGCTTGGTCTCCTTCTCCTCGGCACTGATCTCCTGCACGGTGACGTCCTCGTCCTTGACGAGCTTGGGCAACTGCTGATCGTCGCCCTCGTCGTCGTCGGAGCGCTCGGCGTCGGGAATCTCGCCGTACACGCCGCGCCAGCCCGGGACGAGCATCAGCTTGCCGCGGGTACGGAAGACATGCTCGGCCACGGTCGTCTCGACGCGCGTGTTCTCGAACACGGCCTCGGGATGGAAGACGGCGAGGAAGCGGCGGACGACGAGGTCGTAGATGCGCCGGTCGTCGTCGTTGAACTTGTCGACCGGGTGGGGGGTCTCGGCCCGGGTGGGAATGACGGCGTGGTGGTCGGTGACCTTGGCGTCGTTGACGACCCGCCCCAGCGGCAGCACGTCGAGTGAGGCAACGTACTTCGAAGCCTGGGCGTACTCACTGCGCTCGCCGACGAGGCGGGCGATCGGCTTGATGTCGCCGACCATGTCGCCGGTGATGTAGCGCGAGTTGGTACGCGGGTAGGTGAGCGCCTTGTGCTCCTCGTAGAGGCGCTGGGCGGCGGCGAGTGTCCGGCGGGCCGAGAACCCGAAGCGGCTGTTGGCATCACGCTGCAGCGAGGTGAGGTCGTAGAGCAGCGGCGCGCGTTCCCTGCGCTCGGTCTTCTCCAGCTTGGTGATGACGCCGGCTGCGTCCCGGCAGGCGTCGACGATCGCCCGGGCCTCATCGGCGGTCTTGCACCGCGGGTTGGCGCCGGCATGGAAGCGGCCCTGGTAGCGGCGCGGCCCGTCGTTGACGGTGTCGAAGCGTGCGTCCACGAGCCAGTAGGGCTCGGGCTTGAACGCGCGGATCTCCTCCTCGCGACGGGCGAGGATGGCCAGGGTCGGGGTCTGGACCCGGCCCAGCGAGACGGCGCCGTCAAACGAGGAGCGCAGGCGGATGGTCGCCGCGCGGGTCGCGTTCATGCCGACGATCCAGTCGGCCTCCGAGCGTGACCGGGCGGCCTCCTCCAGCGACGCGAAGTCCTCGCTGGGACGCAGGTCGGCGAATGCCGCCTGGATCGCCTGCTTGGTCATGGAGTTGAGCCACAGCCGCTGGACGGGCTTCTTGGAGCCCGCCTTCTCGTACAGGTAGGCGAAGATCAGCTCGCCCTCACGCCCGGCGTCGCAGGCGTTGACGACGAGATCGATGTCGTCACGCCCGAGCTGGCGCTTGACGGCGGTCATCTGCTTCTTGGAGCGCTCGTCCCGGACGACGAGCTTGAAGCGCGGGGGGACGATCGGCAGGTCGGCCATCCGCCACTTCTTGTACTTCTCGTCGTACTCGTCGGGGTCAGCCAGCTGCACGAGGTGGCCAACCGCCCAGGTGACCACGTGGTCGGGCCCCTCCAGGTATTCCTTGTGGTTGGTGAAGGCGCCAGGGAGCACGCGGACGAGGTCGCGTCCGACCGACGGCTTCTCGGCGATGACCAGAGTCTTGGGCATGGCCGCCGAGGGTAGCGCTCCTGGCAACCCGCTCCCGGCCGGGAGGGTATGGGCCGCCGCCGGCGCTCGGTGCGCGGCCGGCGCTCAGTGGGGGGACAGCGCTCGGTGCGCGGCCGGTGCTCAGTGGGGGGACAGCGCGGCCAGCCGGCGGCCCAGTGCGGGCAGCGGTCGCTCGGTGATGATCGCCCGCGCCTGGTCGAGCAGCTCGCCGCCCTCCTCCCCACCGACCGCGGCGCCGAGCTCGAACAGCCCATGGGCAAGCAACACCGGCGAGCTCAGGCTCGTCGCCGCGGCGACGGCGGCTCGCAGGTGGGCGATCGCCTGCTCACGCCGGCCGACGGTCAGGGCGAGCCGTCCGAGGAACAGCGACGCGGGCCCGAGACAGACCGCGCCGAGACCGATGACGACGTTCGTTGACGCGTGCGGGGCCAGCAGCTCGTAGAGGTGAGCCGCCTGCTCGGCATCTCCGAGCGCGAACGCGGCCTCGGCGGCCAGCGCGGCCACGATCATCCAGTCCCCGTCGGCGGTGATCGTCTCAAACCGGCCCTCGGCCAGCCGCGTGAACTGGGAGCGCGCCTCGTCCAGGCGCCCCGTGTCGCACAGCAGCACCGCCAGGCCGGCCCGCCACGCCGGCCGATGCGGGTTTGACGCCAGCAGCTCACGCATCGGCGCCTCGAGCTCGGCGATGCGCCCCTGCTCGCGGCGGATCGCCAGCAGCTGGGCGGCGTAGTACTGGGGCGCGGTGATCCCCTCTCCGCGGATGCCCGATGACACGGCGGCCGATGCAAGCTGCTCGGCCTCGTCCAGGCGCCCTTCGAGATGGGCGATCATCGCGTGCCAGACCGCCGCGTTCCACAGGTACAGGGGCTGACGCAGCCGTTCGGCCCCGGCCGTGAACGCCTCGATCTGAACGTCGACCCCGCGCCGGTCGCCGCGCTCGAGCAGATCGACGACGAGCCAGGCGTGCCCCTGCAGGGTCAGCTCGATATCCGACGCCTCCCGGGCCGCACGCAGCAGCAGCGTCGAGTCCTCGAGCCGGCGCTCCAGCAGGCCGGGTCCCCAGTAGGCGCGCCGCCGAGCGGCGGCGGCCAACGCGATTGCACGCGGGTGGCCGAGCTCATGGGCGAGCTCGGTCGCCTCCTGGCTGAGCGCCTTCATCTCGTCACGGCGGTCGGAGAAGTACAGCGCACCGCAGAGGTGGGTCAGCAGCTGGATCCGGGTCTCGGTGTGCTCGCCCGCGGCCATCGCCAAGGCCTGCTCGAGCATTGCGATGAGCTCCTCGTCGACGACCCCGGGGGGTTGGACGTAGCGCCGTGACGCGCCGATCGCCGCCCGGGCCAGCGCGTCCCCGTCGCCGAGCCGCGCCGCCAGCGCCGCCGCCTCCCGGAAGGTGCCCCACGCCCGCGGACGCTCGCCGCTGCGCACCCGGGCCTCCCCCAGCTTCAGCAACAGGTCACAGCGGCGCTGCAGCCCCTCGGGCTCGGATCGCTCGAGTACGGCGAGCGCGCGCGCGTAGTGATCGGCGGCCTCTTCGTTGGCGAGCATGCTGGTGGCGCGCTCCCCGGCCCGCAGGGCGTAGCGG
>JBAWFG010000558.1:0-6916 GCA_049591655.1 Solirubrobacteraceae bacterium
GACCCGGATCGCCGCCCGGCCCGCCGGCGTCGCCGCCGGCCGACTCGCCGACCGAGCCCACCCGGATTCCGGTCGGAGGGCCGCGATGAGCTCGCCGACAACGACCCCTGCGCTCCCCGCCGTTGCCGCGGGCGCGACGGCCCCGCCGCCGCGCAACCTGGGCGTGATGGTCCTCGACGCCGCCGCCCGCCACCCCGGAGTGGCGCTGCGTTACCGCCGGGGTCCGGACGAGATCTCGGTCTCCTATCCAGAGCTGGGCAGCCGCGTCACCGAGCTGGCGCGGGGCTTGATCGCCCTCGGGATCAAGGCCGGGGACCGCGTTGCCATCTTCGCCGACACCTGCGCCGAGTGGACGATCGCCGATTACGGGATCCTGTGCGCCGGCGCGGTCGTCGCCCCCGTCTACCACACCAGCTCGGCGGAGGAGTGTGCCTACGTGCTCGGCCACTCCGGCGCGCGCGCCGTGTTCTGCGGTGACGCCGAGCAGGCCGCCAAGGTGGCACGGATCCGGGATCGCTGTCCCGACCTCGAGCACGTGATCCTCTTTGCCGGACCCACACCGGGCGCGACCAGCGTCGTGGAAATCTGCGAGCGGGGCCTGGAGACATCATCACGCTGTGTGAGCGAGCGCCTGGCCGCAATCGGCCCCGGCGACCTCGCCACCCTGGTCTACACGTCGGGGACGACCGGGCCGCCGAAGGGCTGCATGCTCACCCACGCCAACATGCTCGAGACGGCACGGATGTACGTCGAGGAGCTGGGGATCGACGACAGCCACATGCTCTACCAGTTCCTGCCGCTGGCTCACGTGATGGCCCGCGTCGCCCAGGCGGTGGTGATCCGGGCGGGGGCCGGGATCTGCTTCTGGGGCGGGGACGCATCGAAGATCATCGAGGAGCTCGCCGAGTTGCAGCCGACCCATTTCCCGGCCGTCCCGCGGGTGTACGAGAAGATCTACGGCGCCGTCCTGGGAAAGATGCAGGACGGGTCGGCGGCGCAGCGGACACTGTTTGAGTGGGCGGTGCGGCGCGGGGCGCACGCCCGGGCGCAGGCTCGTAGCGGACGGCCGCTGCGCGGCGTCGGGGCGCTGCCGTACCGGCTGGCCGATCAGCTCGTCCTGTCCAAGGTCCGCGGTGTGTTCGGTGAACGCCTGGAGCTGGCGCTCGTCGGCGCCGCGGCGGTGGCGCCGGAGCTGCTGGAGTTCTTCGATGCCTGCGGAGTTCTCGTGCTCGAGGGCTATGGAATGACCGAAAGCTGCTCGGTGGCGACCCTCAACACAGCGGCCGCGGTTCGGTTCGGAACCGTAGGGCGTCCCCTGCCGGGCACCGAGGTGTCGGTCGCCCCCGACGGCGAGATCCTCATCCGGGGCCCGCAGGTGTTCCGCGGCTACTACCACGATCCCGCCGCCACCGAGGAGGCGCTCACCGCCGACGGCTGGCTGCGCAGCGGTGACCTGGGCACGATCAGCGACGACGGGTTCGTCGCCATCACGGGACGCAAGAAGGATCTGATCATCACCTCGAGTGGCAAGAACGTCACCCCGGTCAACATCGAGAGCCAGCTGCGGGACACGCGTTACATCACCGAGGCGGTGGTGTTCGGCGATGGCCGGCCGTACCTGGTGGCGATGGTCACGCTCGACCGCGACGAGTCGGCCAAGCTGGCCCGGCGGCTGGGCATCACCGGCGATTCGACGATGCTCGCCGTCGACCCGCGGGTCCGGGACGAGATCCAGCGTGATGTCGACGCGGTCAATGCCAAGCTCGCGCGGATCGAGCAGATCAAGCGGTTCGCGATTCTCGACCACGACCTCAGTCAGGCCGGTGGTGAACTGACCCCGACGCTGAAGGTCAAGCGGGCGGTCGTCTACGACAAGTACGCGGGCCTGTTCTCAGATCTGTACGGGGAGGTGGCGGGATGAGCACGCGCATGTCAAGCGCTGACGCGGCATGGCTGCACATGGATCGGCCGAGCAATCTGATGGTCATCAACTCCGTCCTCCTGTTCGACGAGCCGGTCGACTTCGAGGCCGTCAGCCAGGTCATCGCCGACCGTCTGGTGGGCCGTTATCCGCGCTTCCGCCAGCGGGTGATCGAAAGCCGCCTGCCGCTGCTGCCGCCCAGTTGGGAGGACGACCCGGACTTCGATCTCGATCATCACATCCACCACCGGGCGCTCCCCGCGCCAGGCGACCGCGCCGCGCTCCAGGAGTTCGTGGGCGATCTGATGATGATGCCGTTGGACCGCAACCGCCCGTTGTGGCACTGCTACATCGTCGACGGCTTCGGCGACGGGGCGGCGATCATCTGCCGGATGCACCACTGCATCGCCGACGGGATCGCGCTGGCTCAGGTGATGCTGTCGCTCACCGATTCCAGCCCCGACGCTCCGCCGGGCCCCGATGCGGTGGCGTCGTGGCACGGAGCGCAGAGCACGGGAATCGGGGCCTCGGCCGCCCGGGTGCTCACCGGGACCGCCCGGACTGCGGCCGGTGTCGCGCGCCGCGGAGCGCATGCCGCGACATCCCCGGCCTACGCCGCCGGACTGGCCACCGAGATCGGGCGTGACGCCGAGACGTTTGTGCGACTGCTGCTGACGCCGGCCGATGCGGCGACGGCGCTCAAGGGCGAGCCCCGGATCAGCCGGCGCGTGGCGTGGAGCTCGCCGCTGTCGCTGACGGAGATCAAGCGGGTCGCCCACCGGCATGAGGCGACCGTCAACGATGTGCTGCTGGCGGCGGTCAGTGGCGCCCTGCGTCACTACCTGCAGTCGCAGGGCAGCGCGGTTGGCGAGATCCAGGCGATGGTCCCGTTCAACCTCCGCGACCTCGACGAGCCGCTCCCGCAGAAGCTCGGCAACAAGTTCGGGCTCGTCTTCCTGCCGCTCCCGGTCGGCACCAGCGGGAGCTATCGCCGCCTGACCGAGGTTCACCGGCGCATGCAGGAGATCAAGGACGGCCGCGATGGCCCCGTCTCCTATGGGCTGCTCAGTGTCACCGGGCTGACCCCTGAGCCCCTCGAACGGCGAATCGTCGATCTGTTCTCGGCCAAGGGCACCGCGGTGATGACCAACGTGCCCGGTCCGAAAAAGCCGGTGTACCTCGCCGGCACCCCCGTCGCAACCGTGCTCGTCTGGGCGCCGACGTCCGGACACATCGGGATGAGCGTCAGCATCTTCAGCTATCGCGGCGAGGTCACCATCGGCTTGATGGTCGACGCCGCCCTGGTGCCCGATCCCGACCAGATCGTGACTCGGGTCGAGCACGAGGTGCAGCTGCTGGCCGCACTTGACTCCCGGGGTCGGACGCGGTCACCGCACCGTCGTCCCCGTCGACCCGACGCGGCGGCGAGGGCCTAAAACGGCGGCGCCCGGACCCTGAGCGGGTCCGGACGCCGGTCAACATTCCGCCGGCCCTGGGTCAGGGGTCAGGCGAGCTGGGGCACGGGCACGATCACCCGCTGCGCCAGGTCGACGAGCCGGCTCGAGTAGCCCCACTCGTTGTCATACCAGGCCACGACCTTGACCTGGGTCCCGTCGATCACGCTCGTCAATCCGGAGTCGAAGATCGACGAGAACGAGGAGCCGACGATGTCGGAGGACACGATCGGGTCCTCGGTGTACTGGAGGATCCCGGCGAGGGGCCCCTCGTCGGCGACGCGGCGGAACGCTTCGTTGATCTCCGCCACGGTGGTCGGGCGTTCGGCCTCGATGGTGAGGTCGACGAGCGAACCCGTCGGCGTCGGGACCCGTACCGCGAACCCGTTGAGCCGGCCCTCGAGCTCCGGGACAACCAACCCCAGAGCCTTGGCGGCGCCGGTGGAGGTCGGAACGAGGTTGATCGCCGCCGACCGCGCCCGGCGCAGGTCCTTGTGGGGCCCGTCGAGCAGGTTCTGATCCGCGGTGTAGGCGTGGACGGTTGTCATCAGCCCGTGGCGGATCCCGACCGAGTCATGCAGCACCTTGGCCACCGGGGCCAGGCAGTTGGTCGTGCACGATGCGTTGGAGATCACGTGATGGCGCTCCGGGTCATAGACCTCGGCGAAGTTGACGCCGAGCACGACCGTTGCGTCAGCCGGCTGCTCGCCCTTGGCCGGCGCGGAGATGATCACCTTGTGCGCGCCGGCCTCCAGGTGCTGCGCCGCCGCCGGGCGGGTGCGGAAGCGTCCCGTCGACTCGATCACGACGTCCACCTCGAGATCGCCCCACGGCAGCGCGCGGGGATCGGTCTGGGCCAGCGCCGGGATGCGGACGCCGTCGACCGAGATCGCGTCCGGCTCGGCCCGGACCTCGCCGGGGAAGCGCCCGTACACCGAGTCGTACTTGAGCAGCTGGGCCAGGGTGGCGGCGTCAGTGAGGTCGTTGACCGCCACCACCTCGAGGTCGGCCGATTGCTCGTGCGCTGCCCGCATGAAGCATCGGCCGACCCGGCCGAATCCGTTGATGGCTACGCGTACCGGCATGTGTGTGCTCCTTTGTTGGTCTAGTGCTTGGGGGCAGCGGTCACGCGGCGCCCCCGGCTGCCCGGCTTGCGGGCCGGAAGGTGAAGTCCTGATGCCGCCTGGAGGTCTGCGAACCCCTCACGCATGCCGTTGGCGAGGACGGCGAGGTCGGGGGTCGACTCCCGGTCGGCGTTGAGCCCGAACGTCACCCCGCCGTCGTGGGAGACGACCGCTATCGCGACCGCATGCTCGGCGGCGAGGGGGACGATCGGGTGGATGTCACGCATCCGGGCTCCGAACGCGTACCGCGGCGCCTGGGCCCCCCTGACGTTGGTGATGGTCAGGTTGAAGAGGCGGCTTCCGAACAGGAGACGGGCCAGTGACGCGTGCACGAGCGGAGGTGCGAGCGCCGCCAGGTCGACCAGCGTGGCCGAGGCCTGGCCGGCACCACGGTTCTTCAGGGCGACCGTCGCGTCGACGATCTGCCGGTGGCGGACTGCGGCGACCGGTTCGGCCACCGGCAGCTCGACGAACAGCGAGCCGACCCGGTTGCCCAGCGACAGGCTCTCGGCAGCGGCGCGCAGGTTGACGGGGACCATCGCACGCAGGCCCGCCGCGGGCAGTTCCTCACCGCGCTCCTGCAGCAGCCGTCGCAGGCCCGCGGTGCAGATCGACAGCACGACGTCGTTCATCGACCCGCCGAGGGCGTTGCGGATCGCCAGCAGCTCCTCGAGCGGATAGCTCACGGCGGCGTAGCGCCGGGAGGGACCGATCGCCACGTTGAGCGAGCAGGACGGGGCGCCCACGACCTCGTCGGCGAGGATCAGCTCGGCGAGCAGTTTGGAACGGGACATGGTCTCCCGGGGGCGCAGCATCGCGCGCAACGCGGCGGTCGCCGCACCGGTGCCGGAGCGGGTGGCCTGGGCGACCGAGGCCGGCGGCGTCGGCAGCAGCCAGTGCCAGATCGAGTCCGAGCTGCCGGATGGGGCGGGAGCCACCGGGCCGGAGAGCGGCGGAGCGGGGTCGGTGTCAAGCAGGAGCTCGGTCACCCCGACCGAGCCGACGCCGTCGACGAGGCAGTGATGCAGCTTCTGGGCCAGCGCCCAGCGTCCGTCCGTCAGCCCCTCCAACAGCACCATCTCCCACAACGGACGGGTGCGATCAAGCCGGTGGGAGTAGAAGTCAGCGATCCAGGCCTCCAGCTCGGCCGTGCCGCCGGGCGACGGCAGCGCGGCCCGGCCGACGTGGTCGGCGACGGTGAAGTGCTCATCGTCGACCCATTGCGGCCATGACCACCGTGCCGTCCGCTCATTGGACAGCCGCTTGCGAAAGCGGGGCAGGTCGGCGAGGCGCTCCTCCACCAGGTCCCGGATCTGCGCCAGAGTCGGCGTTGTGCCACCGGGAAGGGGGTCGAACACGGCCACCCCGCCGATGTGCATCAGCGCGCCGTCGCTGCTGTCCTCCAATTCCAGAAACGTTCCATCCAGCGCCGTCAGCGTGTCGCTCATAGGGCGAAGCTACGGGCCGTCTTCCCGCCTGTCAGCAGGGGCAATGCGCGGGCTTGATCCGTATTTCGCCCGGCTGGCGGCGCCTTCCTCGGAGTGGGGCGCGCGCGGCAGTGGTCGGGCCGGTCAGCTGTGCGCGGGGTGGCGCCGGCCGGCCGCCAGGTAGCCGAGCGCCATGCCGAGCCAGCTTCGGGCCTGAGCACCCCATAGGGTCGCCGAGTGCCCGCCGGGATACACCGAGAACGTGTGGGTGATCCCGCTCTGGCGCAGCGACGCGTCGTACTGGCGGTTCATCGTCAGGAAGCGCGCGTCCTGAATGCCGACGTAGAACGCCACCAGCGACGGGCGAGCGGCGAGCGCGGACCGCAGCGCCGGACCCCGCGGGACGAGCGCGGCGCTGTTGGCGGCGGTGGAGCCCAGGTCGAGCACCTGGTCGCCGGCCGGGTCGGTGGCGACGAAGTACCCGCTCCACGATTCGATCGCGGCGAACTGGCCGAGGTTGCGCAGCCCGATGTTGAAGGCGCCGTAGCCGCCGGCCGAGAGGCCGATCAGTGCGCGGCCGTAGCGCCCGGGGATCGTGCTGTAGCGGGAGTCGATGCAGTGCGGCAGGTCCTGGGCGATCGCCAGCGGCCAGTTCTCCTGAGCGTCCCAGTCGAGGTACTCGCGGTCGCTGTTGTTCTGCCGCGCGCCCTGCGCGGCGACGACGATCGCCTGTGGGCCGGACCCGGCGAGTGCGGAGGCCACGAACCCATAGCCCTGATAGGACGTCGGGCCGGCGGGGAGACCATGCAGGAAGTAGATGACGGGGTAGCGCCGGCCGGGGGCGTACCCGGCGGGCAGATACACCTCGGCCGGCAACGAACCCCCCAGCGCCGGCGAGGGGCACCTGATCGACTGCGTCCGCGCCGGCAGGCCCGCCGCGACTCCGCCGCTGCTGCCGCTGCTGCCGCTGCCGCCGCTGATGTGCGGCCG
>JBAWFG010000559.1:0-5162 GCA_049591655.1 Solirubrobacteraceae bacterium
TGTTGTTGCCGGCTTGGCTGCGGCCGAACTCATCGCCGCCAAGTAGCAGCGGCACGCCCTCTGAGAGCATCAGCGTGGCGATGAGGTTTCTCTGCTGGCGAGCCCTCAGGGCGAGCACGGCGGGGTCGTCGGTCGGTCCCTCAACACCGCAGTTCCAGCTGCGGTTGTCGTCGGTGCCGTCCCGGTTGTCCTCGCCGTTCGCCTCGTTGTGCTTGGTGTCGTAACTGACGAGGTCCCGTAGCGTGAAGCCATCGTGGACCGTGACGATGTTCACCGAGGCGCTCGGACGACGTCCGCCGTGTCCGTACAGGTCTCGCGAGCCGCTGACGCGGGTGGCGAAATCGGGCAGCGTACCTGCGGTTGAGCGCCAGAAGTCGCGAACGGTGTCGCGATACTTGCCATTCCATTCACTCCACCCGGCGGGGAACTGACCGACCTCGTAGGCGCCGATGTCCCACGGCTCGGCGATCAGCTTCGCCCGCGAGATCACCGGATCCTGACCCACCGCCTCCAAGAACGAGGAGTACGGGGAGAAATCGTTGGCCGCGCGGCCGAGGCTGGCCGCGAGGTCAAACCGGAACCCGTCGACGTGCATGTCGGTGACCCAATAGCGCAGTGAATCCATCACCAGGCGCAGGGGCTGCGGGAGATATAGGTCCATCGTGTTCCCGCAGCCGGTGTCGTCGACATAGTGGGAACGGTCATCCTGGAGCCGGTAGTAGGCGGCGTTGTCGATCCCGCGGAAGCACAGCGTCGGGCCCCGCTCGCTCCCCTCGGCGGTGTGGTTGAACACGACGTCCATGATCACCTCCAGGCCCGCGGCATGCAGAGCGCGGACCATCTGGCGAAACTCGGCGACCTGGCCACCGCTGTCGCCCGCAGACGAGTACGCGTTGTGGGGCGCGAAGTAGCCGATCGACTGATAGCCCCAGTAATTGCGCAGCCCGCGCGCCACCAGCTGCGCGTCATGCACGAACTGGTGCACCGGGAGCAGCTCCACGGCGGTCACGCCGAGCTGCTGCAGGTGCGAGATTGCCGCCGGGTGCGCCAGCCCGGCGTAGGTGCCGCGCAGCGGCTCGGGCACATCGGGATGCACGGCCGTATAGCCCTTGACGTGAACCTCGTAGAAGATCGAGTCGGCCATCGCCCGGCCCGGGGAGCGGTCCTGTCCCCACTCGAACCCCTCATCAACCACCACCGAGCGCGGTACGTACGGCGCCGAGTCGGTGTCATCGGCGCGGTGCGGGTCATCGGTGGCGTGACCGTAGACCGCGGGATCCCAGCGCACCTCACCGGCAACCGCACGGGCATACGGATCGAGCAGCAGCTTCGCCGGGTTGCAACGAGCACCCGAAGCCGGGTCCCACGGCCCATACACCCGGAAGCCATAGCGCTGACCCGGCGTCACGCCCGGCAGGTAGCCCTGCCACACGAACGCGTCGCCCTGCTGAAGATCCCACCGGGTTTCCCGGTCGGCATCGTCAAATACACACAGCTCCACCCGGTCGGCGACGCTGCTGAACAGAGCGAAGCTGGTGCCGCCCCCGTCGTGGTGGGCGCCCAGCTGTGCGACCGCGGGAGCGTCGAGGGTGCCGGGCGTCATTTGCCCACCGCGGCGGCGGCCTCCGGCTGGGAGCGCAGGACGCCGTCCAGCCCGAACAACAGTGCGACGGTGCCGGTCCACCCGGTCTGGTGGCTGGCGCCGATGCCGGCGCCGTTGTCACCGTGGAAGTACTCGTGAAACAGCAACAGATTGTGCCAGTGCGGGTCGGTCTGGAACTTGTCGATCCCGCCGAAGACCGGCCGGCGCCCGTGCTCGTCGTTGGTGAACGTCGTCACGAGGCGAGTGGCCAGCTCAGTGGCGACCTCGTGCAGGTTCATCTCCTCGCCCGAGCCGGTGGGACACTCGATCGTCAGCTCGTCGCCGTAGTAGCGGTGCAGTTGGGTCAGGCCGCGGAGGATGATCAGGTTCATCGGAAACCAGACCGGGCCCCGCCAATTGGAGTTGCCACCGAACATGCCGGTGTCTGACTCGGCCGGGAGGTAGTGGACGTTGTACTCCTGTCCGCCCCAGTCGAAGACGACCGGCTCCTCGAGATGACGGCGAGAGATCGCCCGGATCCCGTGTGGGCCGAGGAACTCATCCTCGTCGAGCATCGCTGAGAGGATCTGCCGCAGTCGTGGCTCGTCGACGAGCGACAGGATCCGCCGGCCCTCCGGGTTGGGACCGGGCAGCTGCGCCAGCGACGGCAGCGCATCGGAGAACGTGCGCACGAACTCGTCGATCTGCTCCGTCAGCCGTGGGTAGCGCGCGGTCGCGGCGGCGTCAAAGACGGTCGCGGCGCACATCGGCAGCAGGCCGACGAGCGAGCGCTCCTTGAGCTGGATCGTCTGCCCGTCCGGCATCCGCATCACGTCGCAATAGAACCCGTCGTCCGCGTCCCAGAGCACGGTGTCGGCATCCGGCGGGCTCATGGCGACCGAGATCCATTGGAAGTGAGTGGCGAACTTCAGTGCCATGTCGCCGTAGGCGGGATCGTGTGTGACGAGCTCGGTCGCGATCTGGAGCATCCACTGGCAGTAGAGCGCCATCCACGCTGTGCCGTCGGCCTGCTCGAGCGTCCCCCCGCCCGGCAGCGGCGCCGAGCGGTCGAAGATGCCAATGTTGTCCAGGCCCAGGAAGCCGCCCTGGAACAGGTTGCGCTCATCGGGGTCCTTGCGGTTGACCCACCAGGTGAAGTTCGTGACCAGACGGTCGAACACGCGCGCTAGAAATTCGAGGTCGCCCGCGCCACGGATCTCGGCCTCCCGCTCATAGACGTACAGCGCCGCCCAGGCGGTGACCGGCGGATTGACGTCTGAGAAGTTCCACTCATAGGCCGGGATCTGCCCGTTCGGGTGCAGATACCGGTTGCCGAGCAGCAGTTCGACCTGTTGCTTGGCGAAATCGACGTCGACCAGCGACAGCGGCGCGCAGTGAAACGCCAGGTCCCACGCGGCGAACCACGGATATTCCCACTTGTCCGGCATCGAGATGACGTCGCCCGCGACCATGTGGAACCACGGCACGTTGCGCACCGAGCTGGCCGGCGCGTTGGGATCCCACGGGTCGACGCCGTGCTCGCGCAGCCAGCGGTGCACGTTGTACTCGTAGTACTGCTTGCCCCACAGCAGCCCGGCCAGCGCCTGACGCATCACCATCGCCGCGTCCGGGAGCAGCGTTGGCGGGATGACCGTCGCGTAGAACTGGTCGGCCTCACTGCGCCGTGCTGTGACGACGTCATCGAACGGCGCGCCCAGCGGCTTTCCGTTGCCCGGCGCATCCGTTGCCGGACCGCCCGAAGCCGTCAGGCGGAGGCGAATCGAGGCGCTCTCGCCCGCTGGGATCGACAGCGCGTGATGGACGGCGGCCTTGGTGCCGGTCCGCCCGGGGTTGACCGCGTCGCCCGCGCTGTCGACGAGATGCCGGTGGATGGCGTTCTTGACGTACGGCGACGTGTTGGGTGTGCCGAACAACCGTTCGTTGTCGGTCTCGTTTTCGCAGAACAGCAGGTCCGCGGTGGCGTCGGCGCGCAGCCGCCACTCGCCCAGATCGGGGTGGGAGGCCCGAACGGCGGCGATTCCCGTTTCCCCGTCGGCGGCCTCCAGGACCGGTTTGACGACATCGTCGCCCCAGGACCAGGTGTTGCGAAACCACAGCGTGGGGAGCAGATGCAGGGTCGCCGCGTCCGGGCCGCGGTTGTACGCGGTGACCTGCATGAGGATGTCGTCGGGCGCGGCCTTGGCGTATTCGACGACGACGTCGAAGTAGCGGTCCTCGTCGAAGATCCCGGTATCGAGCAGCTCGTACTCCATGTCGAGCTTGCCGCGCTTGGCGTTGGTGGCGACGAGGTCGTCGTAGGGGAACGCCTGCTGCGGGTACTTGTACTGGCACTTCAGATAGGAGTGCGTCGGAGTGCTGTCCAGGTAGAACCAGTACTCCTTGACGTCCTCACCATGGTTGCCCTCGCTGTTGGTCAGCCCGAACATCCGCTCCTTGAGGATCGGGTCCGCGCCATTCCACAGCGCCAGGGCCAGGCACAGCTGCTGGCGCTCGTCACAGACGCCGGCGATCCCGTCCTCACCCCACCGGTAGGCACGTGACCGCGCCTGATCGTGCGGGAAGTAATTCCAGGCGTCCCCATCCTGGCTGTAGTCCTCACGCACGGTCCCCCATTGGCGCTCGCTCAGATAGGGGCCCCACGCCTTCCACGGCGCCGCGCCGGTCCGCGCGTCCTCCAGCCGTTGGTGCTCGGGCGTCGGCATGCCCTTGCCATTGCTCTTTCGCGGATCGCTCATGCACTCATGACTTTCGCTCGGCCAGATATCTGGATGCGGACGCCGGGGCGTCTCGCTGCATCCTGACGGCCAAAGCGCGCTGCCGACATCGGTCAGATCGGGTGAGACCATGTGACCGAGATGTGACCGACAGTCTCGGCGCCGTCCCCGCCCGTACGCGCGACGACGACGTGGCCCGCGTCGCCGGGCAGCCTGACCTGCCGGCGACGCTAAAGGGCTCAGCGGGTGATGTCGCGCCACAAAAAAACCCCGGATTACCGGGGCTTTCTCGTTCAAGCGGCTGAAGGGACTCGAACCCTCGACCTTCTGCATGGCAAGCAGACGCTCTAGCCAACTGAGCTACAGCCGCGCGTGGCGTGAGTGTAGCTTGGCCGCCGCGCGGGCGACGGGCCGCCGCGGGGTGAGGATTCAGTGGGCCATCGCGGGTTGGGTGCGGTGTGCGGGGGGCTCGGGCCCGGAGCCGATCAGCGGTGTGGTCAGCCGCGGGCGGTGACGGCGTTCAGAAACGCGAGGGCCGTGGCGGCGCCGAGCAACGCCGCCACGCCGGCAAGCAGCGGGCGGACGGTCCATCGCACTGGTATATGGAGTAGCTATCGACGCCACCCCCGGGGGCCTTGACCGGCCTCGGCGTCTGTCGGGCCTCGCTCGCAGCGTGGGCGGGGCACGTGTCACCGGCGGAGGTAGGTGGTCTCCCGGGATGGGCTGCGGGGGTTCACGGCTACCGAATCGGGGTCGGGCAGTCAGGCTCGCTAGCGATGCCCGGCCTCGGCTCCATACTCCCCCGCCCGGCCCGCGGTCGCGCCGGGCGTGGGTCGGTGCTGGCT
>JBAWFG010000560.1:0-1740 GCA_049591655.1 Solirubrobacteraceae bacterium
GGGCGGGGCTGGGTGGCCGGCCGGCTGAACACCTCGGTCTCGGCGTCGGCACGCGCGGGCGCGGGCTCGGGCTCAGGAGCAGCCGGGCGCGGTCGCCGGGCGCGCTCACCCTCGGGCGGTGCCCACGAGCCGAGGTCGGCATCCGAGCGAGCGGTCGCGTCGTCGCGGGTCCGGCGCCGGGGTGGGGTTGAGGTGCCGCCTCGCCGCCACCTTCCGCCACCGCGTGACGGGCGCCCGTCAGGCTCCCCGGGCAGCGGTGGCTCGGGTTCGTGGGCGAGCCGGATCCGCGAGCCGGCGTAGGTGAGCAGCGCGGCGATCCCCAGCGCGATGAAGATCCCCCACTCGATCCCCGACGTGGTGGCGTACTGGCCGTGCCCGGTCGTGCCCTGCTTGTCGAACATGCGCCAGACGATCAGCACGCATACCCACACGCCCGCGGCAGTGATCACTCCACCATCGCCGCCGGGGACGTGGAAGGCGTTGCCCTCGGCGCGGACGAACAACAGCACGAGGACGGCGACCGCGACGAGCAGGACCGCCGCCTCGACGAACGAGAACGCGCCCCAGCCGGTCAGCGACTCGCTCACCGAGCGCAGGCTCGTCACCCCGGGGGCGATCACGGTCTCCTGATACCAGGGCAGAAAGAGGGTCACGAACAGGCCCAGCGCGGCCCCGGCGGCCAGCCGGCGTTCGTGGGGGAGCTCACGCCACACGCGAGCGCCGCGGGATGCGGCGCTGCCGGCGTGCCGAGCCCCGCGTCCAGGCATGCCGCTGCTCATGCCCGCGCACCGGCAGTGGCGGTCATCCGGTCCATGAGCAGCCCGGCGTCGTGATCGCTCACCGTCCGGATCTGGCCCTGGAAGGCGAGCGTCCAATGCTCGGCCGGCCATTTGCGCACGTGCTCGAGTTCGGTGGCCAGAGACTCCGCCGGGATCCAGTCGGCCTCCTCCAGGACGACCTCCGGCGACGTCGGAAACCGCCACGGATAGGGGTCGACCTTGCCCGGCTTGCCTGGCCAGATCTTGGTCCGGTCCTCGTAGCACTCGCCCTCGACCCGGATGGAGCCGGCGAATGCCTTGACGCGGGTGGCGTACAGGACGATCCGGTCGCCAGGCTCGATCTCCAGCGCCCGGTTGCGATTGCGCTCCTTGAGCCCGATCACCGCAAAGTCGTGGTCGCTGGTCGCCGCGTGGTTTTCCGGTGACCCGGTGAGGATCCAGGTGCGGGACACGGGTTCGATTGTAGGCGTCGAGCCGGGCGACACAGGCCGGTCTCTCCGCCCGCCCCGAGGACAACCCACTGGCGCCTAGAGGATCGGGATATCGCGGATCGGCGCGGGCTCGGCCCGGCGGCGCTCGCTGCGCTCCAGGTACCAGTCGATCAGGGCCCGCAGCGCGAGCAGGACCTCCCGGACGGCCTCGGCCAGGCGGCGCTGGAGGTCGGGCGGAATCCGGTCGCGCAGCGTTCCGAGCATCCGCAGCAGCAGTTCACCGTCGTCGCCGAGCAGGCCCCGGGCGGCTGCGGCGCCCTCGGGGTCGGGCTGTTGCCACCCCGCCGGGGGAGTCCGCCGCCGTCGGGGGGGCGGCTCCGCCTCGTCTGAGGCGGATGGATCCCCCTCACCACCGCTCGACCCCGCCCAACCAGTGCTCGAGCCCGTCAAGCCGTCACCGAGCCGCTCCATCGCGTCGGCCAGCAGCCGCTCGGCGGCCGCGGATGCCCGGTCGAGGCGCTGCTCGAGGG
>JBAWFG010000561.1:0-1719 GCA_049591655.1 Solirubrobacteraceae bacterium
GGTCAAGGTGGTCGACTTCGAGCCCAGCCGCAGGACCGTCGGGCCGGCCGACCTGCTGATCGAGGAGACGCTGCGCGACCCCGGCGCGGTCGAGCTCGGTCACGCCAACGGGCTGCGCTGGACGGTCGGTCTGCTGGAGCGCCCGGCACCAACGGAGCCGGCGCCGCAGCTCCCAGACAACGCGACGTTCGTCATCACCGGCGCCGCCGGCAGCATTGTCTCGGCGATCACCGCCGATCTCGCCGCACACACGGCCGGTGCCACGTTCCACCTGCTCGATCTGGCCCCGGCGCCCGATCCCGCTGATCCGGACCTGGAGCGCCTGGTGTCAGACCATGACGGCCTGTCCCGGGACCTCGCGGACCGGCTCAAGGCCGCCGGCGAGCGACCGACGCCCAAGCTCGTCGAGCGCGAGCTGGCTCGGATCGAGCGTGCGCGGGCCGCCCACGACGCGATCACGGCCATTGAAGCCAGCGGCGGCCACGCCGTCTGGCACGAGGTCGACCTGACCGATTCCGACCAGGTGGCGACCGCGCTCGCCCCCCTCCGTGAGCAGGGCACCGTCGACGTGCTGCTGCACTGCGCCGGCGTCGAGATCAGCCACTACCTGCCCGACAAGCCCCAGCGTGAGTACGACCTGGTGTTCGACGTCAAGGCCGACGGCTGGTTCAACGTCCTGCGCGCGCTGCGGGGCGCCGCGCTGGGAACTGCGGTCGTGTTCAGCTCAATCGCGGGCCGGTTCGGCAACGCCGGCCAGACCGACTACAGCGCCGCCAACGACCTGCTCTGCAAGAGCGTCTCACGCCTGCGGGCCGACGGCCACACCCGGGCGATCGCCGTCGACTGGACGGCCTGGGCGCAGATCGGCATGGCCAGCCGGGGGTCGATCCCCAAGATGATGGAAATGGCGGGCATCGACATGCTCCCGCCGGATCACGGAATCGCCGCGCTGCGACGTGAGCTGGAGGCCGGCGGCAGCGCCGGTGAGGTGCTGATCGCCGGATCGCTCGGCGCGTTGCAGGCCGAGCGTCATGCCACCGGCGGGCTTGACCCGGAGGCCGCTATGCGGCGGCTCGGTGACCGGCTCGGCCCGATGGGCGGCCGGATCGAATCGATGACCGTCGCGGGCGGGCTGACGATCCGGACCGAGCTCGATCCGCACCGGCAGCGGTTCCTCGATGATCACCGGATTGACGGGACGCCCGTGCTCCCCGGCGTGATGGGGATCGAGGGGTTCGCCGAGACCGCACACGCGCTGCTGCCCGAATGGACCGTGGTGTCGATCGAGGACGTCGAACTGCTTGCGCCGTTCAAGTTCTACCGCGACGAGCCACGCGAGTTGGAGTTGCATGCCGTGGTGCGCGATGGAGGCGCCGGCACCCTGTGCGCCGACTGCTCCCTGATCGGCCGGCGCCGGCTTCCGGGCGAGGGTGCGCAGGAGACGCTGCACTTCACCGGCCGGGTGAGGATGGCCCGCGAGGCGCGGGCGCCGGCGAGCGCGCAGGCCCCACCCGACGATCAGGGTGGCGTCGCCCACGACGACGTCTACCGCGTCTACTTCCACGGTCCCGCCTACCAGGTGCTCGACCACGCCTACCGTCACGACGGGGTGCTCGTCGGTCGGATGGCCGCGAGCATGCCGTCCGATCACGATCCGCCTCAGCAGCCGATGGTCATCGGCCCCCGTCTGATCGAGCTGTGCTTCCAGACCGCGGGCAT
>JBAWFG010000562.1:0-3993 GCA_049591655.1 Solirubrobacteraceae bacterium
CCCCCCACCCGCGCCCCGGAGCCGGCCGCAGCGGCAACCGCGGGCGGCGGTACGCCGCCTCCTCCCCCTCCCCCCTCCAAGCGCGGGCGTGGCGATCGTGAACCGCGCAGCTCACGCCGGGGCGGGATGATCGTGATCGCGCTGGCGGTCATCATCGTCGCGGCGGTGGTGGTCGTGCTCGTGAGCTCCGGCGGATCCAACGCGCCCAAGCAGGTCGCCTCGACGCCGACGAGCACCACCACCCCGGCGGCGAGCGCCACGACGCCCACCACGACATCGGGCACCACGACGACCGGCACCACCTCGACCGGAGCCAAGGTGCTGGCCCAGATCAACCTGACGCCGCCGAGCGGCAGTTCGGCGCCCAAGGCGGCGGGCATCGCCGAGGTTCTCAACGAGGGCAGCGCCGACGGGGTCGCGATCGTCGCCCAGAACATCCCGGCCAACGCCAAGAAGCCGCCCAACGCCTACGCGGTGTGGCTGTATAACTCCCCCACCGACGCCCACCTCCTGGGGTTCGTCAACCCGGGGGTCGGAAGCACCGGCCGGCTGTCCACCGCCGGCGGGCTGCCGAGCAACGCCTCGCACTACAAGCAGCTGATCGTGACCCTGGAGACCTCGGCGAGCCCCAAGAAGCCCGGGGCGACCGTCCTGCAGGGCACGCTCAAGGGCCTGTAATCCCCGCCAGACCGTCGAGCGCCTCGTCGAGCTTGGCGCGGGTGGCCCGGCGCAGCATGAACGTTCCCGTCCGCGAGTAGCCGCGCAGCTTCTGGCGATGGCCGATCGTCACCTCGGTCCCGTCGCCCGACGGGGCGAGGCTGACCTCCACGATCGACTGGCTGAGCACCCGCTCAAACGGGGTGCCGGGAATCTCCTGCTCCCACACCCGCCGCCACGGCCGCTCGGATGCCAGCACATGGAAATCGGCCCGCACCGGGCGCCCGCGCTTGGTCTTGAACACCTGGGTGAAGCGATCGTCGCTGACGCCCTCCACGCGGTCCACGCCCGGCCACCAGCGCGGCAGGTGGTGGGCGTCGGCGATGAGCTCCCACACCTCCAGCTGGGGCGCGGCCAGGATGCGGCTGCGCGTGGTCGAATGGGGCCGCCGCGGCATTACTCCGCGTACTCGATGAGCGAGTACACGTCGTGGGGCGCCAGCCGCCGGCGTCCGCCGAGGAACGTCAGCTCCACCAGGAACGCGCAGCCGAGGATGTGCGCCCCCAGATCGGAGACGAGATCGCACAGCGCGCCCGCGGTGCCACCGGTGGCGAGCAGGTCATCGTGGATCAGCACCCGGGCTCCGTGAGCGAGGGCGTCGGCATGGACCTCGAGCGCGTCGATCCCGTACTCGAGCGTGTACTCGGCGCTGACCGTCTCCCCGGGCAGCTTGCCCGGCTTGCGGGCGGGGACGAACCCGGCGCTGAGTTGGCGGGCGAGCGCGGCACCGAGGATGAAGCCGCGGGCCTCGGCGGCGACGACGAAATCGACCTGATCGCCGCGGACGCGGGCCGCGAGCTGCGCCACGGCGGCGTCGAGGGCGCCCGGGTCGAGCAGGAGCGGGGTGATGTCGCGAAACATGATCCCGGGGCTGGGGAAGTCCGGGATGTCGCGCACGAAGCTGCGCAGGTCGATGGTCACGCTGAGGGCGGTTGTCGGGGGTCCGGCGCTCAGGTCGCGATCTTGCGCAGATCGCGGATCAGCAGCAGGTGCTTGAGGTGCGTGGTCACCGAGGCGAGGTTCTCCAGCGCCTCGATCGCCTCCTTGCGGCGCTCGGGATTGCGGGAGCGCAGGGCGGGCGCGAGGATGCTCTGCAGCAGCTGCGCCTCACGATCGGCCGAACTGCGGAACACGCGCAGGTTGCGCCCGCCGACGCCGTAGCGGGCCAGCTCGGACACCGCCCGGACGATCTCCCGCTCGGTCTCGTCGTAGTAGTGCGCGCCACCCCGGTTCTCGCCCTTGATCACGCCGAACTCGACGAGCTCGCGCACCAGCTCTGGCGCCGCGCCGGTCTCCTCCACGACATCCTCGGTCGAGTACAGCGAGCCCGAGTCCCGCACGTTGACGCCGGCGCGCCGGGGCGCGAGCCGTTCGCCCGGCGGCGGCGGGGCGGCGACGTCGTCGTCGGCGCGTCCGCCGGCGAGTTCCTGACGGATCACGCGCAGCGGGAGGAACTCGTCGCGCTGCAGGCGCAGGATCGTGCGCAGCCGGGCGATGTCGGACTGCGAGTAGAGCCGGTAGCCGCCCTGGGTGCGCCGGGGCGTGAGCAGCTTCTGATCCTCCAGGTAGCGGATCTTGGAGATCGAGATGTCCGGAAACTCCTGCCCCAGCGCCTTGCAGACGGCCCCGATCGTGACCGACTTCTGGAGCGGACGGGACCCGTCGGCGTCGAGCGGCTCGGGGAACTCGAGTTGGGGGGCGGGGGTGTCGGTGCTCATCAGCGGCTCAGGAAGGCGAGTTTGTATTTGCCGATCTGCAGTTCATCGCCGTCGGCGAGGCGATGGGAGTCGATCCGCCGCCGGTTGACGTAGGTCCCATTGAGTGAGCCGCAGTCGTCGAGGTAGTAGTCGCCGCCCCGGCGGACGATCACCGCGTGGTCCCGGGACACGGTCACGTCGTCGAGGAAGATGTCTGACTCGGGCCGGCGCCCGACGGTCATCCGGTCGCCCTGCAGCGGGAAACTCTCACCGGAGCGCCCGCCGCCGGCGCGGATCACCAGGGCCGCGCCGCGGGCGACGACGTCGGAGAGCTCGACGACCTCCAGTTCCCCGGTCTCCCCGACCCGGTAGGTCGCGGTGGCAGCCTCGGGCGCGGGCTCGCTCTGGGCGAGGAACGCCCCGCAGCGCTGGCAGTAACTGGCGCCGTCGTCGTTGGCGAAGCCGCACTCGGGGCAGTGCTGGGCCATCGAGCCGGACGGCTCTACTCGGCGTCGCTGGCTGGAACCCGCCCGGAGAGGATGTCGGTGAGCTGCTGGACATCGGCTCCGGAGATGATCAGCTCGCCGGTCTCATCCTTCTTGCGCAGGCGATTGACGAGCTCGGCACGAAGAATGTCGATCTTGCCGTGGAGGATCCGCCGGCGGTAGGAGATCTCCATCTCTTCGTCCGTGAGCTGCTTGATCAGGTCCTTGAGCTCCTGATCGGTCAGCGAGCCTAGGTCTGGAAAGGTGTCCATGCGTTGTGTTCCCTCTCGGAATGAGCGTGAGCCCGGGCAGTATACCCGGATCGGCCAAAGGGTCAAGCTGAGCTTGAGACTGCCCGGAGCCCCCGGCCACGCCTCTACCTACGAGCCTACTGCGGTGGCCGAACCGGCGGCGGCGGGCCGGTCTGCCGCGCCAGCTCCCGGGCCTGGCGTACCCCGCTGCGCACGTACAGCACCGTGGCCAGCAGCGCCAGCGCGAGCCCGATGTAGAGCAGCCCGACCGCGAGCCAGTGCACGCCGGCCATGGCGAAGAACGGCGCCCCCATCGTCGGCGCCACGCCGAGCCGCCCGGGCCAGTTGATCGCCACCTCGACGCCCCGGGACAGGCCGTAGCGGCTGAGGCCGAGCATGAACACCTCGCGGGCGACGACGAGGACGATCGCCCATCGCGGCAGCAGCGTGAAGTGGAAGCAGACGACCATGCCGGAGATGACCAGCAGCCGGTCGACGATCGGATCGAGCAGCGCGCCCAGACGGCTGTACTGGCCGGTGAGCCGGGCAGCGAACCCGTCGAGGTAGTCGGCCCACCCGATCAGCGCGAACAGGATGGTGGCGACGGTGTCATGCCCATCGGGGCTCGACAGCGCGATCACGAGGAACACCGGGATCCCGGCCAGGCGCAGGTAGCCGATCACGTTCGGGATCGTCCACGGGTTCAGCGGCTGGTCAGAGCGCGTCTGGGCGGGGGCGGGGCCGGAGCGGTCGAGTCCGAACAGCCGGCGCTTGGTGATCCTCGGGCTCACGGGTCTCGCGGTGCGACGGCGCCTCCCGCGCGCCCGGTCAGCGGCGCACCGG
>JBAWFG010000563.1:0-3516 GCA_049591655.1 Solirubrobacteraceae bacterium
ATCCAGCGCTGCGCGGGATGCCCCCGCCGCGGGCGAGGCGCCGCCGCCGCGCCGGGTGCTCGGCGCCGAGGCACTGGCTCGGGTGCGCCACAGCCAGGTGCTGTCCGCCGGCGCGCTGGAGGCCTACGGGGACTGCCCGGTGAAGTGGCTGATCGAGCGTGAGCTTCAACCCCAGTCACTGGACCCGGAATCGGAGCCGATCACCCGCGGCAACCTGATGCACGGGGTGCTGGAGCGGCTGCTGCGGGAGCTCGACGGGCCGCTGACCCCCGCGTCGCTGACCCCCGCCCGGCAGATCCTCGACCGGCTGCTGGCCGAGCTCAACGACACCGCGCTGGCGGCGCTGGCGCCCGGCAGTCCGGAGGTCGTGCGCGCCGGATCACTGCGGGCGATCGAGGCCGACCTGCGCCGTTATCTGGAGCACGAAGCCCGTACCGGGGCCGGGTGGAGCCCATTGGGGCTCGAGTTGCGCTTCGGCTTTGAGGGCGCGGAGGGTGATTCGCTGCCCCCGCTGACGCTCGGCGCCGGCGATGAGCGGGTCCTCGTGCGCGGCATGATCGACCGCGTCGACGGCGATGGCCACGGTCACGCCATCGTGCGCGACTACAAGAGCGGGGCTCGGCGCCAGGACTGGTCGGCGGCACGGTGGTCGGTCGACCGGCGGCTGCAGGTGGCGCTCTACATGCTCGTCGTGCGTGAGCTGACCGGCGCCGAGCCCGTGGCCGGCGTCTATCAGCCGCTGCGCGGCGAGGACCTGCGTGCCCGCGGCGTGTTCGCCAAGGGCACCGAGCTCGGCAGCGGCGTCGTCGCCACCGACGGTCGCGCGTCCGAGGAGATCGACGAGCTGCTCGCCGACGCCGCGCAGCGCGCGGTGACCCTCGCCGCCGCGCTGCGAGCCGGGGAACTGACCCCGTGCCCGCAGACGTGCTCACGCGATGGGTGCTCGTTCCCGGCGATCTGCCGCAGTCAATGAGCGCTCCGCTGCACATGCCCGAGGCCGTCACCGCAGGCGGGCGACGCTGGACCGAGGAGCAGCAGCGCGCGATCGACCGCCGCGACGGGGACCTGCTGCTCGACGCGGCGGCCGGCAGCGGCAAGACATCGGTGCTCGTCGAGCGCTTCGTGGCCTCGGTGCTCACCGACGGCATCGACGTCAGCGCGATGCTGACCATCACCTTCACCGAGAAGGCGGCGGCCGAGTTGCGTGACCGGATCCGCGCCCGCCTGCGAGCACTGGGCGCACCGGAGCAGGCGCGGCGGACCGAGGGGGCCTACATCTCGACGATCCATGGCTTCTGCGCGCGGGTGCTGCGGGCCAATGCCCTGGCGGCTGGGCTCGATCCGCACTTCGCGGTGCTTGACCGCGACCGCTCCGAGCCGCTCTCGGCCCAGGCGTTTGACGATGCGCTCGCCGAGCTGGCCGGCGACACCGCCGACGCCGTGGACCTGATCGCCGCCTACGGCGCCGGCCCGCTGCGGGCCACGATCCTCGCCGTATATGCGCAGCTGCGCTCGGCCGGCCAGATCCATCCCCGACTGCCGCCGGTACTCGCCGACCCGCCGCCCGACGACCCCGGGCCGGCCGCGGAGCTCGCCGGCGCCGCGGCTGAGGTGGCACGGGAGCTCGGAGAGCTCGACACGCCCAGCGCCCGGGTGCTGCAGGCACTGGACCGGATCGCCGACTGCCTGACGCTGGTCGCCGGCGACGACGTGTGGCCGGCCGACCTGGAGGCGGTCCGCCTGCCGCGCAACGGCGCGGCGCTCAGCACCGACGCGTGTGTGCATTACAGCGAGGCGCTGGGCGCCTACCGCGCCCAGTGCGCGGCGCGGGCGGCCGGTCCGGTGCAGGCGCTGCTTGACCGCCTGCTCCAGGCGTACGGCCGTCACTATGCCGCGCACAAGCGGTCGGTGTCCGGTCTGGACTTCGAGGACCTCGAGCTCATCACCCGGCAGCTGCTCACCGACGACAGTGAGCTGCGCGAGCGCTACGCCGGCCGGTTTGCGCGGATCATGGTCGACGAGTTTCAGGACACCAACCGGGTCCAGCTGGAGCTGATCGAGTCGATCGCCCGTGACAACCTGTTCACCGTCGGGGACGCCCAGCAGTCCATCTACGGCTTTCGTCATGCCGACGTGGAGCTGTTCGAAGCGCGGGGCCGCCGGCTCGGCGCGTTCGGGGGGCGGGAGACGCTGCAGACGAACTTCCGCTCCCGCCCCGAGATCCTGCAGGCGCTCAACCTGGCGTTCGCCGACGAGCTCGGTGAGCGGTTTCGGCGGCTCGTTGCCGGCCGTGAGCCGCGGCCTCAGAGCGCCGTCCCGGCGGTGGAGATGGTGCTCGTCGACAAGGGCGCCGAATGGGATCAGGAGGGGGTGGCGTCGCCGTGGCGGGTGGCTGAGGCACGGACACTCGCGGGCCGCGTCGCCGAGCTCGTCGCCGACGGGTGGGCCCCCGCCGAGATCGTCGTGCTCATGCGCGCCACCACCGACATGCGGGCCTACGAGCGCGCGCTGGAGGAACGGGGACTGCCGACATACGTGATCGGAGGGCGCGGCTACTGGTCACACCCCCAGGTCGTCGACCTCGTCGCCTACCTGCGGGCGCTGGCCAACCCGCGAGACGAGGAGGCGCTCTACGGGGTGCTCGCCTCGCCGCTCGTCGGGGTCTCGCTCGACGCGCTCGTCGTCCTGGGTGCCACCTCCCGCGCATCCACACGAGACCCGTGGTGGCTGTTGCGCGAGCCCCGCGGCGAGCTGGACGGCCTCGCTGCCCCCGACCGGGCGCGGCTGGAGGCGTTCACCGCCTGGTTTGAGGTGGAGCGCGGACGCGCGGCGCGATGCGGCATCGAGGACCTGATCGACGCCGCACTGCAGCGCAGCGGCTACGACGTGACGATGCTGGCACTGCCGGGTGGGCGCCGTCGCCTGGCCAACGTTCGCAAGCTGATGCGGCTCGGGCGTGAGCACGAGGACGCCGGCGGCCCGGATCTGCGTGGCTTCCTCGCGATGATCGCCGACCGTCAGGCCGGCCGCAGCACCGGGTCACGGGAGAGCGAGGCGCCGATGGAGGGGGAGGGCCTTGACGCGATCCGACTGATGACCATCCACCGCGCCAAGGGCCTTGAGTTCCCGGTTGTCGTCGTCGCCGACCTCGGCCGCGCGGTGCGTCCCGGGGGCGAGCTCGTGCGGGTCGCCTCCGACGGCCGCCTGGGGATTCGGCTCGCCCGGGCGGGGGCCTCGGGCCGGGAGTCGGCGCTGCACTACCGGGCGCTCGGTGACGAGCAGAAGCTGGCCTCCGAGAGCGAGGAACGGCGGTTGTTCTACGTCGCGATGACCCGGGCGCAGGAGCAGCTCGTGCTCAGCGGCGCCGTCAAGTTCGACGGCCTGGCCGGCGGCGGCGCCACCGGGGGCGGTCCGGTGGCGTGGATCGTCCCGGCGTTCCTGCCCGAGCCCGCCGTCGTGCTGGAGGCGGCGGGTGGGGTGGTGGAGCGCGACGGGGTGCGCATCGCCGTCCGGGTG
>JBAWFG010000564.1:0-9185 GCA_049591655.1 Solirubrobacteraceae bacterium
CGTAAGGGGGCGTGATTCACATGCGTCCGGATGCCATCAATACCTACGCATCGGCGCGTTCGGCTCAGCAAACCGCTGCGCGATACTCCCAGCATGATGGAGACTGATTGCCCGTGCGGGGCCGGGACGACCTACGACGGGTGTTGCCGCCCCCTCCATCGCGGCACCGCCGCCGCGCCCACGGCACTGCAGTTGATGCGCTCGCGCTACAGCGCGTTCGCGGTTGGTGACGCGGGCTATCTACTGGCGACGTGGCATCCTGCGACACGGCCGGCGTCGGTGGATCTTGATCCCGCGATCGAATGGCGGCGCCTGCGGATCCGCGGGCTGAGCGGCGGCACCGAAGCCGACGACGTAGGCACGGTCGAGTTCGTCGCTCACTATTGGGACTCGCCCCGCAGCCAACACGGGCGCCAGCACGAGAACAGCAGATTTGCCCGCAACGGGCGACGCTGGTTCTACGTCGGGCCGGAGGACTGACTAACAGCCGCGAGGGGCGGTTCCGACCTACGAGCGCCGAGCCCAGGGCCGGGCTCAAGCGCTCGGGCCGAGCCTCTGCACACGCAGTGTCAGGCCGGTCACTACGCCTATCGGTAGTGGTGGCCACCAAGACGCTCCTTTGGGCGCACACCGCGCTTGCTTCTGGGTGTGGCCGCCAACGGTTCCTTGGGGGTGCGGTGTCTGCTGGTGGCGTACTCTCGGACGAATGGGCCGCTTTGGCAAGCGCGACGATCTCATCGTCCATCAGGAGGATCCGTTCAACGCTGAGACCGGCCTGGCGTCGCTAGTGGCTTCAGTGACCGACACCGACGCGTTTTACGTGCGTGGCCACGGTCCGGTGCCTGATATCGATCCGGGCGCGTGGCGGCTACGGGTGGACGGGCTGGTCACCCGGGAGCTGAGTTTGTCGTTAGAGACCTTGCGCGAGGCGTTTGTCGAGCGGACGGTGACCGCGACGCTGCAGTGCGCGGGCAACCGCCGAGCGGGCCTGATCGCAGTCCGCGACATCCCTGGGGAAGCGCCGTGGGGGCCGGGAGCCACCGGCACCGCCGCCTGGACGGGCGTCGCGCTGGCCGACGTCCTCGCGCTGGCCGGACCGCTCAGCAACGCTTCAGACGTCGGCTTTCAGGGCACCGACTCAAGCCCAGAGGCCGTGCCCGTCCAACAGTTCGGCGGTTCCATCCCGCTTGACAAGGCCTCGCGACCCGAGGTGCTCCTCGCGTGGGCGATGAACGGGGAGCCGCTCCCCCCAGTACATGGCGCCCCGCTTCGGGTGGTGGTGCCCGGCTACATCGGCGCGCGCAGCGTCAAGTGGCTGGAACGCGTCGAACTGCGCTCCGCGCCCTGGCCGGGCTACTTTCAGCACGTCGTGTACCGACTGGTGCCCGCAGACCGAGACGCGGGCCCGGGAGTCGGGATGCCGCTCGGTCTGGTCGCGCTGAACTCCGACGTCCTCTCTCCCCACGACGGTGCCACTGTCACCGCGGGCTCGGTCGAGGCGCGCGGTTACGCCTTCGCGGGCGGGGACCGGTATGTCGCCCGGGTCGATGTGTCGATCGACGGCGGCACCAGCTGGACCGAAGCCGAGTTGTTGGACGATCTCGGTCGGTGGGCGTGGCGCCACTGGCGCGTCACACTGAACCTCACGCCCGGCAACCACGAGCTGCTCGTGCGTGCCTGGGACTCCTCCGCGGCCACCCAACCCAGCGACGAGGCGGGGCTCTGGAACCCCAAGGGCTACGTCAACAACGCGTGCCCCAGGATCCACGTACGCGCGATCGCCGCCTGAGGACCACATCAGGCCGTACTTGGCCTACCAGACCGGCCCCCGCGCCCGCTCAACGCGAAATACATGCCCCGTCGGGGCTCTGAAAGCACCCGCCGTGGCCCAACCCTGCGCCCATCTCGGGACATCTTGGGGACATGTTCCGAAGTCGGCACCCCCTGAAATCACGAAAGCCCCGGTCAGACCGGGGCCTTCGGAGTGGGCCGTGGAGGGATCGAACCTCCGACCTTGGGATTAAGAGTCCCCTGCTCTACCAGCTGAGCTAACGGCCCTTCGGTGTGGCGATGTTACCCCGGCTCCGGCGACGGTGCTCAGCAGGACTGCGCCAGGCTGGGCTGCGTCTTTGCGGTGTTGATCTCGGAGATCAACGTCTTGCGGTTCGCCTTGGGGACCATGCTAGCGGCCTTGGCCGCGGCGAGGTCGCCCTTGCGGGTCTGCTGAGCGGCGTAGGCGGAGATGGCCAGGCACTCAAAGCCCTTGACGACGCTCGGACTGGCCTGCGTCTCGGTCTCCCAGGCAGTCGCCTCGTTGGCGTATTGGCCGAGGGTGCCGTAGGCGCGCGCGGCAAGGATGGCGACGGTCGGGCTCGGGTTGTTGGTCAGCTGCGCGTAGCGCTGCCAGGCGTCGCCGGCCGCGGCGAGCTCCCGCTTGCCGGCGGCCGTGTAGGTGCTGGTGGCCTGGTTAAAGCCGCTGGTGGAGGCGCTGTCGTAGCGGGCGCTGACCAGGGCGGCCCAGGCCGCGGGGCTGTTGGGCGTCAGCTTGGTCTGACGGACCGCGGCCTTCTCCTGCTGGCTGATCACCTGGTTCTGCTGGTTGCCCGAGCCGCTACCGGTGAAGGCGTTGAGCAGGCCGCCGATCCCACTGCCGGTGCCGACGCCGAACAGGATCAGTCCGCCGCCCATGAGGATGGCGAGGCCGAGGTAGACGGCCTGGACGGTGCGGCGGCGGCCGCGGCTGCGGAGGTCGAACAACATGGCTGGCTACTCCCCTCCCTCGGCGTCTCCGGTCGCGCCCAGGGAGGTGAGCGCGGCGGCGGCACGCCTGGCGTCACGGCGATCGGCAAGTTTGAGCAACACGATGCTGGCGATGAAGAGGATGATCAGGGGCGCCGTCTCCAGTGCGGTCGTCACTGGATCGGCTCCGGGCATCGCCGCCGCGAGGACGGCAATGATGACCGTAGCGTACCGCCAGTGCCGGGTGAGGGTGCTGCCGTTGATGACCCCGGCCTGGCGCAGCCCGAGCAGCGCGATCGGCATCTGGAAGGCGAGCCCAATCGCCCCCATGGTCAGCACCTCGAAGGAGTACAGGGGCTTGGCCTGGAGCAGGTTCTGGAACTCGCTGGCGTTGTAGCCCTGGAGGAAGCGGATCGCAGCGGGCAGCACGATCAGGTACGTGAACACGACGCCGAGCACGAACAGGAACGGCGCGGCGATCACGATCGGCCCGGCGATGCGGCGCTCCTCGGGGCTGAGCGCAGGGATCACAAACGCAAACAGTTCGTAGAGCAGCACCGGCAACGCGAGCAGGATGGCGCTGTAGAAGCACACCGTCAGCGTTGTCGTGAACCCCTCCCCCACCCCGAGCGTCACCGGAATCTGCTTGGGCGCCTTCTGGGGCAATGCCCGGGCGCCGGCATAAAGCTGCTGGGCCGCCGCGGCGAGCACCCCGGCGTCGGCGGGCGCCAGGTGCGAGGAACGCGACAACCGTGACAGCAACTGAGCGGAGTTCTCCAGATGGTGGGCGGCCGCCACCGAGTCGGTGGTCAACCCGCCGAGGTGGTTGGGCTGCTGCGCAGTCGCTGAGGAGATCGGCGCGTTGAGGAGGTTGAGGATCACGTGGTTGCCCACGAAGCACAGCGCGAAGGTCGCCACCAGCGCTCCCGCGCAGACGAACAGGCGGCTGCGCAGCTCGTCGAGGTGATCGACGATGCTCAGCCGATCCTCGTGCCCGATGGGCCGGAGAACCTTCGGCATGTGAGACCGGCTCCGGCGCAGGCGCTACGAGGAGCGCTCAGAGCCGGCGGTGCCGGACCCCGAGGCGGAGGCATGCTCTCCGGATCCGTGGGTGGCGGGCTCACGGGGGCTCGGCTCAGAACCGGGCACCGCTCGGGCCTCCGACAGCGCAGGCTTGTCCTCCTCGTCCTTGGACTCGCCCGTGATCCCCTCCTTGAACTCACGCATGCCATGGCCCAGGCCCTTGCCGATGCCCGGCAGGCGCTTGGGCCCGAGGATCAGCAGCACGATCACGAGCAGGACGATCAGATCAACGCCGGGGTTGCGAAACATGGAAAGGCACTCCTCCGCGTGGGGATGAGGACCAAGCGTAGCGCCCGGGCCAATCCGGATGGCCTGATCCGCCGATGGCGCTCAAGATGGAAATGAGGGCCGCCGATAAACCAAGCGAGCCCACCATGAATCACCATCCAGACCGCCACTCCATCCGCCGCATCGTGCTCCCCAGCGGGCGCACGATCGAGGTCGTCCGCTTCTACGCCGACGAGTCAACCCATCCGGGCCTGCACGTCTGCCCCGAGTGCGAGTCGCACCTCGTTCAGCCGGTCGACTGGGCGGAGGCACCTCACGGCTTCTGGGAGCTGACGCTCCAGTGCCCCAACTGCTTCTGGCTCGAGGAGGGCGTGTTCGATCAGGCGCAGATCGACTCGCTCGAGGAGCAGCTCGACGATGGCGTCACCACGATGCTCGCCGATCTGCGGCGACTCGCGCAGGCGAACATGACCGAGGACATCGAGCGGTTCGCCGCGGCGCTCAACGCCGACCTGATCCTGCCCGAGGACTTCTAGGCGCTGGGCCGCCGCCGGCGGCGGCGCCGGTGAGCCGACGCGCGGCTCACGAATACCGCTCGACCACGCCCTCTGAGATGAGCTCCAACGCCGCCCGCTGGCGGGGTGGCAACTCGGGCAGTGCGTCCCGCCCCATCGCCACCAGCTCCAGAGCCCGGGCCCGGACCACGTCCAGGGCCCCGGTCGCGGTGATCCGGGCGCACACTCGGGCCGCCTCGGGCACCGTGTCGATCGCCCGTGGGTCAAGCGCAGCGAGCTCCGGATCCCGTGTGCGCGCGAGGATGAACGGCAGATTGACGGTGCCGTCGAGCAGGTCGGCTCCCTGCGGCTTGCCGGTGCGCTCCGGCGGCCCGGATACATCGAGGACGTCGTCGAGCAGCTGGAAGGCCACGCCGATCCGCTCACCGAAATCCGCGAGCGCCGGCACCGACTCGCCATCGGGCCCCTCGCCGGCCAGCGCCCCGAGCTCGCAGGCGGCGCGGAACAGCACGCCGGTCTTCAGTCGGCAGCGCTCCAGATAACGCTCGGTGTCGACCACGCGCCAGGCATCGGCGCGCTGCATCAACTCACCGGCCGCCAGCTCGGAACTGGCCCGGGACAGGACGGTCACCGCAGCGGTCGAACCGGTCCGCGCCAGCTCCGAGAACGCCCGTGAGAACAGCAGGTCCCCGGTGGCCGTCGCCGCCAACCGGCCGCCGGCGGCCATCACCGTGGGCCGGCCACGGCGCAGCGGCGAGCCGTCGAGCACATCGTCGTGGACGAGCGTGGCGGAGTGCACGAGCTCGACCGCCACCGCGCAGCGCAGCAGCACGTCTGACTCCGGCGGGGGAGCGCCCGCGGACAGGAACAGCAACAACGGCCGCAGCCGCTTACCGCCGGCGGCGATCGTGTCGCCGGCGTGGCGTCCCAGCTCCGGGCCGTGGCCGGTGGCCAGCTCCTGCAGGCGCTGCTCGAGCGCACCCATCAGGCGCGCGGCCGGCTCGCCCCCGGCCTGGACAACCGCCCGAACGGTGTCCTGAACCGCACTCACCGCGGCACCTCGCCGACGTGCAGGGCGATGATCCCCCCGGCGGTGATCACGTAGCGGACCGAGCGCAGGCCGGTGCGCCACATGATGGCCGCCAGCGCCTCGGGCGGCGGGAACCGCCGCACCGAGTTGGGAAGGTAGTTGTAGGCATCGGCGTCGCCAGCGAGCCGGCCGAGCACCGGGACGACGTGGTCAAACCACACGTCGAGGAACGTCGAGAGCGGCGGTCCGGTCGGGGTGGTGATCTCCAGCACCACCACGCGGCCGCCGGGAGCCACAACCCGAACCATCTCGGCCAACCCAGCGTCGAGGTCGGAGAAGTTGCGCGCGCCGAAGCCGACGGTGGCCGCGTCGAACGCGTCATCCTCGTAGGGCAGCGCGAGGGCGTTGGCCGTCTCAAAGCGCAGCTGGACGCCGTCGGGCAACTCGCCGCGACGCCGCGCGGCGCTCGCCTTCTCGTCGGCGAGCTCCAGCATCCGGGGGGCGAAGTCGGCGCCGATGACCGAACCACCCGGCGCGACGCGGCGAGCCAGCTCCAGCGCCAGGTCGCCGGTGCCGGTTGCCACATCGAGCACCCGGCCGCCGGGGCCGACGCCGGACAGGTCGACGGCGCGACGACGCCAATGGTGATGCAGCCCCGCGGTCATGACCGCGTTCATCCGGTCATAGACCCCGGCGATCCGGTCGAACATCGCTCGCACCTGGGTCTCGGGCAGCGTGCCGGGATCCCGAGCGGGCACGTCCGAGTCCGTGCCCGTTCCGGCGTTCTCCGGCGGCGATGGTGCGCTCGCCGTCATATCAGCGCGATGACCGGACCCGGCCTACTGCAACATCGACAGGAAGTTCACGAGGTTCGCGAACTTCGCCGGATTGTTCCTGGCGAGGGCCGAGAAGGACGGCATCGGGGCCGTCGGGTTGCGCAGCGTGGATGCGATCGCCTGCGGGCGCAGAATCGTCCCGATGTGGGTCAGCGGCGGCCCGGGGCCGTTATTGCCGTTCTCCCCGATCACGTGGCAGGCCAGGCAGCCCGACTGGCCCACGACCATCTCCCCGGCCCGGAATGAGGCGGCCGCGGGGGCGCTCAACGTGGCCGGTGGCTGAAGGTCGACGGAGTTGGGCGAGCCGGTGCTCGCGCCCGAGTAGGTGAGGAACGCCATCGCGAAGATGGTCGTCAGGCCGGCGGCAAGCGCGACCGGCCGGCGCTCGATCCGCCGCTCCGGGCTGCGGTCGTAGAACGGCAGCAGGAACAGCAGGATCATGCAGATCGTCGGCACACCGATCGTCGCCAGGTCCGTGAACTTGGGGATGTTCTTCATCACCCGGAGGACCTCGAACAGGAAGAAGAAGTACCAGTCCGGACGCGGGACGTAGGTGGTCGTCGTCGGATCGGCCTTGGGGCCCATCTCGGCGCCGAACATCGCCGCCAGGAAGATGATCACGATCATGACGATCACGGCCATGATCGAGTCCTTGGCGACCGCATAGGGGAAGAACGGCTTCCCCTTGTTCTTCAGGATCGCGTACTCGCGGAGGTATTCCTCCTTCTCGGCCTGGTTCATACCCGGGCCTCAGTCAGCTCGGGCTCGGCCGCCTCAGCCCTCAGCCACGGCGGGGCGGAGATGCCCAGCTTCGTGATCAGGTACAGATGCGCACCGATCAGGGCAGCGATCAAGCCCGGTATCAGCATCATGTGGATGGCGTAGAACCGCGACAGGGTGGTCGCTCCGAACTCGGGGCCGGCGCGCAGGAAGTCAGACAGGAACGGTCCGAGGAAGGGGCCGGTGCCGTTGATGTTCACGCCGACGATCGTGGCCCAGTAGGACCGCTGGTCAAACGGCAGCAGATAGCCCGTGAAGCCCATGGCCATGGTCAGAATGAGCAGCACGACGCCGATGATCCAGGTCAGCTCCCGGGGGTACTTGTAGGCGCCGAAGAAGAACACGCGCGCCATGTGCAGGAAGATGAGGATGATCATCACGGAGGCGCCCCATTTGTGCATGGAGCGGACGAGCTGGCCCAGGAAGGCGTCGTCGGTGATGTAGCGGATCGACTCGTAGGCACCGCCGGAGGCGTCCGGGCGGTAGTACATGGCGAGGAACACGCCGGTGACCGCCTGGTTGAGGAACGCGAACATCGTCGCCGAGCCCAGCGTGTAGAACCAGTTGATCCCCTTGGGAACCTTGCGGAACAGCATCCACCGGATTCCGCCCGATAGCTGCATGCGCTCATCGACCCAATCGACGACCGAGATGCCGGCGTCGGCGGCCACCTCGGCCGGGGTCATGGGTGTGTCATTCCCGCCGGGGCGCTTGGGCTTCGGCTGGAGAGTCTTGGGGAGGGGTGGAGCGGGAAGCTTGGGCATGGCGATCAGCTATTGGGGACGAGACGAGGTTGAGAAACGGGCCGGATACAGATACTGCCCGATGCCATCCAGCGGCTGGCCGGGGTCACGCGGAGAGAACCGCTCAAGCTCGGAGTTGACCGAGTAGCGCGGCCCGATCTCCACCAGCCCGGTCCGGGAGTTGTAGCGCGTGTAGAAACGGTCAAGCGGGCGCACGGGGGGGCCACCGGCGACCATGCCGCGGAAGTCGTAGACGCCGCCGTGGCACGGGCAGATGAAGCGCTCCGCGGCGGAGACGAAGCGCACCGGGCAGCCGAGGTGCATGCAGCGCGAGGAGAGTGCGACCCAGCGGTTGTACTGGTCGCCGGGCTCGGTGTCGATCTGCGGGTCCCGGGTGCGGATGTAGGCGATGGTGTTGCCGGCCTCGCCGATCCCCTGGACGATCGTGATCACCTTGGTGGCATACGTCGTCTTGCTGAAGTCCGCCGGGGTGCCGACCGGTTGCCAACTCATCGGCTCACGGCTGAACAGCGGCCCGAGCGCGAACCCAAGCGCCGGGAGCGCGAACGCGGCCGCCGCCACGCCTCCCGCGCCATGGGTGACGCCGGACATGAAGCGCCGACGGGTGACCGTCTCGCCGTCAAAGCTTCCCGGCATCTGCCGGTCAGCCGTGTACTTCGGTTTCAGTCCTTCTTTGTGTCTGTCTGCCACTTGTTCCTTCGATCAACCGCAGCTAAATCACATTGAACGCGTCGGTAAGCGTACCGTCAACAAAGAGGCGGGCGTCACTTGCCCAGCCTGCCGTTACCCGACAGGATGGCGTCTGCGGCGCGATCAAGCGCTGCGGTCGCCCCCGGGTCCCCGGCGCGTGCCTGCCGCTTGGCATGTTCGAGCTCAGGGCGGCCGCCCCACCCGATCGCGGCAGCGCCGGCGCGCCATGCCGCCGCGGCGAGCTGAGGGTCTGAGCGCAGCTGGGCCTGGGCAACCAGGGAGATGAGATCGGCGAGCTCGGACACCGCGTCGAGGTCGCCGAGCGCGGCCAGTCGTGAGAGGCCGAGGGCATAGAGCTGGTCGCCGAGCAGCAGCGCGAGGTCGGGATCCTCACCACTGACCACCTGCGGCGCCCCGTAGTGCAGGCGAGAGCCCTCCAGGATCATCTCCAGCAGCAGCTCGTAATCGGGCTCGCGGCCGGCCGCCCGCGGCCCGGCGGCGGCGAGCGCCGGAGCCGGGT
>JBAWFG010000565.1:0-1588 GCA_049591655.1 Solirubrobacteraceae bacterium
CTGCACACCGAGATCAAGCTGACCCCCGACGGCCTGAGGCTGATCGAGCTCAACGGCCGGCTCGGTGGGCGACCGCCGTTCGTGCTCCAGGACGTCTCAGACGTCAATCTCTTCCGTGCCGCCGCCGAGGTGGCGCTCGGGGGCAGCTTCTCGGTTTCCGGCCTGGCGCGGTGCGACGGGGTCGGGTATTGGCGCATGCTGCAGCCGCCGCTGGGGGCCACCCGGGTTCGCACGGTGGCAGGCCTGCCGGAGGTCAGGCGGGCGCCGTTCGTCGACAGCGTGCGACTGAGCCGGGCGCCGGGGGATACGGTCGACTGGCGTGAGGGCACCGACGGCCACGTGATGGTGGTGCGGGGACGAGCGCCCGACCTGGACTCGCTGTCTGAGACGATCACGCTGATCGACCGCACGGTCACGATCGCCTACGACGGCTGACCCGCGGTGAAGCCGTACCGCCGTGGAATCGACCATCTAGACTGAGCTGCGTGTCCGCCAGCGGCCCGCACGTCGATCCCGGCCGCGTCGCGCTCGGTACCTGGAGCGCCGGGCGCTTCATGCACTTCGGTGAGCCGATCGACGAGGACCGGTTCTGCGCGCTGATCGCGCCCGGGGACGGGATCGACACCGTCATCACCGCCGATGTGTATGGGGCCGGTGACGCTGACCGCATGCTCGGCCAGGCGATCGCCGGGCGCCCACGAGATGAGATGTGCGTCGTCGGCGCAATCGGACATGACTTCTATGAGGGTGAGCGCAACGGTCCCAAGGGCTTTCCCCGGTTCACCGATCCGTCACTGCGCGGACCCGACGCATACGCTGACTACCTGCGGATGGCGACCGAGCGCAGCCTTGAGCGCTGTGGGGTCGACCGCTTCGACCTGCTCCTGCTGCATAACCCCGACCGCACCGGTTACACGAGCGAAGCCGTGTGGACCGGGATGGCGGCGCTGCGTGACGCCGGGTTGACCCGCCTGATCGGCGTCGCCCCAGGCCCCGCCAACGGGTTCACGCTGGACCTGATCGACTGCCTCGAGCATTTCGGCGCGCTGATCGACTGGTCGATGATCATCCTCAATCCGCTCGAGCCGTGGCCCGGTGAGCTCTGTCTCGATGCCGCCGCGGCGGCCGAGGTCAAGGTCATCACCCGCGTGGTCGACTACGGGGGACTCTTCTTCGATGACCTGCGTCCCGGACAGGAGCTCGCCCGGGGCGATCACCGCGGCTTCCGTCCGGCGGGTTGGATCGAGGCCGGCCGGGAGCGCATCGACGCCATGCGCCCGATTGCGGAGCGGGCCGGCCTGAGCACGATCCAGCTCGCCTGTCAGTGGAACCTCGCCCACGGGCCGGTCGCCTGTGTGGCCCCGACGCTCATCCAGGAGGTTGGGGACGGCGCGCGGCCGATCGAGGACAAGCGCGCCGAGCTCGCCGCGATGCCGGCCGACCTGCGGCTCAGCGACGCCGACGTCGCCGAGATCCGCCGGCTTGGCGATAACACCGGCTGCATGGCGCTCAAGGGCGCGTCGCCCCAGCACTCCGGCGAGGAGCTGCCCGACCGCTGGGGGCTCGACGAGCGCCTCGCGCACGTCGC
>JBAWFG010000566.1:0-5763 GCA_049591655.1 Solirubrobacteraceae bacterium
AGTTCAACTCGGGCGCGAGCGAGATCTCGATCCCGATTCTCAACCAGGCCGGCATCCCGATGGTCAGCCCGGCCAACACCTACGTCGGCCTGACGACGAACCTGCCGGGCAGCGCCCCCGGCGAGCCGACCAAGTATTACCCGACGGGCAAGCGCAACTACCTGCGCATCGTCCCGATCGACTCCATCCAGGCCGCGGCCGACCTGATCGCTATGAAGCAGGCGGGCTGCACGAAGGTCGCGGTGGCCAACGATAAGGAGGCCTACGGCGCGGGCCTGGCCACGCTGCTCGGGCTCGAGAAGGGCGACTACGGGGTGACGATCACCAGCAACACCGGGATCGATCCGACGTCGCCCAACTTCCGCTCCTACGCGAGCACGATCCAGGGACAAGGGGCTGACTGCTTCTTCTTCTCCGGCATCGTCTCCAACGGCGCGGTGCAGATCACCAAGGATGTCCATGCGGCGCTGCCCAAGGCCAAGATCTTCGGCCCCGACGGCGTCTGCACCAGTTCCTACACCTCGCAGAAGGCGGGCGGAGTGCCCGCGGCGATCGATCCGCTGATGCAGTGCACGGTCGCGACCCAGGACCTCGCCGCCTATCCGGGCGGCAAGCAGTTCCTCGCCGCCTACAAGGCCAAGTACGGCTCGGCCAACCCCGACCCGTACGCGATCTATGGCTATGAGGCGATGAAGCTCGGGCTTGACACGATCGCCAAGCTCGGATCCCAGGGTTCCGACAAGGCGGCGGTGCTCAAGGCCCTGTTCGGGACCACGAGCCGCAGTTCGGTGCTCGGCACCTACGGGTTCGACAAGAACGGCGATACGACGCTGAAGTCGTACGGCCTCTACAAGGTCAACGCCGCCGGTGATCCGGTCTTCTTGAAGACGATCACCCCGACCAAGACGGTCGGCGGCTAGCCGCCCGACGTCCGGTTGAGAGGGCGCCCCACGCGGGGCGCCCTCTCTCCCTATTCTGTCCCGACCCTTGGAAGCCAGCTCGCTCACGCCGAGGATGCCCGCGCCGGCCGTCCGGCCGCTGGCGGCCGTGCGCCGCTTCAGCGGGCGCTGGGGCCTCATCCTCGCCCTGCTCGCGCTTCCGATCTACTACGGGGTCCACGATCTCGTCAGCGGCTATCAGGCGGGGCTGGTTGCCGGGCACCCGGTGGTCCACCACGATCTCAGCCGGCTGGGCTTCAACTTCGCCCAGGGGCTGTCCAACGGCGCCATCTGGGCACTGATCGCGATCGGCTACACGCTCGTGTACGGGATCATCGAGCTGATCAACTTCGCCCACGGCGACGTGTTCATGATCGGCTCGATGACCGCGGCGGGCTTCTGGGCGACGATCGGGCTCGGCCTGGCGACCGGGCCGGCCGGCCTCATCGCCGGGCTGCTCGTGACGCTGCTGGTATCGATGATCGTGTGCGGCACGCTCAACGTGCTGATCGAGCGCGTCGCCTACCGCCCGCTGCGCGGGGCGCCGAAGCTGGCGCCGCTGATCACGGCGGTCGGGTTCTCGTTCATCCTGCAGAACGTCGGTCTGCTGTGGAACGGTGGTTCGCCGATCGGGGTCGATGACCTCATCCGTCAGGGCCAGGTCGTGTTCCACATCTCCGGAGTGCCGATCGTCCGCGGCTACCTGCTCGCGCTGCTGCTGATGGTCCCGCTCGTGTTCGGCCTGGGCTGGTTCATCTCCAACACCCGCGCCGGGCGGGCGATGCGGGCCACCGCTCAGGACCCGGAAGCGGCCCGCCTGATGGGCATCAACGTCAACCGGACGATCTCGCTGACCTTCCTGCTCGGCGGGGCGCTGGCCGGCGCCGCCGGTCTCGTCTATGCCCTGTATGAGACGAACATCTGGTACTTCCAGGGTTTCCAGGCGGGACTGATCGCGTTCACCGCCGCGGTCATGGGCGGGATCGGGAACGTCCGCGGCGCCGTGCTCGGCGGCCTGATCATCGGCGTCATCCAGGCGCTGTCGGACTCCCGGCTCGGTCCCCAGTGGACAGAGGCGGTGGTGTTCGGCTACCTGATCGTGATCATGATCCTGCGGCCCCGCGGACTGCTCGGTGAGGAGACCCGGGAGGCCGGATGAGCGAGCTCAAGGCTCAGCTGAGCGAGTGGCGCGCGGCACTCGATGCCCGCCTGCCGAGCTGGTCGGGGCGCGCGCTGGCCGGCGTGCTGATCCTCATCGGGATCTTCCTGCCGTTCTTCTTCACACAGGACAGCGGCTTCATGAACGCGACGATCATCGCGGTCGCCTTCGCCGTGATGTCGCTCGGCCTCAACATCGTCGTCGGGTTCGCCGGACTGCTTGACCTCGGCTACGTCGCCTTCTACGCGCTGGGCGCCTACGCCGTCGGCTGGTTCGGCTCGGACTTCTTCTTCAAGGCCCACGTCCACGTCGGGGTCACCGGCATCGCCGCCTCCGAGATCGGCATCCACCTCAACTTCGTGCTCATCCTCATCTGCGCCGCGGCGATCTGCGGGGTCGCCGGCATGCTGATCGGCCTGCCGACGCTGCGCCTGCGCGGCGACTACATCGCGATCGTGACGCTCGCCTTCGGCGAGATCATCGGCACGATCGCGGTCAACGGCCAGAGCGTGTCAGTGGGCGGGGGGATGACCCTGACCGCCGGCAACCTCGGCATCAGCGCGGTCGACGCCCCGTACTTCCCGGTGATCGGCCAGTTCAGCCTGCTCAATCTCAGACCCTGGTACTGGCTCATCTTCGTGATCCTGATGTTGGTCCTGTTCGTCAACCTCCGGCTGCGCGACTCGCGGCTCGGGCGCGCCTGGGTCGCGCTGCGTGAGGATGAGGTGGCAGCGATCTCGATGGGCATCCCGTCGGTGCGCACCAAGCTTTCGGCCTACGCGATCGGGGCGATGTTCGGCGGCATGTCCGGCGCCTTCCTGGGCACGTACTACACCGCCATCAACGCCGGACAGTTCCAGTTCGGCTTCTCGATCTTCATCCTGGCGATGGTCATCATCGGCGGCCTGGGCTCGATCTGGGGCGCCGTCGTCGGCGGGATGCTGCTCGGCTACATCAACAACTGGCTCATCCCCGACGTGCTCAACAGCGTGCCCCAGAAGCTCGGCCTCAACTTCCCGCTGACCGAGATCGAGTACGGGATCTTCGGGTTCCTGCTCGTGATCGTCATGGTGCTGCGCCCGCAGGGCCTCATCCCCGAGCGCCGCCGCAAGCTGGAGCTGACCGCCGAGATCGCCGCCCAGGACTCCGAGCTGACCGAGGCGGCGGGCCCGTGAGCGCTGCGGCGACCGAGCCCGCGGCCGCGGCAGTCGACATCGCCCTGCGCGTCGACCGGGTGACCAAGCAGTTCGGCGGCCTGATCGCCGTCAACGATGTGTCGCTCGACGTCCCGAGCCGCTCGATCGTGTCGCTGATCGGCCCCAACGGCGCGGGCAAGACGACGCTGTTCAACATGCTCACCGGTCTCTACAAGCCGACGAGCGGCCGCATCCTGCTCGGCCAGCGGGATATCAGTCGAACCCGGCCCGACCGGATCACCGGCCTCGGGGTGGCGCGCACCTTCCAGAATATTCGCCTGTTCGGCGCGATGACCGCGGTCGAGAACGTGATGATCGGCCGTCACTCCCGGATGCGCGCCGGGGTCCTCGGCTCGGTGCTGCGCCTGCCGCCGGTGCGCCGCGAGGAGCGCGAGGCCCGCGGACGCGCACACGAGCTGCTGGAGTACGTCGGGCTGCGGTCGGCCTCCTTTGACCAGCTCGCCACCCAGCTCTCCTACGGCGACCAGCGCCGGGTTGAGATCGCCCGGGCGCTCGCCGCCGAGCCGTCGCTGCTGCTCCTCGACGAGCCGACCGCGGGCATGAACCCGCAGGAGTCGGCGGGTCTGACGGACTTCATGCGCCGGCTGCGTGACGACCTCAAGCTGACGATCCTGCTCATCGAGCACGACATGAAGGTGGTGATGGGCGTCTCGGAGCGCGTCTGGGTGCTCGATCACGGCGAGAAGATCGCCGAGGGCTCGCCGGCCGACGTGCGCGGGAACCCGCGGGTCATCGAGGCCTACCTGGGAAAGCAGGACTGACCTGCGATGCCGCTGCTCGAGGTCGACGACATCCGCACCCACTACGGGGCGATCGAGGCGCTCAAGGGCATCTCCCTGACCGTGGAGGAGGGGGAGGTGGTGACGCTGATCGGCTCCAACGGCGCCGGCAAGTCGACCACCCTGCGCTCGATCTCCGGGTTGACCCCGGCCAGCTCCGGGTCGATCCGCTTCCGTGGCCAGGACATCACCCGTATCCCCGCCCACGAGATCGTCAGCTACGGGATCGCGCTCTCGCCCGAGGGGCGCCATTGTTTCCCCCGGATGACGGTGCGTGAGAACCTCGATCTCGGCGCCCACCACCGTCGCGGCCCTGACATCGCCCAGGACCTCGAGCGCGTGTTCGAGCTGTTTCCCCGGCTGCAGGAGCGTGAGAAGCAGAAGGCGGGGACGATGTCGGGCGGCGAGCAGCAGATGCTGGCGATCGGGCGGGCGCTGATGGCCCGGCCGACATTGCTGATGCTCGACGAGCCGTCGATGGGCATCGCGCCGATCCTCGTCCAGCGCATCTACGAGACGATCGGTGAGATCAACCGCTCCGGCGTCGCGATCCTGCTCGTCGAGCAGAACGCCAACTACGCCCTGGACGTCTCTCGCCGCGGCTACGTGCTGGAGACCGGCCGGGTGGTGCTCGCCAACGACTCCGACCACCTGCGCGACGATCCCGAGGTCCAGCGCGCCTACCTGGGAACCTGATGGCGATCTACGGCACGATCGGCGCCAAGGCGCTCTACCTGCTGTTCCTGTGGCTCATATCGGCCGCCGCCGCTGCGTGGATGGCTGAGCGCAAGGGCTACGGCGAACGGCTCGGGCTGACCTTCGGCCTGATCCTGTCGGTCATCGGCCTGGTGATCGTGCTGCTCCTCCCGGGTCGGCCCGGATCGGCGTGGAAGATCGACGGTCCGCTGCCGCGGCGGGGGTCCGGGCCGGGCTCTGGGCCGGGAGGGCCGGGGTCCGAAGGGCCGTCGCTCGGCCCAGGGCCCGAGGGGCCGCCGGTGGGCCCGGGACCCACGCCCCCGTCGCCTGCGCCCCCGTCGGCCTAGCCGCTCACCGGCCGAGCCGTCTAGCCGCTCAGCGCCTGGGCGATCCGGGCCACCACCGCGTACGGCTCATCCCGCAGCTGGCGCCACGTCACCCGGATCGTGGTGATACCCGCCGCCTGCAGCGTCGCGTCCTTGCGGTGGTCGCGCTCGATCCGGCGGCGCGTCGAGTGAAACTGGAACCCGTCGACCTCCACGACCACCTTCTGCGCCGCCCAGTAGAAATCGACCTCGTAACCGTGCAGCCGCACGTTCATCGCCGGCTCGGGCAGCTGGGCGCCGCGGATCAGCGCCAGCAGCCGCTCCTCGGCCTCCGAGCGCGTGACCGTCGTCGGCCCCTCGCGCTCCAGCAGCGCGGCGAGCGCGGCGGTGCCCCGGCGGCTATGGGTCCTGGCGAGCAGCTCTCCGAGTTCGGCGCGGCGCAGCGTCCGCTCCACGAGCGCCCGGTCAAGCGCCAGCTCGAGCTGGCGCTCGGTGACGACCTCCGCGAGGTCGAGCAGCGTGCGGGCGGGGGAGGTCAGCGGGAGCCCGCGTCGGGTTCGTAGGTCGGCGGGGGTGAGGGTCCGGCTGAATCGCACATGAACGCCGGGAAGCTTCAGGCGCGTGTCACGGGGGACGACGAGATCGATG
>JBAWFG010000567.1:0-2088 GCA_049591655.1 Solirubrobacteraceae bacterium
GTCTCGGGGCGGCGTCGCTGATGGCCGCCACGTCGGCCGGCGGGTCCCGGGGCCACGGCAGCGCCCGCGGCCAGCGCGGCCGCGCCGGTCAGAGCGACGGGAGCGGATCGCCGATTCGCCGCTCGGCCGGCAAGCGGGTGGCGCCGCCGCTGGAGCACCGCATCCTGATGACGGCGACGCTGTGCCTGCTCGCCTTCGGCGCGGTGATGGTCTACAGCGCCTCGTCGCCGCTGGGGGCGCTCAGCCACGGAGGCGGCAGCGGTACGAGCGAGTTCATCCGCTACCTCATCTTCGGAGCGATCGGCCTCGCCGCCATGCATGTGCTCGAGCGCCGGGGGCTGGCGCTCGTCGACAAGCGGCTCGTGCGCCTGCTGCTGTGGGGCTCCTTCGCGCTGCTCGTGCTCGTCATGGTTCCCGGCTTCGGTGTCGTGGTCAACGGCGCCCGGCGCTGGTTTGCCGCCGGGCCGATCCAGTTCCAGCCCTCGGAGCTGATGAAGATCGCGCTCGTGCTCTACGTGGCCCGCTATCTCGCCGACAACCCCAAGCGAATGACGCGCAACATGCGCCAGGCGATGGCCCCGATCGCCGTCGTGGCCGGACCGGCGTGCCTGCTGATCGTCGCCGAGCCCGACCTCGGCACCGCCCTCGTCGTCGCGTTCACGATCGTGATGCTGCTGCTCGCCGCGGGCATGCCGATGCGCTATCTGGGCATTCTGCTCGGCGTCGCCGTCGTCGCGATCCTGCTGATGGCGGTCGCCCAGCCCTACCAGCGCGCGCGCCTGACGTCGTTCCTCAACCCGTGGGCATCGAAGTCGACCGCCGGCTTTCAGGCGGTCCAGGGCCAGATCGCGCTCGGCTCCGGCGGCATCTTCGGCGTCGGCCTGGGCAAGTCGGTCCAGAAGATCTTCTATCTGCCCGAGGCTCAGACCGACTTCATCCTGGCCGTCATCGGTGAGGAGCTCGGGGTGCTGGGGATCTTCGGGGTCGTGTGCCTGTACGGGATGATCGCCTACGCCGGGCTGCGGACCGCGCGCCGCGCGGTCGGGCGCTACCCCAAGCTGCTGGCGACCGGGCTGACCTCGCTCATCCTCTGCCAGGGGATCCTCAACATCTTCGTCGTGCTCGGCCTGGCCCCGTTGACCGGCGTGCCGCTGCCGTTCATCTCCTACGCGCCGACCAACCTGTGTGTGATGCTCGGCGCCGTCGGCCTGCTGCTCAACATCTCACGCCCCGGAGCGCGAAGATTGCGCGTCGTCGACTCGCCACCTGCCCGCTCGGCGGCCGAGCGTGAGAAGCGCCGCCGAGAACGGGGGACCCGGCGCCAGTCGTCGGGGGGCTCCCAGCGCTCGGCGTAGCTACGCTGCCGCCGGTCAGCGCTCACCGGCGCCGGCAAACCGGTCGGCCAGCTCGGCCCGGCTTGAAACGTCGAGCTTCTGGTAGGCCTGGCGCAGGTGAAACTCGACCGTCTTGGGTGTGACGTACAACGCCTCGGCGATCTGCCGCGTTGTCAGCCCGCGGGCGGCGAGCTCGGCCACCCGCCGTTGGCTGACCGTCAACGAGTCGATTCCGGAGAACGCCAGCCGGCGCGGCCGGGCGCCGGAGGCGATCAGCTCGGTGTGGGCCTGGGCGGCCAGCGCGCTGGCGCCCCCGCGGTTGCTGAGATCCAGCCCCCGGGTCAGCGGCTCACGGGCTGCGGCACGCCGGTTGGCCCGCCGCAGCGCTGCACCAAGATCGACCAGGGCCCGGACGTGCTCCAGGCGGGGTCCGGAGCCATCCCCGAGCGCCACCGCCTCGCGCAGCACCGTGATGCCCGCCTCGCCGCCGAGCGCCAGCCCCTTGAGCCGCAGAGCGCGGATCGCCGTGCTGGTGACCCCCAACTCCCGCCCCTGCTGAAGCTCGGGCTCAATCACCTCCAGCGCCGCCTCCGGCCGGCCGAGGGCCAGATGCGCCGCGGCGGCCGACGAACGCCACCGGGTCGCGGTTGCCGCGGCACCGGGGAACAGCTGATCAAATGCTGCCCCGGCCTCCAGCGCGTCGGCCAGTGACTCCTCGGGCCGGTGCTGGGCGAGATGCAGCTCGGCCTGGAGC
>JBAWFG010000568.1:0-4628 GCA_049591655.1 Solirubrobacteraceae bacterium
GGCGCAGGGCCGGAGCCAGGCCGGGCTCCCGCCGGCGCGCCTGGCTGGGGCGCAAGCGCTCGACGGGCAGGCCGAACGACAGGCGGAGCTCCAGCTCTCGCTCGAGCGCCTCGGCCTCGTCGTCGTCGCGGGCGACGAGCAGCGTCCCGGACGGCGTGTACCCGAGCTGGGCGCCGCCGGAGGCCTCGGCCAGCTCGGCGAGGAACTCCGGGTAGGCGCGCGCGCTACGCAGGCCGAGGGTCAGCAGCGGCTCCTCGCCGGGGGTGACCTCAGCGATCGGGGCCAGCATGCCCGCCGCGTGAAACGACGTGCCGGAGCCGGCCCGGTCACGCTCCAGCACCACGACACCCAGGCCGCGTGCGGCCGCCCGCCAGGCGATCGACAGGCCGATCACGCCGCCGCCGATCACGACGACATCTGTGGCTGCTCGGTGCTCGTTCAAATGGGTCTCCCTGCTCCGGCATTACCCGGTCAGGTCGTGACGGTCGGCGGATCGGCGTCCGCCCTCTCAGCCCAGGTGTGGGGCTCCCGTAGGACCTTCATCGTAGTGCCCACGGCGGGAGTCCTGCCAGACTGACGCCGTGCCCGATCCTCGCCCGGCGCTGTCGCACGCTCATCTGTACCTCGTCTGCGGTGCCATGCCGGACGCGTTCATCGACGCCTGCCTGCGCGGCGGCGTGAACATGGTGCAGTTGCGCGTCAAGGACGGGGCCGACGGCGAGATCGTCGACACCGCCCGGCGCTATGCCGCTCTGTGCGCGGCGCACGGCGCATTGCTGATCCTCAACGACCGTCCTGACCTGGTGCCGGACGCTCGCGCCGACGGCGTCCACGTCGGCCAGGACGACATTGACGTGGCCCGCGCCCGCGAGCTCGTCGGCCCCGCCCGCCTGGTCGGGCTCTCCACCCACTCCCCGGCGCAGATCGACGCGGCGGGCAGCGACAGGGAGGTCGACTACATCGGGGTGGGCCCGGTGCACGCCACGCCGACCAAGCCCGGACGCCCCGCGGTCGGCCTGGAGCTCGTGAGCTATGCCACCGCGCACGCCGCGACACCGTTCTTTGCGATCGGGGGCGTCGATGGGACCAACGTGGCAGCGGTGGCGCAGGCCGGCGCGCGGCGGGTCGCGGTCGTGCGGGCGCTGACCGAGGCCGCCGACCCAGAGCACGCCGCGCGCATCCTGCGCGCCGCGGTGACCGTCACGGCGACGAGCGAGGCGCGGGTTGGCACAACGTAGTCGTAAGCGCGGGCGCCATGCCCGGCCGAGCCCGGCCAAGAAGACCGCGGCTCCCGGCTCGGGCAAGGACACGGCGGGCCCCACCTCGGCCAAGCCTCCAGCGCAGCGAGCCCAGCCGCGCCAGGGCCAATGGTTCGTGCCCAGCGAGGAGGAGATGAGCCGCTCTCAGCGCCGTGATGCGGAGGCCCGGGCCAAGCTCAAGCCGTTATCCCCGGGGGAGCGCCCCCCGGTGATCGTCGCCTCGGCCCTGATCGCGGGGCTGATCGGGGGCGGTCAGCTGATCGCCTTCTTCGCCGGCCTCAAGATCCATGGCAAGACGCCGGCCGCCGGCGGCACGATCGCGTTCTGTCTGCTGATGATCGCGTGCGCGGTCGGGATGTGGCGGCTGTGGTACGGGGCCGTGCTCGGGTTCATGGCGCTGCTGGCGATCGTCGTCACCCTGTTCTCGCTGTTCCTCATCGAGGCCAGCAACGTGCTCGGACTGGTGGTCGCGCTCGTGATCATCGTCGGCGGCGGCTACCTGTTCTTCAAGCTCGTCCGCGTGCTCAGCCGCATCCAGATGCCGCGCCCTCCGGGGCCCGGAGCGGCACGCTGACCGCACCCACCCGCGGCGCTTGGATAGGCTCAAACGCATGCCCGAATCGTCCTATGACTGCGTCGTCATCGGCTCCGGACCCGGTGGCTATGTCGCCGCCATCCGCGCCGCCCAACTTGGAATGAAGACCGCCGTGGTCGAGCGCGACCGCATCGGCGGCCGCTGCCTCAACTACGCCTGCATTCCCGCCAAGGCCGTCCTGCGGGTCGCCGACATCCTGTCCGAGATCCGCGAGGCCGGCGAGTTCGGCATCACGGTGTCCGAGCCCCAGATCGATTACGCGGGCGTCTCGGCGCGGCGGGAGAAGGTCATCTCGACGCTGACCGGCGGTGTGGCGGGCCTGCTCAAGAAGAACAAGATCGACGTGATCGAGGGCGAGGGGTCGCTCAAGGGACCGGGAGTGGTGATCGCCGCCGGCCAGGAGATCTCGGCCAAGACGATCATCCTCGCCACCGGCTCGGTCAAGCGGCCGATCCCCGGCGCCCAGTTCGGCGGCCGCGTGATCGGCACCGAGGAGGCCTGGGCGCTGAAGGAGCTGCCCAAGACGATGGCCGTCGTCGGCGCGGGCGCGTCGGGGTCGGAGATCGCCTCCGCCTACGCCCGTCTCGGCGTTGAGGTGATCCTGTTCGAAGCGCTCGACCGAGTGCTGCCCACCGAGGACGCGGACATCTCCAAGCTGGCCGAGCGTGGTCTCAAGCGCCAGGGGATGACGGTCCACACCGGCACCCTGGTCACGGACATCGAGACCGGCTCGAGCAGCGTGAAGTTCACCTACGACGGGAACACCGGGGAGGTCGACTGGCTGGTCATCGCCGCCGGGCGTGGCCCCGACGTGGAGGCGCTCGGGCTTGACGCGGCCGGAGTCAAGCTCGCCGACAATGGACTCATCGAGGTCGACGGTGCGATGCGCACCAGCGTCGCGGGTGTCTACGCGATCGGGGATCTCGTGCCCGGTCCGGCCCTCGCCCACAAGGCCTCTGACGAAGGCGTGATCGCCGTTGAGGACGCCGCCGGGATGACCACCCATCCGATCGAGTACATCGACATCCCGCGGGCCACCTTCTGCACGCCCAACGTCGCCAGCTTCGGCCTCACCGAGGCCCAGGCGCGTGAGCAGGGTCACGATGTCGTCGTCGGCAAGGTCCCCTACGGCGCGGTCGGGGCCGGCACCGTCTATGGCGATCGCACCGGGCTCGTGAAGATCGTCGGCGAGAAGCGCTACGGCGAACTGCTCGGCGGCCACATCATCGGCGCCAAGGCGACCGAGCTCATCCAGGAGCTCGTCAACGCGCGCGCCCTGGAGGGCGGCTACCCCGAGGTGGCCCGCCTCGTCCACGGGCATCCGACGATGTCCGAGGCCGTCATGGAGGCCGCCCGCGCGGCCGACGGCTGGGTCATCCACGGCTGACGGCACGCACGACGGCGTGGACATCATCCCCGGCGCCCCGTCCGAGCAGCCGACGTTCTACTACGACATCGGCGACCCGGACTGCTACCTGGTCGCCGAGCGGATCATGGGCGAGCTGCCGATCGTGCCCGAGTGGGAGCCGGTGCACGGGCCACAGATCGGATTCGTCCCATCCGCGCCGACCGCCGAACTGGCGTCGATCGTGGCCGAGCAGGGGTTGCAGCCGCTGCGTCTCCCCGAGCACTGGCCGCCCGACAGCGAGCTGGCGATGCTGACCGCCACGTTTGCCAAGCGCGGCGCCAAGGCGGTGGCGTTCTCGCTGGCCGCGTTTCGACAGGCGTTCGCCGGCGGGCGCGAGCTCGGCGATGAGGGCACGGTCCTGATCGCCGCCGCCGCCTGCGAGATGCACCCACGGGCGGTGCTGAAGGGAGTCGGTCTGCGCTCGGTCACCGCGGGCCTGCGCGAGGCCGGGGAGCGAGCCCGCGCGGCCGGTGTCCGTGCGTTGCCGGCGATCGAACTCGGGGACGCGATCTTTCAGGGCCCGGATGCACTGGACCGAGCCCTGGAATGGACCACGGCGGCCCACCGGCTGTGAGCCCCCGACCGGGCGAGAGCGTGGAGGTCTCATGCGAGCCAACCGGGCGTTTCACCTGATCGTCGCGCGTGGGGGACGCGAGCCGGCGTTCCTCGCCGACCGCGCACGCGTTGACCGGATCGAGGTGGTATCGGTCGACGACGGCGAGCTGCTCCTCTACTGGGAGCTGGCCGCCAAGCCGGCGGTGAAGCTGCTCAAGCGACTGCGCGCCGATCTCGCCGGACTGGAGGCCGAGGAGTTCCTGGCGCTCTGGGAGGGCGCCGACGACTCGTCGGCCTGATCGTCGCCGGTATGTTGGATGCAGCCGTGTTGCCCGAGCCGACAACCGAGATCGCCCCCGCCGCCGCGCTGAAGGGCGACACCGTGATCGAGGAGCCCAATCGCCTGCAGCGGGCGATCGGGCGCCGAACCGCCGAGACGCGGGCGACGATTCCTGACCTTGAGCTGTCGATCGATGTCGACGCCGTGGCGCTCGCGCCGGCGGTGGCCCGGGGCGCGCTGCACGTCACCGCCACGCTGGTGGCCGCCTGTGCCGCGGCGCTGCGGGTCCACCCCCGGGTTAACGGCGCCTACCGGGACGGGCGCTACGAACGGTATTCACGTGTGAACGTCGCCGTCATGTTCGCCACGCCCGATGCCCAGGTACCGGCCACGGTGCTCGATGCCGACACCAGATCGCCCGTCGAGCTCGCCGATGAGCTCGGCCGGCTGCAGGAGCGGGCACGCAACGGCGCGCTGACCCCGCCCGAGCAGGCCGGGGCGACGTTCACGCTGCTGGACCTCGGCGCCTCC
>JBAWFG010000569.1:0-12967 GCA_049591655.1 Solirubrobacteraceae bacterium
GCCAGCCAGTCCCCGTCCTCGACGTCCGATGTGAGCAACGGGAGCGCGGCAACAACCTTCGCCCGCGCGCTGCTGGCGGCCAGCTTCTGGCGGACACGGTCGACGCGCTCGGTCTCGCCGATGACCAAGCATCGCTCGTTCGGAGCGGCGCGACCCGCAACCGCGCGCGCGAGCGTGCGCGCGGCAAAGATGGCGGCAAAGGAGACGATCCAGAGGATGGTGATCTGAACGGCCTGCAGCTCGTGCGAGGCAAGCATCGAGATCGTGGTGCCGACGCCGAGCGCGAACAGACCGGTCAGCTGCACCAGAGTCGGCGTCTCGTCGAGTGTTGAGTGCACGACCCGGAGGTCGTCGCGGTCATACAGGCCCCCGACCTTGAACAGCCCGAGGATCACGACCATCCCGATCGGGAGGGCCAGGAGCCCGTTACTCGGCGTCACGCCGAGCACCGTCACGAGCGCCAGGCACGCGGCGGCCACATCGGCGACGCCCAGCAGCCTCCGCCGGATGGACTCGCGCCAAATGACCGACGCCGACTCGGCATGCCCGTCCATCCCCAGGGCACCGCTGTCGCCTGCGTGGTGTGTGTCGACGAGACCGAGCGCGGCAGAGAGGCGTGGGGCCGTGACCAGCTCGCTGACCGGCTCGCTCTCCTGAAGCTTCAATGGTGTGGCTGCGCTCGGCGTCATTGCTTTGACCGAAGAACGGGGCCCTCGAAGCCTTTTTCGCGGCCGTCAGGCGTTCAGAGACTGAGCGTTCAGAAAGCTGATCGCTCGGCCGTGCCTGGAAGTTCTCCGCTGCCGATGGCGTTGTGTCGTCGAGGTGAGAGCCGACGGGGAGAGCTCTCCTTGGGGGTCTCCGCCAACGTCCCCTCACCGAAACGATGCACATGCCTTTCCAGCCTGAACTCACCGCGCTCGCGCCTCACCGGTGTCGCGCCCTTGCCCTCACCGCCATAGCGTTGACCCTCGTAGTTGCGCTCTCTGCGTTCGTGGGGGTCAGCCGGGCCTCCGCCGCCGGGTGCGCCAATCCGGTCGCCTGCGAGAACCAACAGCCCGGGGATCCGCCGTCGGACTGGGAGGTGTCCGGCGCCGGTGACCCGACGATTCAGGGCTACGCGACATCGATGGGCGTCAACGTTGGCCAGACAGTGTCGTTCAAGATCAACACGCCGTCCACCAGCTATCACATCGACATCCTCCGTCTGGGGTACTACGGTGGCGACGGCGCGCGCATCATCCAGGCCAAGATCAAGCCGTCGGTGACGCTGCCCCAGACGCAGCCGGCCTGCCAGACGTTTGTGGCCACCGGGCTGATCGACTGCGGCAACTGGTCCGTGTCGGCCAGCTGGACGGTCCCGAGCACGGCCGTTTCCGGGGTGTACATCGCCCATCTGGTGCGCGACGACAGCAAGGACCCGGGCGGCGATAGCCAGATCCCGTTCGTGGTGCGCAACGACGCAAGCCACTCGGACGTCGTCGTGGCGACCTCCGACGCAACCTGGGAGGCCTACAACAACTACGGCGGCAACAGTCTCTATGACTGCTCGGTCGCGTGCCCTCCGGGTAACCCGCTCGCCTACAAGGCGGCCTATGCCGTCTCCTACAACCGGCCCTTCGACGGCGCGCAACAGACCGACGCCGGCGCCTCCAGCCTCTACTACGCCGAGTTCCAGATGATCTTCTGGCTGGAGGAAAACGGCTACGACGTCTCGTACGTCAGCGATTCAGACCTGGACCGCAACCCGTCGCTGCTGCTCAACCACAAGATGTTCATGTCCAGCGGTCATGACGAGTACTGGTCCGCGAATGAGCGCACTGGGGTGCAGAACGCGCTCGCCCACGGGGTCAATCTGGCCTTCTTCAGCGGGAATGAGGTGTTCTGGAAGACACGGTGGGCCAACAGCTCCGACGGCACCAACACTCCGTATCGCACGCTGATCACCTACAAGGAAACGCACTTCAACGCTCAGGTCGACCCCAGTGGTCCGCCGACCTGGACCGGGACGTGGGGGGACTCGCGGTTCAACCCACCGGGCGACGGCGGGCCGCCCGCCAACGCTCTGACCGGGCAGCAGTTTGTCGTGAACTCCGGGAGCGGGGACATCACCGTGCCATCCCAGTACAGCCATCTCCGGCTCTGGCGCAACACCGCAGTGGCCAAATTGGCCACCGGCCAGAGCCTGACGCTGGCCCCGGGCACGGGGACTCTCGGCTATGAGTGGGACGAGGACGTCGACAACGGCTTCCGGCCGGCCGGGGAGTTCGATCTCTCCCAGACGACGCTCAACGGCGTTCAGTCCTTTGTGGACTACGGCAGCACGGTCGCCAACAACCAGACTGCCACGCACCACCTGTCGCTCTACCGCGCCCCGAGCGGCGCCCTGGTCTTCGGCGCCGGCACCGTGCAGTGGTCATGGGGCCTCAACGACTTCAATGCCTGGCAGAACGCCGGACCGCCCAGCACAGCCAAGCCCGACGTCAATATGGAGCAGGCGACGGTCAACCTCTTCTCCGACATGGGCGTCCAGCCGACCACGTTGATCGCGGGGCTCATCTCCCCCACCAGGTCGACGGATACCTCCCCTCCGACCTCCGCCATCACCTCGCCGACCACGAACGCCACGCTGCAGGACGGCAACCAGATCACGATCACCGGCAGCGCCACCGACAGCGGCGGCGGGGTGGTTGCCGGAGTCGAGGTGTCCACCGACGGCGGCAAGACCTGGCATCCGGCCGCCATCCAGGGGTCCGACGCAACCACCGTCGCATGGAAGTACACGTGGGTCGTCTCCGGATATCCGTCGGCCACCATCGAGTCCCGCGCCGTCGATGACAGCGCCAACCTGGAGGCGCCGTCTGACGCCACCCCGGTCACGGTGAACTGTCCGTGCACCCTGTGGGGCACCTCGCAGCTCCCGTCGACGCCCGACGCCGGGGATACCACCGGCATCGAGGTCGGCGTCAAGTTCCAATCGCAGTCCTACGGGCAGATCACCGGGATCCGCTTCTACAAGTCGACCGCCAACACCGGAACGCACATCGGCAGTCTCTGGACATCGAGCGGTCAGCAACTCGCCCAGGCGACGTTCTCCTCCGAGACGGCCTCGGGATGGCAGTCGGTGTCCTTCGCCCAGCCGGTCACGGTCCTGCCCAACACGACCTATGTGGCGGCCTATCTGGCGCCCAACGGCCACGAGTCCGGCGACGACGGCTACTTCTACCCCGCACCGAGCCCCTTCCAGGTGGGCGGGGCGAACTACACCTCGGCGCCGCTCTCGGCCGTGAACAACAGCGCGAGCGTCAACGGGCTCTACTCCTACAGCTCCACCAGCACGTTCCCGACCAGCACCTTCGCCGCCGCCAACTACTGGGTCGATCCGGTGTTTGTGCCGATCGCGTCGCCCGGCCAGGTCACAAACGTCACGGGAACGCCCGGCTTTGACTCCGTCACGTTGAACTGGTCGGCACCGGCCACCGGAGGCGCTCCCGCTCAATACACGATCACCCCCTACATCGGCTCGACGGCCCAGATGCCGGTCACCGTAACCGGGACTCCGCCTGCGACCACCGCCACGGTGACCGGCCTCCAACAGGGCACCCCCTACACATTCACCGTCCAGGCCTCCAATCCGAATGGGAACGGCGCCGTGTCCGCCGCTTCCAGCCCGATCACGCCGTCTGGCCCGATGGCGCCCGCACCGCCCACCGGCGTAACGGCGATCCCGGCCCGCGGTCAGGCCCGGGTGAGTTGGACCGCGCCGGCGAACAACGGCAGCGCCATCACCGGATACACGATCACGCCGTATCTGGGCTCGACACCTCAGACGCCGACGCAGACCCTCAACGGCTCCGCCACCTCGGCGACCATCACCGGTCTGACCAACGGCAGCGCCTACACGTTCACGGTGGCCGCGAGCAACGGGCTCGGCACTGGCGCAGCATCCGCCGCATCGGCCGTGGTCACGCCCGACGACACACTGTTTGACTTCAGCACGCCCGCGACCGTCGACTCCGGTGACTCGTCTGCCGGCAACCTCGGCATCAAGTTCACCGTCGACACCAGCGGTACTGTCAACGGGATCCGGTTCTACAAGGCGTCGACGAACACCGGGGCACACATCGGCAGCCTGTGGACGTCGACGGGGACCCTCCTGGCGTCAGCGACGTTCAGCAACGAAAGCACGTCCGGCTGGCAGACGGTGACGTTCTCCAGCCCGGTGACGGTGGTGCCCGGCACAACGTATGTGGCCAGCTACTTCGCGCCCAACGGCCACTACTCGTTCGACGCCGGCGCGCTCTACTCAGCGATCAACAACGCGCCGCTGCACGCGCCGGCAACCGGCGTGACGTCGAATGCGGTCTACAACTACAGCTCCTCCAGCAGCTTCCCGACGAGCACCTACAACGCCGATAACTATTGGGTCGACATCCTGTTCAACCCGGCCCCTCCGGGCCAGGTGACGGGCGTCACCGCAACCGCCGGCAAGCTCGCAGCCACGGTCTCATGGACCGCCCCCACCGGCGGCGGCGCGACGTCCTACATCGTCACGCCCTACGTCGGCACCACGGCGCAGACGCCGACGACCGTGACCGGCAATCCACCGGTTACGAGCACCACGATCACCGGCCTACAGCAGGGCGTCGCATACACGTTCACCGTGCAGGCGGCCAACGCCCAGGGTACGGGGCCGGTGTCGGCCGGTTCCAATTCGATCACGCCGCAGGGTCCCACTCCGCCGTCCGCGCCGACCGGGGTGACCGCCACCCCGGCCTCCGGTCAGGCCCTGGTGAACTGGACGCCCCCAGCAAACAACGGAAACCCGATCAGCTCCTACACGATCACGCCGTACATCGCCGGCACGGCGCAGGCCCCGACCCAGGTCAACAACGGCTCCGCCACCTCGGCGACGGTCACGGGCCTGACCAACGGGACCGGCTACACGTTCACGGTGGCTGCAACCAACAGCCTCGGGACCGGACTGGCGTCCAGCTTGACGAACGCCGCCACGCCTGAGGACACAATCTTCGACTTCGGCTCCCCGACCACGCCGGACTCCGGCGACACGTCCTCCGTCGAACTCGGCGTCAAGTTCACCAGCGACACCACCGGGACGATCACCGGCGTCCGGTTCTACAAGGCGAGCACGAATACGGGCACCCACATCGGGAGCCTCTGGACCTCCGGCGGCACCCTGCTCGCCTCTGCCGCGTTCACGAACGAGACGGCCTCAGGCTGGCAAACCGTTCTCTTCTCATCGCCGGTGGCGGTATCGCCGGGCAACACATACGTCGCCGGATATTTTGCGCCCAGCGGGCACTATTCGTTCACCGTCAACGGTCTCAGCACGGGCGCCAACAACGCGCCGCTTCATGCGGTACCCAACGGCACGAGCGCCGACGGTCTGTACTCCTACAGCTCGAGCAGCACGCTGCCGACCAGCAGCTACCAAGCCAGCGACTACTACGTCGACGTCCTCTTCCAGCCTGCTCCCCCGGCCCAGGTCACGGGCGTGACCGCGACCGCGGGTCTCGGTAGCGCGACGGTGAACTGGACGGCCGTCAGCGGCGCCACCTCCTATGTGGTCACGCCGTACATCGGCTCGTCGGCGCAGAGCTCGACGGCTGTGAGCGGCGGCGCCACCACGTCGACCACCATCAACGGGCTGACGGCTGGGACCGCCTACAGCTTCAAGGTTCAGGCCGTCAACGGCAACGGCACCGGACAGGCGTCAGTCGCCTCAAACTCCGTGACGCCGTTTGCGGCCTCGGCGCCCGGGGCACCCACTGGCGTCTCGGCAATCCCCGCAAGCGCCAAGGCGCTGGTGAGCTGGAGCGCGCCGGTGGCCAACGGCAGCACGATCACCTCGTACACGATCACTCCCTATATCGGGACCGCAGCCCAGGCCACCACCGTGGTCCCGAACGGCTCGGCCACCTCGGCCACCGTGACCGGCCTGACCGTGGGCACCCCTTACACCTTCACGGTGTCCGCGACCAATGCCATCGGCACCGGTGGGCCCTCGCCGGCGTCCTCAGCGGTCACCCCGGAGGACACGATCTTTGATTTCGGCACCCCGGTCACGGTTGACGCCGGAGACGCCAGCCCAGTGACGCTCGGCGTGGCCTTCACCGCCGACAGCAACGGTCAGGTGACTGGCGTCCGCTTCTACAAGGCCTCCACCAACACAGGCACCCACGTCGGCGCCCTGTGGAGCGCCACCGGGACGCTGTTGGCCTCTGCGCCGTTTGCCGGCGAGACCGCATCCGGCTGGCAGACAGTGCTGTTCTCGACGCCGGTGCCGGTGACGGCCGGCACGACGTACGTCGCCAGCTACTTCGCTCCCACCGGACACTATTCGGTCACATCAGCGGCCTTCAGCACCGCCGTGGATGCTCCGCCGCTGCACGCGATCGCCAATGGCTCCACCCCCAATGGCGTCTACATGTACGGCTCGGCGAGCACGTTCCCGACGAACGCCTTCAACGCGAGCAACTACTGGGTGGACGTGCTGTTCGCCCCCACGCCCTGAGGTAGCCATGCCCACTCTCAAGCACCGCATGCTCAACTCGGCACTCCTCGGCGTCAGCGCGGCGCTGACCGTGGTCGCCATCACCGGCTGCGGAGGGTCCGGCTCGGCGAGTTCGGCCATGGGCTCGCAGCGGGTTGCGAGGGCGTCGAGCGGGTCCGGACGGCCGGATCTCGTCACCTCGGGCGCCACCACCGACCACGCCGCCAAGACCCCCGTCCACAGCAACCCGGACACCGGCGCGGCCACGGCGCCACCTGCGCCGAAGCACGGCTCGCACACTGACGCGGCCGCCGGTGCGGGCACGGGCACGGGCACGGGCACAGGCACGGGACACGTCTCCGACCAGGTCGTGAAGGGCGGCGGGAGCCAAAAGGCCAGGCACGTGGCCCTCGTCAACGATGAAACCAGTGGGACCGCCACGCAGCACAATCCCTGCAGCCTGGTCACCTTGGCGCAGGCGCAGGCGATTGCCGGCGGCGCGATCTCGACCCGCTTTGAGGCGCCGCAAGGTCCCACCTGTATATATCGACCTGCCGACGCCAAGACCGAGATCACGCTCGCTCTGGAGGCAATGGCGGCCTCACAGGTGACCAACCACCTGGGGCAGCGCCAGAAGCTGATGGTGGCGGGACGCACCGCGTACTGCGGCAAGCTGGGCCACCAGCTCCTCATCGTCCCGCTCGCCGGTGGACAGCTGCTGAGCGTGACCGCCCCGTGCGGTGTAGCCCGGCAGTTCGCTGCGGCCGCGCTCGGCCGCCTCGGCGCCTGACCAGCTCCACTGCACGGCGTCGGGCAAAAGATCGTCCGTTCAGGCCCGTTGAGTCTGTATGACTTCTACAACACTGCGCGGAGAGCGCGTACTAGTGACGGGCGGCGCGGGCACGATCGGCTCCCACATCGTGGATCAGCTCATCGAGGCCGGCGCGGAGGAGATTGTCGTCCTGGATAACCTCGTCCGCGGGCGTCGTGAGAATCTGGCCGGAGCGCTCACCAGCGGTTCGGTCCGTTTGGAGCTGGGCGACATCCAGGACCGTGACACGGTCAACCGGCTGATGCGCGGCGTGGACGTCGTATTCCACCAGGCCGCCATCCGGATCACCCAGTGTGCCGAGGAGCCGCGGCTCGCTCTCGAAGTGCTGGTCGACGGCACGTTCAATGTGCTCGAGGCGGCCGCTCGCGAGGGGGTCCGCAAGGTCGTGGCGGCCTCCTCGGCATCGGTCTACGGGCTGGCCGAGCAGTTCCCCACCACCGAGGCACATCACCCGTATGCCAACGACACGCTCTACGGCGCCGCGAAGGTGTTCAACGAGGGCCTGCTGCGCAGCTTCCACGCCATGTATGGCCTGGACTACGTGGCGCTGCGCTACTTCAACGTCTACGGGCCGCGGATGGACGTCCACGGCCTCTACACCGAGGTCCTGGTCCGCTGGATGGAGCGCATCGCCAACGGCCAGCCGCCGCTCATCTTCGGCGACGGCCTGCAGACGATGGACTTCATCTACGTCGAGGACATCGCCCGGGCGAACATCCTCGCCGCCTGCGCCGATGCGACCGACGACGTGTTCAACATCGCGAGTGGGGTCGAGACCAGCCTCGTTGGGCTCGCCGACAAGTTGCTGGCGGTCATGGGCTCCGATCAGTCGATCGAGTTCGGGCCCGAGCGCACGGTCAACAAGGTGAGCCGCCGGCTGGCGGATACCAGCCACGCACGTGAGGGATTGGGCTTCGTGGCGACGACCGACGTCGAGCAGGGCCTGACCGGGTTGGTCAACTGGTGGCGCGCCGATCTGGAGCAGTCCGGCGGAGCCGCGCTCACGGCGGCGGCGTGATGGAAGTCCCGTTCGCGCGCCCGTACTTCCGGGGTGACGAGGGCCAGGCGGTCGCTGCGGCGATCTCGTCGGGCTGGGTATCACAAGGTCCGCGGGTCCGCGAGTTCGAGCAGCGGTTCGCCGAACGGGTCGGTGCCGCGCATGCGATCGCCACGACGAGCTGCACGTCAGCGCTGCACCTGGCCCTCTACGGCCTGGGTGTCTCCCCGGGGGACGAGGTCATCGTCCCGTCGCTCTCGTTCATCGCCACCGCCAACGCCGTGTGGCAGTGCGGAGCCACGCCGGTCTTCGCGGACGTCGACCCCACGACGCTCAACCTCGACCCCGAGGCGACCGAGCGGGCGATCACTGCGCGGACCAAGCTCATCATGCCGGTACACCAGATCGGTCTACCGGCCGACATGGACCGGCTGATGGACGTCGCAGCGCGCCATGGTCTGAAGATCATGGAGGACGCCGCCTGCGCGATCGGCGCGCGCTACAAGGGGCGGCCGATCGGGTCCGTCGGACCCGTCGCCTGCTTCTCGCTACATCCTCGCAAGGTCATCACGACCGGCGAGGGCGGGATGATCACGGTCGCCGACGACGCACTGGCCGAGCGGCTGCGCCAGCTCCGGCAACACGCGATGAGCATCTCTGACCTCGCACGTCACAACACCGGCCGGGTGGTTTTCGAGCGGTATCCGGAGCGCGGCTTCAACTACCGCATGACGGACATGCAGGCCGCTCTCGGGCTATGCCAGCTGGAGATCCTGGACGAGGTTCTCCAGCGCCGACGCATTCTGTGCGAGCGCTACAACGAGGCACTTGCCGAGGTCCCGGAGATTGAGACCCCGACCGACCCACCGTATGCGTCGCGTACCTGGCAGTCGTACTGCGTCCGGGTCCGCCCGGAGGCCGCCGGCTCCCGCACCGCATTGATGCAGCAACTGATGGACGATGGCATCGGCACTCGCAAGGGCATCATGGCGATCCATGAGGAAGCTGCATACCCGGGCGAATACGACCTCCCGCACACGGAGGCCGCCTCGCACGACATGCTGATGCTCCCGCTGTTCCCGACTCTCTCGTTCGAGCAACAGGATTACGTGATTGCTCGGCTGGCACACCACGTGTCGGCGACCGCGCTGGCGGCCTGATCCACGCATCGCCGGCGGCCCCGGGGTGTGGTCAGCCGGCATGTTCTACACAAATTGTGATCAAGCGCGAGCCCACACTCCGTTATGCTGTGCTCTGGGGACAAAAGGGATTCGGAGTGGGCAATTCTCCAGAGAGCGAAACGAGCATGGCCATGCCAGGGACGGCCCCTACGCGCGTACTCATCGTCGACGATCACGATCTGTTCCGAACGGGGCTGGCCTCCCTCATCGCCGACGGGGAGGGCATCGAGGTCGTAGCGCAGGCATCGGGAGGCCGCATGGGGGTCCGCCTCGCCGCCGAGCTGAACCCTGACGTGATCCTCATGGATCTCCGGATGCCGGACATGAGCGGTCCGGACGCAACCCGTGAGATTGTCAGCCGCAGGCCGGATGTCCGCGTGTTGGCGCTGACGGTGGCCTCTGAGGACCGCGACGTCGCCGAGGCGCTCCAGGCGGGGGCCTGCGGTTTCCTCGCCAAGGACACGCCCGTCGACAGCCTCGTCGTGGCGATCCACGCGGCCGCGCGGGGGACGGCGTGGCTGTCCCCGAAGGCCGCCGAAGTCGTGCTCGGAAGGATCCGTAACGAGCCGGCACCTCCCGAGCCGCAGAACCCACCGCTCGAGCACCTGTCCTCCCGTGAGCTCGACGTGCTCCGGTTGATCGCCAACGGCATGGAGAACTCGGAGATCGCCGCAGAGCTGAACATCAGCCCTCGGACGGCAAAGAACCACGTCTCCAACATTCTCTTCAAGCTCGGTCTACCGAGCCGGGTCCAGGCCGCGGTCTATGCCGTGCGTCAGGGAGTGATCTGACGCTGCTCGGCGCAGCTCCGCAGGCAGGCCACGCTCTAAGGCCGTCCCGGTCCCATGAGGCCAGACCGGTCCTCCACGCCCAGCTTCACCACCAGTTCGGAGATGTGCCGGCGTACGGTCACCGGGGCGATCTGTAGCCCCACCGCGATCCGGGCGGTGGAATGCCCGCGACGCAGCATCGCCAGCACCTCCGCCTCGCGCCGGGTGAGAAGCTCATTCTCCCCGGAGCGTCCCCGCACCTCTCCCAACAGCTCTGCGACCATGGATCGCGGAACGACCGCCTCGTTGTGCGTGGCAGCGCGGAACACCCGGCGCAGCCCTTCGGCGTCCAGCGGCCCGGGGACATACCCGATGGCGCCCGCCCGCACCGCATCCAGCATGTGTTCTGGATCAGCGGTCTCGGCGAGGACCACAACGCAGCATCGGGGCGCGGCCCGGCAGATGCCCTCCACGGCCTGATGCCGCCCGCCCAGAATGTCGCCGCCCACCAGCGCCACGTCGGGTTGCTCTCGCTTAGCGGCGCGAATCGCCTGCTCCGTGTCGCCGGCCTCAGCGCACACGATCACGTCCTCGTCGAGCGCCATGCGGATCCCCTGGCGGGTGGGGGCGTGGTCAGCAATGAGCAGCCTCATCGGCCGATCTGACTCCGCCTCCTCCGTCCCGGTCATCGCCCTGGCCCGGCGGCCGCGCTGCGCAGGATCCTCACCCGAACCACGTTACTGGACGCAGTCCTCACCGACCACTTGCGAAACGGCGGAGAAACGGCCGTTCTCACGCCCACTGGTCCGAGCGGCGTTCACCCGGGTGAACGGGCAATGAGCCTCCCCGGTCATTGAGGGCCAGGGGTCGGGACCCAATACTCCTTAACTAGGAATGGGGCACCGGACGGGCCCCGGGGCAATCAGAAGACGAGGACTCATATGCGCAGTGCACTCGCAGCACGCCAGTCCGCGACGATCGGCTTTCGCAGCCGGACGTCCTTGGATGATTCGCCGGAGACGGCTCGCAAGGTGCGGACCGCCGTCAAGCTGGCCAAGGCGGGTGATCGGGATGCCCTCCAGTACCTCTACGTCGTCTACTCGAACAACATCTACGGCTATGTCCGGTCGATCGTGCATGACGACCACGAGGCCGAGGATGTGACGCAGCACGTGTTCGCCAAGCTGATGACGACGCTGGCCAAATACGACGATCGTGGCGTCCCGTTCTTCGCGTGGTTGGTTCGCCTGGCGCGAAACGCGGCCATTGACCACCTGCGCAGCTACCGGCTCACGCCGACTGAACACGTGATCGATCCGAACGCCACCTACAGCGGCGATTTCGACGGCGCGGAGACCGTCCGCACGGCCCTGGCGACGCTGCCCAACGAGCAGCGCCAGGTTGTCTTCCTGCGCCACGTCGTGGGGCTCACCCCAGGCGAGATCGCGGATCGGCTCGGTCGCTCTGAGAGCTCGGTTCACGGCCTTCACCACCGGGGCCGGCGCGCGCTCCAGCGTGAGCTGACCCGGATGGATGCCACGCCACTGACATTGGTTGCCTAGCAGCGCACACAACCTCGTAGGGGGTGGGTTGAAAGAGGGGGAGGCGCGGGCGCGCCTCCCCCCTTTTCGTGTCGTGGGGCCGCTCAGGGCCTCCCGGGCTTTCGGACGGGCTCGACGTTGGGTGCCGGAAGCACGAAGCCATAGCCGACGCGGGAGGGGCCGCCCCCGGGACGGGCAAGGCCGCGCAGCTCAGTCAGCGCATCGCTGAGCTCGGCGATCGCGTCTGCGAGCGCCTTGATCTTCACCTCCGCATCGGGCGACCCGACCGGTGGGTCCCCAGGCTCCGGCGGCCTGCGCCGGGCTCGCTGGAGCTGAGCCTCAAGTGACATCAGCACACCAAACCCGCGTTCCTGAGCCTCGGTCAGGGCGATCGGATCCTGAGCCTGACCAGCCTGAACGCTGGCGATCAGCTGCCTCACCAATTCGATCTCAGTCGATGCAGGATGGCTCTCCACCATGATCCCTGAATCGTCACCGAGATGCCGGTCGCACACAATGAGTCAGACGGGCAGGCGTGCGTTCAGCCTACCAACAGTCAGGCGCGAAAGCTCCTGGGCCGCTCTTTCGTTAGGCAGCCAGGCGCGGCTGCGGCGTCAGCGTGCGAGGGCGCCCGCTCAGCGCGGGACGACGTCGAGCACGGTCCGTCCGGGGCGGCTGTCCCCCGTGATCAGCTCCGCCCCCAGGTAATCGGCTCGCTCGCGCATGGTTCGCATCCCCAGACCCGTGCCGGCGGTGTGCGCGGAGGCTGCTCCGAACCCGCAACCGTCGTCGATGACCCGCAGCAGCACGCCGCTGGCCCGTGACCCGAGGTTGACGCTGACGTGGCGCGCTCCGCCGTGGCGGGCGGCATTTGCCACCGCTTCACGGGCGATCCGGACGATCTCACGCCGATCGGCGTCGGAGTGATCATCCGCCCCGTCCTCCGCGACGGACACCTTCACATCGACGCTGAAGCGCGCAGCGAGCTCCGCGCTCACCTGGCATAGCGCCGCCTCGGTGCTGGGCGCATCCGCCGCCTCCAGATCCACGATCGCGCCGCGGGACGCCGCCAGCGCCCGCTGGGCGGCCATCGCCAGGGGATGCTCGGTGCCGTACTCGCGGGCCAGTCGCCGCG
>JBAWFG010000570.1:0-18554 GCA_049591655.1 Solirubrobacteraceae bacterium
CGACTGAGCCGACCGTCGGTGTCCCGGTGACGCCGGTGCGCGAGCGCGCCGCGGTCGTCGCCCTGCTGCAACTCGGGCGCCGTCCCTGGTCGCAATACGCCGATCGGCTGGAAGCGGCGCAGAGCGTGGAGGAGCTGCTGCGAGCGGAGTTGGCCGCCGACGGCGAACCGCCACGGCTGTTTGGCACGGAGACGTTGGACCCAGAGTCGATCCTCGACGACGCGGCGCAGTCGCTCAGCGCCTGGGCCGGCGAGGGCATCAGCCTGATCACGGTGCGCGATCAGGACTATCCGGCGAACCTGCGTGAGGTGCATGACCGGCCTCCGGTGCTGTTCGTGGCGGGCCAACTTGCCGCCGGTGACGAACGATCGGTGGCGGTGATCGGATCGCGCCACGCCTCGCGGGAAGGGCTCGCGGCGGCGCGGACAATCGCAACCGAGCTCACGGCGGCTGGTTATGTCGTGGTCTCCGGTCTTGCCATGGGGATCGACACCGCAGCGCACACGAGCACGCTGGCGTACGGCGGCCGGACCGTGGCGGTGATCGGGACCGGGCTGCGCCACAGCTACCCGCCACAGAGCGCGGCGCTGCAGGCTCGGCTGGCGTCCGAGAGCGCCGTCGTCTCGCAGTTCTGGCCGGACGCGCCGCCGTCACGGGAGAGCTTTCCGCAGCGCAACGCGGTGATGTCGGGCATCTCCCGCGGGACGGTCATCGTCGAGGCATCGGCGCGGAGCGGCGCACGGGTGCAGGCACGCCGGGCATTGGCCCACGGTCGTCCGGTGTTCCTGCGACGCGTGGTCACACGTGAGGCATGGGCAGGTGAGCTCGCGGCCAGTCCTGGGGTTCATGTCATTGACGAGCCGGCGGAGATCACGGCGGCTCTCCGTCTGCTCGAGGTGGACAGCGACGACGAGCTGGAGGCCTAGCCATGCCGCTCGTCTCGGAGCTGAGCGCCGGGTACGGCAACTTCATGCTCGGGCCGCGGCACGGGCGGGACATCTGCGCACGCTGCTTCAACATCACCGACGGCTATGAGCGGTGCTATGCCTGCGCGCACGGCGGCCGGGCGCTTGACGTGATGGTGCCCATCTCCTACAGCGTCGCCGGCGAGCAGCTGCATCATGCGCTGGCGGGCTACAAGCGACTATCGGGCGTCGTCGCGCGGCGCCTGACGATGGGGTTGGCGGCGGTGCTGTGGCGCCACCTGGCCTCACATGAGGCCTGCATGGCGCGGGCAGTCGGCATCGATCAGTTCGGCGTGGTGACGAGCGTGCCGTCGAGCGGGGAGGGTCACGCCCTCCAGGATCTCGTCTCGATGCTCGTCGGCCCGGTCCGAGACCGATACGTCCCCCTGCTCACGCGCTCGGACAAGGCGGTGATGCCCCACCGGTTCGACGGCGGCCGGTATACGGCGCTTCAGAGCCTCAAGGGGGAGGCGGTTCTGCTCATCGACGACATGTGGACGACCGGGGCCAACGCGCAGAGCGCCGCGACGGCTCTGAAGGTGGCCGGAGCCGGGCGCGTCGGAGCGGTTGTGATCGGCCGCCACGTCAACCGCGACTGGGGGCGCTGCGACAGGACGCTGCGGGACCTTCCCCAGCCGTTTGACTGGGAGCGGTGTGCCCTGTGTCACAGCGCGCAGGCGTTGAGTGCCGCCTGATGAGACGCTGTCGAGCGCCGCTAGGCTCACGGAGCCATGTGGTGGGAGAACGCCGTCATCTACCAGGTCTACGTGCGCTCGTTCCAGGATTCGGACGGCGACGGGGTCGGCGATCTGCCGGGCGTGACGTCGCGGCTGAATCACATCGCCGAGCTCGGGGCCCAGGCAGTGTGGCTGTCGCCGATCTATCCGTCGCCCGATGCCGACTACGGCTACGACGTCAGCGACTTCCGAAGCGTCGATCCGTCATACGGGACGCTGGCCGACCTCGATGCGCTCATCGCCCGCGCGCACGAACTGGGGCTGCGGGTGCTGCTCGACTTCGTTCCCTGCCACACCTCGACCGAGCATCCATGGTTTCGGGAGCATCCGGAGTACTACGTCTGGGCCGACGAGCCGCCCAACAACTGGCGAGCGGCGTTCGGCGGCTCCTCCTGGGGCCGCGACGAACAGACCGGCCGCTATTTCCTGCACTCGTTCTTCCCCGAGCAGGCCGACCTCGATTGGCGCAATCCCGAGGTCCGCGCGGAGATGACCGGCGCGATGCGGTTCTGGCTCGACCGCGGTGTCGACGGCTTCCGCCTGGACGCGCTGGATCGCCTGATGAAGGATCCACAGCTGCGCGACGATCCGCCCGCCACGCAGACGCCCGTGCTGCCGGGCGACCCGGCCGATCTGGAATTCGACCACGTGCACTCACGCAACGCGCCGGACCTCGGCGATGCGTTACGCGCGATTCGGGACGCCGTCGGCGACGCGCTGCTGATCGGCGAGGTCTACCTGCCGGTCCCCGAGGCCGCCGCCTATCTGGGGTCGCTGGATGTCGTGTTCAACTTCGAGGCACAGTTCGCCGTCGGCGATCCGCCGAAGCTCAGGGCGGCGATCGAGTCCGGGCTACGGCACGGCGGCCAGGGCTGGGTCGTATCCAACCACGACTTCAACCGGCTGGCCACCAGGGCCGGCACCAACGCGCGCGCGGTCGCGCTGCTGCTGTTCAGCATGCCGGGGCCCGTGTTCGTCTACCAGGGCGACGAGCTTGGTTTCGCCGATGCGCAGACGGTGGGCCCCGAACTCGACCGTCATCATCGGGACGGATTCCGTGTCCCGATGATCTGGGACGACGACCAGCCCCAGGGCGGCTTCAGTGCCGGCGAGCCATGGCTGGCTGCCGCCGGCGAGCAGCCACACGGGGTGCGCCAGCAGAGCGAGGACCCCCAGTCGACGCTGACACTGGCGCGGCAGGTCATCGCGCTGCGTGACCGCCTGGGATCCAGCGCCGGGCAGCTGCTCCCCTCAGCCGATGAGTGCGTCGTGATCGAGCGTGACGGCTACGTCGCGGCCGTCAACCTCGGCGCCGAGGATCGGCCCGCGCCCGCGCTTGACGGGGCGCAACTGGTGCTCGAGGCCCGAGCCGGGGACGGCCGGGACCTGAGTGTGATTCCCGCCCACGGCGGGTGGATCGCGCAGCGGGCCTGAGCCACGCCCATCGCTACAACCTCCGGGAACAACCGGGGGCAGCTGCCCAGGCTCTATGGCGTCCGCGGGCCCAATCGCGCGCAAAGGCGATTAAGCGTTTGCGGGCCCTAAGGCCGCGGGTAGCCTGCCCGCCGAGGAGGAGAGAATGTCTCGGAGAGCGGTCTCAGGACTCAAACGGTCTGGGCTGATTGGGGTGGCGGTTGCGGCCGCGTCCCTTGCCCTGGCGGCATGCGGCGGCTCGAGTGGGCCGCCCACACTCAACTGGTACATCTTCCCCGAGCCATCGGGCTCGTTCGCCCACGCGGCCAAGGTGTGCTCGCAGCAGTCGGGCGGCAAGTACAACATCGCCCTCAACGTCCTGCCGACCGACGCCGACGGCCAGCGTCAGGAGCTCGTGCGCCGGCTCGCCGCGCACGACAGCTCGATCGACATCATCGGCATGGACGTCACCTACACGCCGGAGTTCGCCGAGGCCGGCTGGATCAAGCCGTGGACGGGCGCCAACCGGGTGGCCGCCAGCAAGGGCATCCTTCCCGGCCCGCTCGCAACGGCGACGTGGAAGGGAAAGATCTACGGCGATCCCGACAACTCCAACACCCAGCTGCTCTGGTACCGCAAGGATCTCGTCCCCAACCCGCCCCAGACGTGGGCGCAGATGATCGCCGACGCCACCAAGCTCGCCAAGGAGGGCAAGCCGCATCTGATTGAGGTCCAAGGCAAGCAGTACGAGGGGCTGACCGTGTGGTTCAACTCGCTGGTCAACTCCGCCGGGGGACAGATTCTCAGTGGCCCGAGGAAGGTGACGATCGGCCCGGCCGCAGTCAAGGCGGCGACGATCATCCACGATGTCGCCAACTCGGCCGGCGCGGACCCTGGCCTGTCGAACTCCGACGAGACCGCCGCGCGGCTGGGATTCGAGACCGGTCAGGCCGCGTTCGAACTCAACTATCCGTTCGTCTATCCCTCGATTCAGGCCGACAACCCCAAGCTCGCCAAGCAGTTCGGCTGGACCTACTACCCGGAGGTGACCGCCGGGACCCCGGCCAAGGTCACGATCGGCGGCTCCAATCTCGGAGTGTCGAGCTATTCCAAGTACCCCGCCTATGACTTCAAGGCGGTCCAGTGCCTCACCAACGAGGCCAACCAGAAGCTCGACGCCATCAAGGGCGGCCTGCCCCCGACGATCGCCTCGCTGTACAACGACCCCGCCCTGGCCAAGCCCTATCCATTCAAAGAGCTGATCAAGAAGCAGCTCGCAGCGGCGGGGATCCGGCCCCAGACACCGGCCTACGCAGACGTCTCGATCGCGATTCAAAAGGCGCTGTCGCCGCCGAACGCCATCGACCCCAAGTCGGTCGCCAGCACGTTGCGTAACGAGCTGAAGGCGGCCCTGAGCTCAGGAGCGTTGATTTGAGCGCCATCCCAGCCACCGGCGGCCCCGCAGTCGCCAGCGGGCGATCACACAAACCCGCCCTGAGCGATCGCACCCGAGCGGAGCGGCGCCTGGGTCTCATGCTCGTCGCCCCGGCCGTCATCGTGATGGCCGCGGTGACGATCTATCCAATCGTCACCACATTCATCCTCTCGCTGCAGCGCGCCGATCTGCGGTTCCCGGCGAACAACCAGTTCATCGGCTTTGCCAACTACGGGTCGGTGCTCAGCTCGCCACTGTTCTGGGCAGACCTCATCCACACCCTGATCATCACGGTCGTGTCGGTGAGCCTCGAGCTGGTCATCGGCATGCTCATCGCCCTGGCCATGCACCGGGTGCTGTTCGCCCGCGGCGCCGTCCGTGCCGTCGCCCTGATCCCCTACGGCATCGTCACGGTCGTGGCGGCGTACGCGTGGCGCTACGCGTTTGAGCTTGACTCCGGTTGGATCCCCAAGCTGCTGGGCCTCGGCACCGACCCGCTGGCCACCACGTTCGGCAGCTATACCGCGGTGATCCTGGCCGAGGTCTGGAAGACGACGCCGTTCATGGCGCTGCTGCTGCTCGGCGGCTTGGCGCTCGTCCCCGACGAACTGCACGAGGCCGCCAAGGTCGACGGGGCGAGCACCTGGCAGCGCTTCTGGCAGATCACGATCCCGCTGATGCGCCCCGCCATCCTGGTCGCGCTTCTGTTCCGCACGCTGGACGCGGTCCGGATCTACGACACCGTCGTCATCTTCAACAACGGCGCGCACGGCACCGAGACGCTGTCGGTGCTGACGAGCAACCAGCTGCTCAACCGGCTCAATCTCGGCCTCGGTTCGACGGTGGCGGTGCTGCTGTTCCTGCTCGTCGCGGCGATCGCGTTCGTGTTCATCAAAGTCTTCGGCGCCAGCGCCGCGCCGGGAGGAGGGGACTGACCATGGAGAACACGTTCGCCAAGAAGCTCGGCTGGTCAGGGGCGATCCTGCTCATCGCCGTGTTCTCGCTCGTCCCCGTGCTGTGGATCATCTCGCTGTCGTTCAAGGACCCGACGACGATCGCCGACGGCTCCTTCCTGCCGAGCAAGTGGACGTGGTCGAACTACAGCAGCATCTTCAACCAGCCGATCTTCACCGACGCGCTACGCAACTCGATTGGCATCGCCGTCATCGCCACCGCGATCGCCGTGTTCATCGCCTGCTTCGCCGCGTACGCGATCGCCCGCCTGGATTTCCCGGGCAAGTTCGTCATCCTCGCCGCGGCGCTCGGCATCGCGATGTTCCCGCCGATCTCGCTCGTGGGTCCGCTCTACAACCTGTGGCGCAACATCGGCCTGTATGACACCTGGCCCGGCCTGATCATCCCGTACATGACGTTCGCCCTGCCGCTGTCGATCTTCATCCTGTCGTCGTTCTTCCGGGAGATCCCGTGGGAGCTCGAGCAGGCGGCCCAGGTCGACGGAGCGACGGCGTTCCAGGCGTTTCGCAAGGTCATCGCCCCGCTGGCGGCGCCCGGCATCTTCACCACGGCGATCCTCGTCTTCCTGTTCTGCTGGAACGACTTCGTCTTCGCCTCCACACTGACCTCCACCAACGCCGCCGAGACCGTGCCGGCGGCGATCGCTGCCTTCCCGGGCGCCTCGCAGTTCACCGAACCGATCGGCACCATTGCTGCGGCGGCGGTCGTGGTCACGGTGCCCGTCGTCATCATCGTGCTCCTGTTCCAGCGCCGGATCGTGTCCGGGCTGACCGCGGGCGCTGTCAAGGGATAAGGAGGGGCCATGGCCCAGATCGCTCTCGAGCACATCTCAAAGCAGTACGGCGACGGATTCGAAGCCGTCAAGGATCTCAACCTCGACATCGCCGACGGCGAGTTCATGATCCTCGTGGGCCCGTCGGGCTGCGGCAAGTCGACCGCGCTGCGAATGGTCGCCGGCCTGGAGGACATCACCGGCGGCGAGCTGAAGATCGGCGGCACGGTCGTCAACGACAAGGCGCCCAAGGACCGGGACATCGCCATGGTGTTCCAGAACTACGCGCTGTACCCCCACATGACGGTGCGGGAGAACATGGGCTTCGCGCTCAAGCTGGCCAAGACCCCCCAGCAGGAGATCGACAAGAAGGTCTCCGACGCGGCCAAGATCCTCGACCTCGAGCAGCACCTCGATCGCAAGCCGGCCAACCTCTCCGGCGGCCAGCGCCAGCGCGTGGCGATGGGCCGCGCCATCGTGCGCAACCCGAGCGCGTTCCTGATGGACGAGCCGCTGTCCAACCTCGACGCCAAGCTGCGTGTGCAGATGCGGACCGAGATCGCACGCATCCAGAGCCGCTTTGAGACGACGACGATCTACGTCACCCACGACCAGACCGAAGCGCTGACCCTGGGCGACCGGATCGCGGTCATGCGGGCCGGGCTCCTGCAGCAGGTCGGTGCGCCCAGCGATCTGTACGGCAACCCCGTCAACCTGTTCGTCGCCGGGTTCATCGGCTCACCGTCGATGAACTTCCTGCCCGGCGAGATCGACGGTGACCGCATCAAGCTGCCGATCGGCGACATCGCCATACCGCCCAAACTGCGAGCCCGGCTCGAGTCCGGAGCCGGCGGTGGACGCAGCGGCGTGATCGCCGGCCTGCGTCCGGAGGACTTCGAGGATGCGTCGCTCGTCGGCGACCGTGACCGCGGGACGACGTTCCGCGCGCACATCGACGTGCTCGAGTCGATGGGCTCGGAGTTCTACGCCTACTTCACCGTCGAGGCCGAGAAGGTGCAGTCGCGTGAGCTAGAGGAACTGGCGTCAGACGCCGGCGCCGCCGACCTGCCGCGCCAGGAGGGCAGCCAGATCACCGCGCGCCTCGACGCCGCCAGCGGCGTGCGGGAGGGCCAGGACCTGGAGATGTGGTTCAACAGTGAGCACTTGCACCTGTTCGATGCCGAGAGCGGACGCAGCCTGCTCGGAGCCGGCGACGCAGGTGACCGTGCCGCGTCGACCGCCCCCACCTCCAGCACCCCCGCCGCGACGGCCCCGTCCGAGCCGGCGCCGGAGCAGCCACAGCCGGGCACCGCGCCGCCTCAGCAGCCGACCGCCTAGACAGACCCGGACCGGACGGCATAATCGAGGCGCCGATGGCCGACCGGCGCTCCACAGGCATGCCCGCTGTTGACGCGCAGCACGACTTCCTGCGCGCGCGTCGCCGTGCCTCGCTCGCCAGGCTCGCCGCCCGGCTGCAGGGGGAGCCCGACGACGTTCGCGAGATCCTCCCCTACGAGGAGGTCATCGAAGCGCTCGGGTTTGTCGGTGAGCAGAGCGCCGGGCGGGCGGTGGTGGCGCTCAACGACATCGTCGGAACCGTCGATCGTGGACGGGAGTTTGACCGCGGCTTCCGGCCGACCTCCGGCCGCGTGCGATCACGCTGGGAGCACATCGCCGCCGCCATGCGGCGCGGTGAGGCGATGCCCCCGGTCGATCTGCTGCGCATCGGCGAGATCTACTTCGTGCGTGACGGCCACCACCGCGTGTCGGTCGCCCGGGCACTGGGGCGCACCGACATCGACGCGCTGGTCACCGACGTGCAGACCCGGGTCGGAGCCGACCACAAGATCACCCTCGCCGACCTGCCGTTCAAGAGCCACGAGCGCGTGTTCTATGAGCGCGTGCCGCTGCCCGCCCACGCCCGTGGTGAGATCCAGTTGTCGGATCCCTGGGACTACGCGAAGCTCGGACAGGCGGTTGAGGCATGGGGATTTCGCACCATCCAGGAGCGCGGGGAGCCGGTCAACCGCCGGGAGAACGCCTACCTCTGGCTGGAGAACGAGTACCGGCCGGTCGTCGAGATGCTCACCGAGGCCGATCTCATCAGGCGGGGCACCGCCACCGAGGCCTACCTCCGGGTCAGCGCTGAGCGCTACCGCCTGTTGCGCACCCACCGCTGGGACGAGGACGTGCTGGCGCGCGTCGTCGAGGACGAGTCTCGCAAGTCGCGCCGGCGCAAACGCTGAGCTCGCCGGTTCAGGTCCACCACGCGCCGAACACCCGACGCCAGTTGCCCCACGCGATGGCGGCGATGTCGTCCCGTCCAAAACCGGCGCTCGACAGCGCGTCGAGCAGCTTCGGCACCCCGGCCACGTCGCCGAGCTGATCCGGGATCGTGGTGCCGTCGAAATCTGAGCCGAGCGCCACGTGCTCCACCCCGATCCGCTCCGCGACATACGCCGCGTGGCGGGCGATGAGCTCCAACGGCGTGTCGGGATCATCGGCCATGTCGGGACGCACGAACTTGCAGCCGTAGATGATCCCGACCAGGCCTTCGGAGCTGCCGATGGCGTCCAATTGAGCGTCGACCAGATTCCGTGACGCTGGGCTGAGCGCGTGAACCCCCGAGTGGCTGGCCACGAGCGGGCCCAGTTCGGCGCGCGCGACGTCCCAGAAGCCCTGCTCGTTGAGGTGGCTGAGATCGACGAGGATGCCGAGCTCCGCACAGCGGCGTACGAGCGCATGGCCGGCCGCGGTCAGCCCCGGACCGGTGTCGGGACTCGACGGGAAGATGAACGGCACCCCATGCCCGAATGCGTTGTCCCGGCTCCACACCGGACCCAGCGACCGCAGGCCCGCGGCGTACCAGAGCTCGAGAGCCTCGAGCTCCGGGTCGATCGCCTCGGCCCCCTCGAGGTGGAGGATTGCCGCCGGGGGCCCGTCGCCAACCGCTGCCGCGTCCAGATCCTCGACCGTCCGCGCGATCCGCACGTCTCCGGCCCGCTCCAGCGCGAGCAGGCGGCCGGCCGCGCGCGCGGCAAACGCAGCGGCATCGCTGTGGGCGACCGGTTGCGGCCGGGCGATCTCCTGAACACCGTCGGTGCGGTCCACATCGACCCACCAGTCGCCCTCGCTCGGCACACAGACCGCGAAGATCCCGCCGTGAACGCCCCCCGTACGCATCCGCGGCAGGTCCAGGTGGCCGGTGGGCCGGCCGCTGACGATGCCCGCGTGGTCGTCACGGGTCAGCGCATCGTTGTGACCGTCGAACACCGCCACCATCCGACCAACGTAGCGAGCGCAGACTGGACGTGAAGCTACACGGGCGTAGCTCAGTCGCCAATCCTGATAGCCTGCCCGGCCAAGCGCATGACCCCGCAGCCCTCCTCGGACGCCTCCGCGAAGCCTCGCCGGCGCTACGCCCCGCGGATGGCGCCGGAGCAGCGCCGGGCACAGCTGATCGACGCCGCGCTGAGCGTGATCGTCGAGCAGGGCTACGAGGGCGTCTCGATCGAGGCAATCGCGCGGATGGCCGGCGTCACGCGGCCGGTCATCTATGACCACTTCCCCAACCTCGGCGCGCTCCTGGAGGCGCTCATCGAGCGTGAGGAGAACTACGCGCTGGACCAGCTTGCCCAGGTCGTTCCGGGCACGCCCGGCGCGGAGGATCCCCCGGAGCAGTTTGCGACCGGGGTGCGGCGCTTTCTCGATGCGGTTGCCAGCCGGCCCAACACCTGGCGGATCATCCTTCTCCCGCCCGAGGGGACGCCGTCGATCGTCCGTGAGCACGTCGAGACCAACCGTGCCCAGCTGCTGGAGCGTCTGACCGGGTTCGTCGACTGGGCGCTGCACAGCGCCGGGATCAGCACCGAGATCGACGTGGAGATCTGCGCCCGGGCGATCCTGCGCCTCAGCGAGGAGGCCGGGCGAATGGTGCTCACCGACGCCGACCGCTTCTCACCTGAGCGCTATGAGCGCTTCGTGCGCTCGATCATGCAGCTCATCTGGGTCTCGGACTGATCGCACAAATACGACGGGGACCCGCTTCCAGGGTCCCCGTCGCCGATCATCTCCGGGTGCGCGCTCACGGCCGGGTTAAGCACCCGCCGGAGGATCGCTTGCGCCCTGTCAAACCCTCCCGCGCGGCCAAAGTTGCGATCAACACGGAGCCGGGCGCCGTCGTCGATTCAGGCTTGGCATACTGAGCGTCCCCCACGGGGGCGTAGCTCAGTTGGTTAGAGCGCCGGCCTGTCACGCCGGAGGTCGCGGGTTCGAGTCCCGTCGCTCCCGCTTCATCGTTGCCTGCAATCCGGAGCTTTGCTGCGGAGCGGCGCGAATGGCCCAGTCCACCGGGCAGCCGTTGCGGGCCACCATGACAAGAATCGATGGCCCGTGCCCCCGGCGCAACAAGCCGGACGTATGCGGGGCCGGCTCTCGTGAGCGATCGCAGCTTCCGCAACTGGGCTTGGGCGGAGGTCGCGTGTGTCGTCGCAGACGCCCGGCGCTCGTGGCCGGTGGCCGAACCCCGGGCGTTTCCCTGAAGGGGGCGCCAGACCTTCACCCTCAGCGCAGAGCCTGCACTGGCTCATGCGTTACCTGAGGCGGACGATTCGAGTGACAGTCCGGTGGTGCTGGGCCCCGTCCACGGCCGCGAACCGGATGAGCAGCGTGACCGGTGACGTGCCCTGCAGCCGGCGCGTCGGTATGTGCATGACGATCCGGCTGTGCGGCTGGGAAATCTCAGACTCGGTTTCGTACGCGGACGCAATTCGCCGCAGCGCGTGGCCCTGGCGTCGCCAGGTGGTCACGGTGACGTCGACAGCCCGGGAAGCGTGGACTGCCACGATGAGCCCCGTCCGCCTCACCGTCTTCAGCGACGCTGGGAGCGGGCGCGCGTCGAAGCTGAGCTGCGGCCCGCTCAGGCGGGCCATTGAAGCGGAGCGGGCGACATGCGCCGTGGCGATGCTGGCGGACGCCGCCCCTGAGCCATGGCAGGCCGTCGTACCGCTGTCTTTGATCTGGCCACTCGTGTTGACGTACTTCCAGTCATAGCTCGTCGCGTGAAGCGTCAGCACGAGCACGCCGTACTCCTTGTCATTGGCCTGCAAGGTTGCCGGGAGAGTGCTCCCGTGTAGCCCGTTCAGGCTCTCGCCGCCGGTCCCCACCACGAACTCGCGAATGCCGGCCGTGGACGCGGTGCCGGACGGATCCTGTTGCGCATAGCGTTCGTAGAGATGGTCGTGTCCGTTGAGCACGACGTCCGCGTGGGCGTTGTAGAGCGCGGTCCACAGCGGCGCCACACTCGGGGCACCGAGCGTCCAGCCATATGAGAACAGCGGGTGATGCCACATCGCGAGCACGCACGCACTCCGGTTGGCCGCCAGATCAGACTGCAGCCACGACATCTCGGCCGACGTCGTGCCGCCAGCGAGAGCGTCCGAGCATCCCTTCTGGTCAGAGCAGTTGGAGTTGAGGGAGACGATGTGCCAGGCGCCGAGGTTCACCGAGTAATAGCCGGCCGGCGCATTGGTCGTGACGCCGTGGTCCCCGAAGTACTGAAAGTAGCCAGACGCTCCGGACGTGAGGTACTCGTGGTTCCCCAGAACGGGATGCACGATCGAGTTGAAATCGTGCCCCCATGTGAGGTCGTACGAGCCCGTGTACTCGCTATCCGAGCCCGAGTTGTACTGGTTGTCCCCGAGCGCGAAGACGGAGGCGGGGCTGAAGGTCTGGGTGAGGGACGCAGTCGCCGACTGCTCGCAGGGGTTGCAGCCGGGCGGCCGCGCGATATCCCCCACGGCCACGACGACCGGGTCGCCGCTGGACCCGCCGCTGGACCCGCCGCTGGCGGCCACAGTTCCCGTGGGGGCTGAGGTCACCGATCCCGAGCCTGCGGCGTTGCGGGCGGTGACGGAGGCGCGGACGGTCGAGCCGACGTCAGCAGCGCCGAGGAGATAGGTCGCACCCGTTGCGCCTCCAATGTTCAGACAGCCACCCGTGTTACACCGCTGCCACCGGTAGGCGTAGCTCGTCGGCGTGTTCGTCCACGTGCCCGTTGAGGCCGTCAGCGTGCTGCCTTGGGTCGCGCTCCCACTGATCGTGGGCGGAACGGTGTTCACCGGGGTGCGCGATCGCGCCAGCGACGCCGGAGTCCCTGGGGTCGTGGGCGAGCTGCCCGACGAGGATGAGGAGGACGACGGAGACGAGGAAGACGACCTTGGCTTTTCCTTGGCCGCCTGGGCTCCGGTCGCGAAGGCAAGCCCGGTCCCCAAGACCACCGCGATAATGGTGATACGCCTCATACCCACACCCCTTGGATCGAGTCGAGATAGAGCGGGAGCGTCCGCAACAACGTCGGGTTGCGTAAGTGGTTTCAGTCCGCACCCGTGACGTCTTCGCCCACACCAGCAGGCTCGCTTCACCGCCGATTCCCCACGAGGGAAGTCTGGTGTTTGGTGAGCGGACCGCCAAGGGCCCTTGTCTCCCGTCCTGCGTTCACGGCTGAACGATGGGGACGCACCGAACCGGACGTCGAGGACCACCGGCTGGACGATCGGCTGCTGGAGCTCCCGGACCGGCGCCGAGCAAGCAGAGGGCTCGTCCGGCCGCGACCTGAGCCCTGCTTACGGCGAGCGCCGACGGTGAGCACACAAGACCTACTGACCGGCGGCTCCGAGCGCCGCTGAGATCTCCTCGATCGCGGCTTTTTCGGCGTTGCTCACCTCGACCCCGTCCTCCTTGTGCGCGCTCGCGACTCGGTCGGTCAGCGTCAGCACAAAGCGCCTGTAGTCCTCAACCTCTGCGGGAGTCGCCTTCTGCTCGAGCACCGCGACGGAGTTACGGACGGCCTGGAGGCCGTGCTCCTTGAGCTCCTCCATTGACTTGTAGTGGGTGTGATCGACCTCGGGCTTGGCGTTGACGATCTCGTCGAGGAGTTCACTGGCTCCGTGCTCACGACGGGCGTCCGCATAGGCCTTCCCGATTGCGATCGTTTCCCGGAACGTGCCGCCGCGCTGCGCCGTCACGACGATCATCCCGGCGCTCGGAGGTCCGGTGAGCACGGTGTCCCACTCCTCCTCGCTGAAGTCGGCTTTTGCGGTCATCAGACGGTTCCTTTCTGTGCTCTGCTGTGGCATCAGTTGAGGGAGGCGCGGCTGGCCCCCGCCCAAGTCTCGGGCGACGGTACACCTCAAACAAGGTGGCGGATACCAGTCATGCGCGGGTGCCGGCCACCGGGTCGTGAGCTTGCTCCGCGGCAGGCGAAGCGTCACCCAGATTGGGTGATCACGCGCACGCCGAGCGAGCCTACGGTGACGACCGTGACCGCGATCGGATATCCCGGCCGTTCGACCACGGCGAGCACGCCCGCCCTCTTCGGCCGGGTGATGGGCCTGGTCGCGCTGACGGTTGGGTTCGCCACGCTTGGCGTGTTCGTGGCCCGCGGCTGGGGAGGGGCAGGGTGGTTCATCGCCTGGCTGCTCGCCTTCGGCTGCCTGATGGGGCTCAATGCCGCCAGCGCGCGCGGGAGCACCGGTCTCGCGGTGGTCCTGCTGTTCGCCTTCGGCGCGCTGATCGGCGCGAGCGTTGCCGCCACGATCAACTATTACGCTGCCACCGATCCAACCGCGGTCCGCCAGGCGTTCGGCGCCACAGCGTTGTTCGTCGGGGCACTTGGCTCCGGCGGCTACGCGGTGCGCCGCGACCTCTCCTTCCTCTACCGGATCGCATTCTGGCTCCTGGTGGCGCTGCTCGGCGCCGGCATCCTGCTGATCTTCGTCCGTATCCCGGGCGCGTATACCCTCTGGTCGTTGATCGGGCTCGCGATCTTCGGGCTCTACACGGTCCTGGACTTCAACCGCCTGCGGCGAGCGGGCAATGCAGAGGCGATCCCGCTTGCGGCGGGGATCTTTCTCGACGTGCTGAACATCTTCCTGCTGTTCCTGCGCCTGTTCGCGCGGTCGTCCTGAGCGTGTGGCGGGCGGCCAGCTCCCTTAGTCCGGCCGATCCCCCGTTACCGGTCGTCTGGGTCGCGCGCGGATCGGCTCGCGCTACATTGCCGCGGTGCAGCGCATGTGGGTATGAGCGTCTACGTCGACCACGCGTTCGCCTACGGCGACTGGAGCCACTGGAGCGGCGGCGGGCACCTGCAGGCCGACACGCCCGAGGAGCTCCATGCGTTTGCGGCGAGGCTCGGAATGCGCCGGGAGTGGTTTCAGACGCGGCTGGGCCGGCCCGAGAACGACCACTATGACCTGACGCAGGCCGGACGTGAACTTGCCATCGCGCTGGGTGCGGTGCAGGAGGACCGGCGGTCGGGCACCCGCCGGCGCCGGGCGCTGCGGGAGCGCGCAGGACAACTAGGCTCAGGGCGGTGAGCCTGACCACGACCCGGATCCTGATCACCGGCGCCACGAGCGGGCTGGGGCGGGCGATGGCGCAGGCCCTCACCGATGCCGGGGGGCGCGTGATCGTCACCGGCCGTGACCTGGCGCGGGCGCAACGTGTAGCGGCCGAATTGGGGCGCGCGGCGACGGGGCTGGCGCTCGACGTCCGCGATGAAGCCTCGGTGGAGCGCACCGTCGCGCAGGCCGACGAGATCTCCGGGGGCATCGACATGCTCGTCAACAACGCCGGGATCGGGATGCGGACGGTCAATCCCCGTTTCATGACCGACCCCCAGCCGTTCTGGGAAGTGTCGCCGGCCGGTTTCCGCGACGTGCTGGAGACCAAGGCGACCGGATGCTTCCTCGTCGCTCGCGCGCTCATCCCCCGGATGCTCGCCCGCGGGGGCGGCCGAATCGTCACGATCTCGATGAACGAGCAGACGATGGTCCGGCGAGGATTCGTGCCCTACGGGCCATCCGGCGCGGCGGTCGAGGCGATGTCACGGGTGATGGCCGCCGATCTCGCCGGAAGCCCGGTGACGGTCAACATCCTGCTCCCGGGCGGCGCCACCAAGACGGGCATGATCGCCGACGACGTGGGTGATGAGGTTCGTTGTGGGCTGCTGGATCCGTCGATCATGGGGCCGCCGATCGTGTGGCTGGCATCGGAGGCGGCCGCCGGGGTGCACGACCGGCGGATCGTCGCCACCGACTTTGAGCCGCCGGCCTCAGAGCTGTCGGCTTAGGGCGGCGGCACCCACGTCACAGCTCCCCGTAGACGGCCTCCCAGAAGTCGACGAACATCGGCGGCGGGCGATTGCTCGGCATCGCCACCTGGGTGAACAGCACACCGGCCACCTCGCGCCCCGGGTCGATGTAGGCGCTCGTGCCGGTCCCGCCCATCCAGCCGAACGCTCCGGGGGCGATGGCGGTATCGCCGGCGCCGATGACGACCTCGCAGCCAAGCCCCCAGGATCGCCCCGAACCGAGGAACAGCTGAGCGGTGCCGCGCTGATGTTCGGTCATCTGGTCGCTGCCCATGCGCCGGACGGCTTCGGCGCCGAGGATCGGGGCGCCCCAGCGCCCCAGCATCTCCAGGAAGCTCAGATAGTCCGGAGCAGATGCCACCAGTCCGGACCCCAGCGTCTCGAAGCGGGGAGGACGGGAGAAGCGCCCGCTCGGCAGATCGAGGAGCTCCAGACCGTCCCCGGACGGCGTGTAGGCGGTGGCGAACCGCTCCAGATCGGTGGCGTGAAAGGCCATGCTGGTCAGGCCCAGCGGACCGGTGATCTCCTCGGCGAGCAGCTCGCCCAGCGAACGTCCCGCGGCGCGGGCCATCAGAACCGACAGCACATCGACGCCCGTGTGGTAGAGCCAGCCCGCGCCGGGTTGGAGCACGAGCGGGAGCGCGCCGAGCCGAACCATGAACTCATCGTGGGAGAACGGCGGCGGGAACGGTCCCGGCATCAATCCCTCGGCGCGCAGCGCCGCCTGCAGCGGACCCGGTGTGAGCACCAGGCCGAGCCCGGAGGTCATCGTCAGCAGGTCGCGCACGATGATCGGCCGCTCGACGGCCACGGTCTCATCCAGCGGACCGTCCATCTCCCGGATGACCCGCGGCGCGGCGAGCTCAGGCAGCCAACCCGCCACCTCGTCCTCCAGGCTCAGCGTCCCCCGCTCCTCCAGGATCAGTGCCAGGACGGCGCCGACCAGCTTGGACAGCGAGGCGATGCGGAAGACGGTGTCGACCTCCATCGCCGTACCGGACCCGACCCCGAGTAAGCCGGCGGCCAGCACCCGGCGCTCGCCGGCGATGCTGACCGCGGCAACATACCCCGGAAGGCTTCCCGACTCCAGATACGGCGCCATCGCGTCAGCGACTCGCGCCTCGACGCTGTCGGGGTTCATTGCGATGATGAGCCTAGTGCCCTGAACCGGAAGCTCGGTGGCAGCCTCGCGGCGTCTGGACCGTTGGCCTCACCGTCCCGTGGAGATCCCCCGAGCCACGCATAGCTGCTGCAGCTGCTCCATCGCCTCTGCGGTCAGGGTCGGTAGCGCCTCGAGCGCCGCCGCGGCGCGCCGGAGGTCCTCGATCGTTGCGGCCCGGGCCTCCAGGGCGAAGCGCCCCAGCCAGCGAACGGCGGCGCGCTCGTAGCGGCCGGGATCACCGTCACGCAACACCAGGCAGATCCGCAGCGCGTCGTCGAGCGCGACCTGAGGCAGCTCCCGGGCCGCGCCGAGCACCAGCAGCTCGTTGCCGGTCTCCAGCGCGCGGCGAAACCGAGCGTATGGGCTGCCGTCGCTGGTCACGAACGTATGTTCGCATCCGCTCCGGCGGAATTCCGCTGGAGCGGCCCGCCGGGGCGCCGGGCTAGGACACGGTTCGCCGCCTACGCGGCGGCCGGCGGATCAAAGTCGTCGTCTGCGTCACGCTCGGCCCGCTGCCGCTGCTCGAGCTTCTCACGCAGGTAGCCGGCCTTGTCGGCGCGGCGCTCGTGACGTGCCGCCTCGGCGACCGTCTCGGCATGCTCCAGGCCCTCGCGCTCGGCGAGCTCCTGATCACGCTGACGGCGCTTGAGCTCTTCTGCGGAAGGCACGTCAGTGCTCATGGTGCCAACGATAACCGCGCTCGCGCGGGGGCGCGGGAAATCCGTCTCAACGGCCCAGTACGGCGACGAGTCAGCTAATCTTAATAAACTCAATTGACTTAGTCTGCTTTATTATCGGAGGCCCATGCGAGTCGACATCCACCAACACGTCTGGACAACCCCGCTGCTCGACGCTCTGTCCACGCGGGAGTGTCTGCCGTTCGTGCGACACGTCGACGGGCTCACGGTGCTGCACAGCGGCGGCGAGCTGCCGTACGTGATCGACACCGAGGCCGAGTCTCCCCGCCACCGCGCCGACCTTCTGGGGGCCGACCGGCTCGATCGGGCGGTCGTGGCGATCTCCAGTCCGATCGGCATCGAGGCGCTGCGCCACGACACCGCGGCCGAGCTCATTTCGGCGCACCTCGACGGCGTGCTGGCGCTCGGTGACGGCTTCTCGGCGTGGGGTCCGATCCCGGTGCAACTGCCCGATCCCGGATCGGTCGACACGGTGCTCGCCCGCGGCTGCGTCGGTATCTCCCTGCCGGCCTGCGCGCTCGCCGGTCGCGAGGCGCTGGAGACGATCGGGCCGGTGCTCGAGCGGGTGCAGGCCCGGGATGTGCCGCTGTTCGTGCACCCCGGCGGGATTCCCAGCCGCGATGCCCGTGAGGCCTCGCTCAGCGAACCGCTCTGGTGGCGTGCCCTCACCGACTACGTCGCCCAGATGCAGGCCGCTTGGCTGACCTTCGCCGCCCATGGGCGCCGAGAGCTGCCCCGGCTTCGGGTCGTGTTCGCCATGCTCGCGGGCATCGCCCCGCTGCAGGCCGAGCGCCTGGACACCCGCGGCGGCCCGGCGGTCGACCTCGCCGATCCGCTCACCTTCTATGACACCTCCAGCTACGGCCCGCGGGCGGTGACCGCGATGGCTCAATGGGTGGGGCCGGGGCACCTCGTCTACGGCTCTGACCGGCCGGTCGTCGATCCGCTGAGCACCGGCCGCGAGGCGGAGCTGATGGACAACGCGGCCGGGCTGCTCGCCGACGCTGAGGTGCCGGCATGAGCCTCTCGATCGCCGAGCTGAACCGCTTCACCACCGAGCTCGCCGCCACGCCGAGCGCTGGCGCCACGCCGTCCGCCACGCCACCGACGCCCGCGTCTACGAGCAGATCTGGGACGACGATGACGTCAACGCCTGGGTGATCTGCTGGAGCGAGGATCAGGACACCGGCTTTCACGACCACGACGAGTCGGCGGCCGGGATCGCGGTCGTCTCCGGCCGGGTCCG
>JBAWFG010000571.1:0-5739 GCA_049591655.1 Solirubrobacteraceae bacterium
GTCGTGCTCGCCGCGCTGCTGGCGGCGAGCGCGACGTTGTTCACGCAGCGGGTGCAGTTCCTGGTGGAGCTCGTACGCTCCGCCGCGCCGGTGAGCCGGTCCGGCGACACCCCGCGGCGGATCCGCAACGAGGGCACGATCGTCCTCGGGCAGCGCAAGCTGCTTCAGCGGATCGGCCCCGGGCTCATCCACGCGTTCATCTTCTGGGGCTTTCTGGTGCTCGGGCCCACGATCGTCATCGCCATGATCGGCGTGGTCTCCAAGCACGCCACCTTCCCGTGGCTCGGCGATCAGGGTTGGTATGCGTTCCTGGTCGACCTGTTCGCGGTGCTGGTGCTCGTCGGCGTCGTGAGCGCGCTGTGGATCCGCAAGGTCCAGCGTCCGCGCCGCTTCGAGGGCAGCCATCTCGGTGAGGCCGATCTCATCCTGGCGCTGATCGCCACGATCGCCATCACGCTGCTGCTCTGGCACGCCACCCGGATCGCGCTGGGGCTCAACGAGTGGCCGGCCTCCTCGGCGCCGGTGTCGAACCTGCTGTCGGGGCTGTTCGCCGACAACGGGGTCACCCGGGTGCTCGAGCGCGTGTTCGTCTGGGCCCACGTGCTCACGATCCTCGCCTTTCTCGTCTACCTGCCCCGCTCCAAGCACCTGCACATCGCCTCCGCTGCGTTCAACGTGTGGTTCGGACGCACCGGACCGGGGGGCCGGCTGGAGCCGCTGGTCTTCGACGATCCCGAGATCCCCGAGGAGGACATCCGGTTCGGCGCCGGGACGGCGGCCGACCTCACCTGGAAGCAGGTGCTCGATACGTTCTCCTGCACCGAGTGCGGGCGCTGCCAGGACGCGTGCCCGGCGTTTGCCACCGGCAAGGTGCTCTCGCCCAAGCTGCTGATCATGGGCCTGCGCGACCAGGTGTTCTCCGACGGCGCGACGATCGTCAAGGCACGCGGCGGCGACGGGGCCGGCGACGCCGCCGCTGGTCCGCTGGACCTGACCTCGCTGGTGCCCAACGCGGTGCCCGAGGAGTCGGTCTGGGATTGCGTCACCTGCGGGGCGTGCGTACAGGCGTGCCCGGTCTCGATCGAACACGTCGACCACATCGTCGATCTGCGTCGTCACCTGGTGATGGTCGAGTCGAGCTTCCCGTCCGAGGCCGAGCCGATGCTCCGTGACGTCGAGCGGGCGTCGAACCCGTGGGGCAAGGCGCAGTCCGAGCGGGCCGATTGGGCCGCCTCGCTCGGGGTGCGAGTGCTGGAGCCCGGCGACCCCGCGCCCGAATACCTCTACTGGGTCGGCTGTGCATCGTCGTTCGACGAGCGCGCCCGCACCACCGCCGAGGCGACCGCCAAGCTCCTGCAGCGGGCCGGCGTCGACTTCGCCATCCTCGGCCCCCGGGAGGCCTGCACCGGTGACCCGGCGCGGCGAATGGGCAACGAATACGTCTTCCAGGCGTTCGCCGAGCAGAACGTGGCGACGCTCAACGAGGCCGGGGTGACCAAGATCATCGCCAACTGCCCCCATTGCTTCAACACGCTCGGCAACGAGTACCCCGACTTCGGCGGCGACTACGAGGTCGTACACCACTCCGAGCTGCTCGCCCGGCTCGTCGCCGAGGGACGGCTGTCGCCCCGCCGGGACGAGGGGTTGCAGGTCACCTACCACGACTCCTGCTATCTGGCCCGCCACAACGACGTCCTGGCGCCCCCGCGTGATCTCGTGTCCGCCGTCGGCACGCCGGTGGAGATGGCCCGCAGCGGCAAGCAGACGTTCTGCTGCGGCGCCGGCGGCGCGCACATGTGGATGGAGGAGCGGGGCACCTCGATCAACGACAACCGCGTTCGCGAGGCGATGGACACGGGAGCGCAGACGCTCGCGGTCGCCTGCCCCTATTGCACCGTGATGCTCGACGACGGCGTCCAGGGGACCGATTCGGACATGCGCGTCGTCGACGTGGCCACGCTGCTCGAGGAGGCCACCGCCCCACCCAGCGCCCCGGACCCGAACCTGGGCGGCTAAGCGACGCTCACCGTGGATTAGACGCCCAGGTTCCCGCTCACGCCGGATCGACCGCCGCCAGCAGAGCCGCATAGGAGCGAACGAGTGCGGCGCGCACCAACGCGATCAGCGGGCTGTCGTCAACGCGGCCCTCGGCGACCCACCGGTCGGAATGGCGCATCGCCAGCGCGCGCTGCTCGGCGGCCCGCCGGACCTCCGCCTCGGCCGCTCCGTACACGTAGGCGTACAGCTCGGTCAGGGCGTCGATCAGCCGCGCCTCGTCAAGCTCCGACCCGTGGCGCTGGTGCTCGCGGTGAATCCGCCACCACTCCACCTCCAGTTCGGCGGCCCGTACCGGGTCATAGCCCTCGCCGTAGCGCCGGGCGATCAGCGCGTAGAAGCGGCGCATGGTGGCGCGGGCGCCGGCGGGGTCGTTGTCGACCGGCGGAGCCCACTGCTGGTTGGCCCGCAGCACCAGCCACGCGCCGTACACGGTGTGGGGCCAGGGCAGCCCGAACGCGTGCCGGGTCAGCCCGACCGCGGCGCGCAGGAAGCGCAGCCAGTCATGGCGGTAGTAGCTGACCCAGGCGGTCGTCTCCAGAGCGCCGATCAGCCGGGGATCAAACGTACGATGGGGCCCGGTCACCGTGCCCAGTGTCGCCGACCGCCCGCGCCGAGATCAAGCCGCCGGCTCGAGCAGCCCTTCGAGCTCACGCTCAAGACCGGCGTTGCCGACCGCGACGACCTCCAGAGGCAGCCCGAGCCGGCGCGCGGCGCGCTCGGCGCAGCTCCGGGTCGCCGGAGTGGGGCGCTGGGCCAGCCACACCACCCGGGTGTAGTGGGCAAAGTAGGTGTCGCGTAGCTCGGGCCAGCGGTCGAGCCCGAGTTCGCGCACCACCGTGTGCATAAACGTCCGGGCCAGGAAGTCGGTGAGGAAGTAGGTCCCCGGCTGCTCGGCCAGCAACGTGGCCACCTCGTCACGGCCGAGGATGTCGTAGCAGTTGTCGCCCCGCAGCCGTGGGAGACCGTCAAGCGCGCCCTTGGTCCCGCAGTCGCCGTAGGCGACCGCCACCACGTCACGTCCCGCGGACAGCTCGGCGACCGCACCGGCGATCCGCTCCGGTCGGTTGTGCAGCAGCGCCGGCACCGGCACGACATCGACGTCCCAGCCGCGCCGCCGCGCGATCTCCCGCACGTCGAAGGCGAGCGCGCCACAGGTCATGACCGCCGGGCGCGCGCTCATCCCGGGAACGAGAGCTGGTCGATGAACAGGTCGTTGAAGTCGGTGCGTCCCGACAGCTCGACGTACTGCACCTCACGCAGGATCGACTGAGCCTCGGCACGCTCGCGCAGCGACAGCGCCGCGATCTTGGCCCCCTCACCGGCGACATTGCCCGCCGAGACGATGCGGGGCAGGGCGATCCTCGGAACGAGCCCGATCCGGACGGCGCTCAACGGGGTCAGGTAGGCGCCGAAACTGCCGGCGAGCAGCACCTGGGAGATGTCGCCGGCCTCGACACCCATCTCGCGCATGAGGATCTCCCATCCGGTCGCGATCGACCCCTTGGCGAACTGCAGTTCCCGGACGTCGCGCTGGGAGAGATACACCGACGCCGCGGGATCGTCTCCGCGCCAGTGCAGGACGAACACCCGCTCCTGGCCGATCTTGACGAGCCGGTCACAGAGCCCGGGGAACCGCTCCGCGGCGTCCTCATCTCCGATGAAGCGCCCCGAGTGGTCGAGCAGGCCGGCATGCACGAGCTCGGCGACCGCATCGACGAGTCCGGAGCCGCACATGCCGACCGGCGGGGCGTCGCCGATCACCTCGAGGTCGAGCCCGTCGGGGCGGATCGTGATCCCCTCGATGGCGCCGTCGGCGGCGCGCATTCCGCACTTGATCTGGGCCGCCTCGAACGCCGGCCCGGCGGGCGCCGCCGTCGCCAGCACCCGGTCGACGGAGCCGAGCGCGATCTCGCTGTTGGTGCCGACGTCGATGAACAGCCGCAGCCGCCGATCCCGGGTCAGTCCGGTGGCGAGCATTCCAGCGACGATGTCGCCGCCCACGTAGGCGCCGAGCGACGGGAACACGTAGGCCGCGGCCCGCGGATGCAGGGCAACGCCGAACTCAGACGCCCGCGTTGGGGGGAACTCATGGGTCGCCACCGTGAACGGCGCCATCGACAGCGGCTCGGGATCGATCCCGAGGGCGATCTGCATCATCGTGACGTTGCCGCACACGGTGATCTCATAGACCTCGGTGGCCTCGACTGCCGCGTCGGCAAGCACCTCGGCGGTCAGCTCCGCGAACGTCTCGTGGGCGCGGTCACGCAGCGCCTGCAGCGCGTTCTCGTCCATCATCGTCGCCGACACCCGGGTGATCACGTCCGCCCCGTAGGGCTGTTGGCGATTGAGCATCGAGCGCACCGCGGCCGGCTGGCCGCTGTCGAGGTCCAGCAGCGTCGCCACAACGGTCGTGGTTCCGAGGTCAAAGGCGATCGCGAATCGGCGAGCGGTGGTGTCACCGGGCTCGACGTCGATCAACTCGTCGTCGATGACGACGGCGGTGACGTCGAAGTGCGCGCGGCGCAGCGTGCCGCCGAGCGTCCGCAGCAGCTCGATCGACGCATGGGGCTCGAGATCATCAAGCGCGTCGCAGACGCGCTGCAGGTCCGAGCGCTGATCCTCGAGCGTCGGCTCCTCGAGCACGAGGTGACGCTTCTGGACGGCGGGGCGCAGGATGACGTGGCGCCCGACCCCGACCAGCGCCGCCTTGGGGCGGGTCTGCAGCGGGGGCACCTCAACCACCAGGTCCCCGCGGGCGTTGGCGCGACAGGCCAGCCGCCAGCCCTCCCGCAGCTCATCGGTGGTGAAGGCCCGCGGGTCGACGCTCGACAGGGGCGCATCGCCGGAGACGATCCGGACCTTGCACTTCTTGCAGGTTCCGTGCCCGCCGCAGGTGGAGTCGATCGCGATCCCGTTCCAGCTGGCGGCGTCGAAGATCGGCGTGCCGCTCGGGACCCGGACCTCGCCACCGTCGGGCAGGAAACGCAGGCGGACGCGCTGTGCGCCGTCGCTCTCCATCGCGGGCTCGTCGCGCTGCACGCGACGCGGCCTGGGCGCCGATGCGCTCATCGCGCCGGTGCCGCCTCCGCTGCTTCGGCGGCCGCCGCGGCCGCCTTGCGCGCACGGTGCGCGGCGATCCAACTCGAGCCCCACGGGTCGTGGCCGAGCAGCAGATCGGCGGCTCGCACGGCGTCGACGCACACCCCGGCCGTCGACATGATCGCGCTCGTCAGACCGGCCGCCATCGCCATCGGCAGAAAGCCGGCGTTGAGGACGTGACGGTCAGGCAGCCCGAAGGACACGTTTGATGCCCCCAGGCACATGTTGACGCCGAGCTCGTCGCGGATCAGGCTGATCGTCGCCAGCGTCGTGGTCACCGCCTCGGTGTCGGCACCGACGGTCATCGCCAGCGGATCGATGATCACGTCGGCGGTCGCGATCCCGTGGTCGTTGGCGGCGGAGACGATCTTGCGCGCGCACTCGAGGCGCTTCTGGGGGGTCTCGGGGATCCCGGTCTCGTCGTTGGCCAGGCCGATCACCGCGGCCCCATGGCGGTCCACCAACGGCAGGATCTCATCCAGCCGCTCATCCTCGGCGGTGACGGAGTTGACCAGCGCCCGGCCCTCGTAGACCGACAGTCCGGCCTCCAGTGCCTCGATCACCGACGAGTCGATGCAGATC
>JBAWFG010000572.1:0-6075 GCA_049591655.1 Solirubrobacteraceae bacterium
GTCACCGCCCGGGCGAGCTCGTCGGCGCGCCGGCCGACCACGAGCGGGCGCAGCGCCCGCTCCAGCGGCCGGGCGACGATCCCCACCGGTCCGGGATCGACAGCGAGCCGGTAGGTGGCGCGGGTGCGTCCCCCGCCGGCATCCTCGAGCTCCCACGACGCCTCCATCTCATCGACGTCCTCGGACTGCACCCGGCTGATCGTCAGCCGCCGCGGCGGGTCATAGGCGAGGCGGACCCGGCAGTGGACCCGGGTGAACTTGGCATCGTTGACGGTGTCGCAGACGAGCGCCCGGCCCTCGCCGTCGCGTTCCACGACCGCGACCTGCTCGAGGCCGTGCTGCCAATCGGGCGAGCGCTCGACGTCCTGCACGATCGCCCAGCAATCCTCGATCGGCGCGTCGATCTCGGCCGACGAGGACCCGCTCAGCAGTGTCATCAGGCGACGGTCACGCGGGCGCTGAGCCGGCTCTGGCCGGCTGAGGAGTCGGTCACGCTGATCATCAGCGCAACGTGGTTGCCGCCGCGCAGTGCCGGGATGCGTCCCGTCCGGAGGCTGAGGCTCGGCGGCGCCAGCGTGACGTGCATGCTCTCGGCGGCGCGGCGCAGGCGGATGGTGAGGGTGCCCGCGGGCCCCCCGTGATCGGTGAAGCGCAGCGCGATGGGCCGGCGTCCAGTGCTCGTCACGCTGACCCCGCGCCGAGCGGCGACACGCAGGCCGGAGGGCAATGTGATCGCCAGGGTCTGCAGCTGGGGCGCCTGGCGTCCCGCCGCGACGGTGAATGACAGCAGCGGGGAGCCGTGGGGACCGCGCTGCAACGTCAGCCGCGAGATGCGCGGTGCGGCACCGACCGTCCAGGTGAGCGTCTGTCCGGCGGTGGCGAGATCTCCGTCGACGGCGTTGACGCGGACGATGAACTGCCCGGTGCGCGACGGGCGGCCGCTGATCAAACCGGTCGACTGATTGAGCCGCAGCCCGGGCGGCAGGCCGAAGGCGCGGTAGGTGAGCGCCGAACCCGGCGTCACGGTGCCGTGCAGGCGCAGCGAGACCGCGGCGTGAACGGTCGAGCGCTGGGGGGCGGTGGCGCGCAGTCGTGCCTCGCTGCCGCACAGCGCCGGCACGAGCGAGGAGGCAACCGGGGTGCCCAGCCCACTGGCTGGGTCATATCCGGATGCGGCCGGATACTGCCCGCCGTTGGTCCCGGTGAAGTCGTTGTTGCCGGTGGTCACGTCGTTGAAGCTCGCACCGTAGGCGCGGCCCGCCGCCCGGTAGAGCCCCGGATCGGCGTACCCGATGGGCACCCCGGCGCAGGCCGGGTCTGCATCGCCGAGCGCCATGATCGCCGCCCACAGCGGCGCCGCCGCGCTCGTGCCGCCGATCCCCTGCCAGCCGGCCTCCTGGCCGCTGACACTGCCCGACCCGTTCCAGTAGATGAGGTAGCCGGTGCTCGGGTCCCCGTCGGCTGAAACGTCGGGGACCTCGCGGCAGTAGCCGGCGGTGTTGCCGCACGCCGACCCCGCCGCCGCGCTGCCGCGCACTCCAAGTCCGGATCCCGCGTTGAGCTGGGCCGGGGGCATGCCCCAGAAGTTCGAGACGCCGCCACCGCCCGCGCCGGGCTGCGGCGCCTGTCCGGGAATGCTGACCGGTGTGCCGCCGCTGTTCCACACGTGCTCGGTGGGCCGGGGGCCGAGCGCCGTGAGTGACGTGCCGCCGACCCCGGTGACGAATGGCTGGCTGGAGGGGTCGTCGACCGCGAGCTGGGTCTGGGGCAGCGCGCCGCCGGTGTCGCAGTCCGCGGATCCGTTGTCGCCGGCGGCGGCGACGATCGTCTGCCCCTGGATCGCGGCCTGCTGGAACAGCGTGTCTTCGGCGGTGGCGTTGTCGCGCCCGAGCGCGGCCTCGCACTGGCCCCAGGAGACCGAGACCACCCGGGCGCGGTCCTGGTTGATGATCTGGCTGAACGTGTCGTACGGACCGGACCCGGGAGAGCCCGAGGCGGAGTTTGGACCCTGGTAGACGATCACGTTGGCGTTGGGGGCCAAGCCGATGAGGTTCTCGATGTCGAGTGCCGCCTCGCCGCTGCCGGGCCCGGTGCCCGCCCCGCCGTCGACCGAGACGTAGGAGATATGGGTGTGGAGCCCGTAGCAGGACTCATACGCGCCGATATCCGACGGGTCGTTGGGCTCCAGCTCATAAACGGCGACGGTCGTGCCGGCGCCGAGGTCACCGGCTCCGTAGAGGCCCGAGAACCCGTAGGCGGAGGCGATCTGGTCGGCGGTGTAGGCGCTCTGGGTGGCTGCTGTGCTCCGGGCCTGCGCACACGCCTGCGGGCCGCCGGTGGCGGTGTGGCCGATGGCCAATGGCCGGTGGGCCGCCGCCCCCGCGGTGAGGGCCGGGCGGCGGACCAGCAGTGGCCGCGGAGCGGCGGTTGTGGTCAGCCCGAGCACCGACTGGACGTCGCCGGCGATCGAGGAAGATACGGCGGCCCGGGTGCCGGCGACGATCGCGGCACGCCGGCCGGGCAGCGCCAGGCGGCTGAGTGACACCGAGAACGCCTGCTCCAACGCGCCGGCGCTGGCAGCGACCGGGATCGACAGGCCCCCGGCACTCACCGGGCCCGGGCGGAGGCCGTGAGCGCGCAGCCCGGCGGTGACCCGATGGATCTGGCTGCGCGTCGCCCCGAAGCGCTGGGCGAACTGGGCGGGGGTGAGGTAATGGTGGTAGTCAGGCGATCCCGGCGTGCCCACGGCGCGCGCGTAGTTGGCGAGCGCCGCCGGGTCGCGCGGGCGCAGGGTCACCGTCACGTGCAGCGGAGTGCTGCCGGCCACGGGCCCGACGGTCCGGGCCCCGGAGGGCAGCGGCGCCAGACGTCCGACCCGGGTCAGGGCGGCGGTCGCCGGTGAGGCGCAGGCAAGCACGGCGGCCGCGAGGCCGCAGACCATTCCCATCGCTGTACGCGATCTGACCGACATAGCGGCTCAGCGTACCGACGCGGCCCGCGGTCAGCGCCGCGCGGTCAGGCGGAGATGCTTTGCTGTGACGGTGATGGGGACTCCCCGGCGACTGGTGTTCGGTGAGGTGGCCGAGCTGTATGACCGCCACCGTCCCACGTATCCCGCGGGGCTCGTCGAGGATCTGGCGGCCCGGCTGCTCGCCGGCTCGCGGGCCCTGGAGGTCGGAGCCGGAACCGGCAAGGCGACGGCGCTGTTCGCCGCGCGCGGGATCGCGCTCCTCGCCGTCGAGCCGAGCCCTGAGATGGCCGCGATCGCCCGCAGGGCCTGCGCCGGCTTCCCGGATGCCGAGGTCGTGGAGAGCGACTTCGAGAGCTGGGCCCCGGCCGGAGAGGCGTTCGGGCTCCTCTACTGCGCCCAGGCGTGGCACTGGATCGATCCCGCCCGTCGCTACGCCCTGGCCCGGGCGGCGCTCGCCCGGGGCGCGTGGCTGGCGGTGTTCTGGAACCGGCCGGCCTGGGACGCCTCGCCAGTGCGTGAGGGGCTGGCCGCGGTCTATCGCCGGATCGCCCCGGGGATGTCGATCGCCGGGCCCCTGCACCCGGCCAACCCGTCTCCGGGCGAGGAGCCCGACGAGGACTGGGAGGCGGAGATCGCGGCCGCCGGCGGCTTCACCGAGCCCGAGCGGCGCACCTACCGCTGGAGCACCGAATACGACGCCGCCGGCTTCACCGGGATGCTGGCGACGGTGTCGGAGTTCCGGCTGCTGGACCCCGAAACTCGCCGGCGGCTGCTCGCCGCCGTGGGGGACACGATCACCGAGCACGGCGGAACGCTCCAGATGCCGATGCTCACCCGGCTGCACCTGGCCCGGGCCGACTGACACGCCCTCACGCCGTTTGGCCTGCAAACGTCTACCGTGACCGTCGCCTGGGTCGTGGTTGCATGTTTGCGGCCCCCAGGGCCGTCAACGTCCACCCCCGGCGTGTGGGAGCAGGCGGATTGACGTTTGCCGCCTCCCACGCCGTCAACGTCCAACCACCCCGGCGGGGGTGACAGGAGTGGACGATTGCCGAAGAACCTCGGCGCCGACCGGCGTCCCTGTCGCGTGGCTCAGAGGCTCAGCTCAGACAACGCCGACAGGTAGGCCTCCGAGTAGGAGGGGAACTGGGCCACGGTCTGCAGCAGCAGTTCGACCGGCACCTGGGCGCGGATCGCCAGTACCGCCTGGTGGATCCACTCGCTGGCCAGCGGCGAGACGGCCCACGCGCCGAGCAAGACCCCGCGCCCGCGGTCGGCGATCACCCCCAGTTCGCCGCGCGGATCCTGTTCATAGGTGTAGGGCCGGGCGATCGACGCGGGCAGCTCGATGTGCGCGGTGGCGACGTCGTGGCCCGCGTCTTTCGCCTGGTCGGCCGTGAGCCCGACCGCGGCGACCTCGGGATCGGTGAAGATGACCCGGGGGATGGCGGTGTAGTCGGCGTCGACGGGGCGTCCGCGCATGTCGGCCATCGCCACTCGCGCCTGGTACTTGGCGACGTGGGTGAACTGCATGACGCCGGTGCAGTCCCCGGCCGCCCATACCCCCTCGGCGACCCGGCAGTGTGTGTCGACGGGGATCCCCCCGCGCGGGCCGGGCTGCACGCCGATCGTCTCCAGGCCGATGTCCGTCGCCCGGGGGCGCCGGCCGGTGGCGATCAGCACGCGATCACCACGCAGGCGGGTCCCGTCATCGAGCGTCACCTCCCGCTCGTCGCCGGTGATCGCCACCCGCGTCGCCTGCACGCCGGTATGGACGTCGATCCCGTCGGCGGTCAGCCCGTCGCGCAGCAGCGCGCAGACCCGCTCGTCCTCACGTTCAGCGAGGCGGTCGGCGCCCTGCACGATCGCGATCCGGCCGCCGAAGCGGGCCAGGAACTGGGCCAGCTCGACGCCGACCGGGCCGCCACCGATGATCACGACGCTGTTGGGGATCTCGGTCAGCGCTGTCGCCTCGCGGTTGGTCCAGTAGCCCGCCTCGCGGAGGCCGTCGATCGGCGGAATGACCGGCTCTGACCCCGTGCTGATGAGGATCTGCTCAGCGGTGAAGACCTGGTCGCCGACGACGACCCGGCCGGTCCCGTCCAGCCGTCCGTCGCCCTTGACGATCCGGACGCCGATGTCCCCGTAGCCGCTGACGCGCGCCGAGTCGTCCCCAGCCGAGGTCATGTAATCGCGGTAGCGGGCCAGCGACGGCCAGTCGAGTGCTGCGGTCTCGGTTCCGGCAGCGCGGGCCGACTCGCCGTGGACCTCGGTCGGGCGCAGCAGGGTCTTGGTGGGGATGCAGGCCCAATTGGTGCACTCGCCGCCGATCAGCTCACGCTCGATCATCACCACGCTGCGGCCCTCGCGGGCCAGCGCATTGGCCGCGTGTTCGCCCGCCGGCCCAGCGCCGAGGATCGCGACATCGAATCGGTCTGCCATGGCTAACCCTCCCGGGCGGTCAGCCGCCCCTGCAGGTGACGCTTGACGGTCGGCCAGTCCTCGTCGGTGACCGAGTAGTAGGCCGAGTCCCGCGGGCCACCGTCGCGCACGACCATGTGCTTGCGCATGACCCCTTCGAACTGGGCTCCGAGCGCGTCGAGCGCGCCGCGGGAGCGCTCGTTGCGCGCGTCCGTCTTGAATTCGACCCGGCGCAGCCCCGCGACCTCGAACGCCTGGGTGAGCAGCAGGAGCTTGGTCTCGACATTGGCGCCAGTGCCCCATACGTCGCGCGTCAGCCAGCTCCAGCCGATCTCGGCCCGCAGGTGCTCGAAGCGCAGCTCCATGAACCGGGTCGAGCCGAGCACCTCACCGGTCTGCGTGGACACGATCGCAAACGGGACCTCGCGGCCCGCGCGTGCGCTGTCGATTGACGTCTGCAGCCAGTCGCGCAGCGCTGCGGGCGACGACGCCATGTCGACGGGCATCCACCGGAACATCTCGGGGTCCCCGGCGGCCGCCACCAGGCCGGCCTCGTGACCGGCGCTCAGCGGCTCCAGGACGACGAGCCGGCCGATCAGCCGCGCCTGCAGATCGGCTGCGCTCACCGTCTGGATGGGCGCAGAGTCGAGCATCAGGACCGACCTTACGCCACGGCGCTGCGC
>JBAWFG010000573.1:0-2260 GCA_049591655.1 Solirubrobacteraceae bacterium
CGACTGCGCGAGCTCATCCCCGCCAACCGCAAGCGCGTGTATGCCGTCCGTGACGTGATCAGCACCCTGTTTGACGAGGACTCCGTGCTGGAGCTGCGGAGCGGCTTCGCGGCCGGAATGGTCACCGCACTGGCCCGGATCGACGGCCGTCCGATCGGCGTGATCGCCAACGACCCGACCCATCTCGGGGGCGCGATCGACGCCGACGGCGCCGACAAGGCCGCCCGCTTTGAGGGGCTGTGCGACGCGTTTGGCCTACCGCTGCTGTTCCTCGCCGACACGCCCGGATTCATGGTCGGTCCCGACGCCGAGAAGACCGCCACCGTGCGCCACTTCTCCCGCATGTTCGTCACCGGCGCCAGCCTCAGCGTCCCCACCGGAACCGTCGTCCTGCGTAAGGGATACGGGCTCGGCGCCCAGGCGATGGCCGCCGGCGGGTTCAAGTCCCCGGTGTTCACGATCGGCTGGCCGACGTCGGAGTTCGGCGCGATGGGCCTGGAGGGGGCGGTGCGCCTGGGCATGCGGCGTGAGCTGGAGGCGATCGAGGATCCCGGGCAGCGTGAGCAGGCCTACGAGGCGATGGTCGCCGCCGCCTACGAGCGGGGCAAGGGCCTGAGCATGGCCGCCTACTTCGAGATCGACGACGTGATCGATCCCGCCGACACCCGACGGTGGGTGGCGACGCTGTTCGACGACGCCGAGCCGGGCTGGTGGCAGACACCCGGCAAGCGCCGGCCGAACGTCGAGAGCTGGTAGGGCGGCCGGCGCGGGTTTCAGCAGCAGCGCTCGCAGGCGCCGCGCAACAGCACGTCATGGCTGTCGACGCTGACCCCGAGACGGTCTGAGAGGCTGTCGATCGCCTGCTCGAGCCCGGGGTCGGCGAAGGCGACGAGCGCGCCGCACTGGCCGCAGACGAGGTGGTGATGATGGTGGCCGTCGGGCTCCAGCGGCTCGAACCTCGCCTGGCCCTCGCCGACGACGATGCGCTCGGCGAGCCCGTGCTCGACAAGCAGGTCGAGCGTCCGGTAGACGGTTGCGCGGGCGATCGGGTGGCCGCGGCGGCGCAGCTCCTCCTCGATCGCGATCGCGCTCAGCGCGCAGGTCTGCTCGCCGAGCAGCTCGATCACGCGGTCGCGTGCGGCGCTGCGGTTCAGTCCCGCGGTGGTGAGGGCGGCGTAGGTGTACTCACTCCATTTGAGGCTGGCCATGGCGGGAACTGTAGCGCCAAAACCAGTGAGAACAAGAATAGGACTCATTCTCAATTATTGAGCTAGGATGCCGGACGTGCCCCGGTTGCGCCTCCCTCTCATGCTCGTTGGCGCAGCCCTTCTGACGGTCCCGGTGACCGGCTGCTCGCTGACCTCGCTGCACACGATCGGGGGCCGGGTCCGCGTCGTCGCCGCCGAGAACTTCTGGGGCAGCATCGCCCACCAGATCGGCGGCGCCCACGCCGACACGCAGAGCATCATCGTCAACCCCGCGCAGGACCCGCATTCCTACGAGCCGACGACCGGAGACGCCCGCACGCTGGCAACGGCCCAGCTGGCGATCGTCAACGGCATCGGCTATGACCCGTGGGCACCGAAGCTGCTGGCGGCCAATCCGGTCAACGGCCGCCGCGTCCTCACCGTGGGGTCCCTGTTCGGGCTGAGCGAAGGCGACAACCCGCACCGCTGGTATGACCCCACTGACGTCACCGCCGTCGCCGCCGCGATCGCCGCCGACCTCGAGCGCCTGGATCCCGCCGACAAGGCGTACTTCGCCCAGCGACTGCGCCGGTTCGACGGCCCCGGCCTCGCCGCCTATCACCGGGTCATCGCCGACATCCGCCGACGCTACGCCGGTGTCCCGGTCGGCGCTTCGGAGAGCATCTTCGCGCTGCAGGCACCGGCGCTCGGACTCCGCCTGATCACCCCGGCCAGCTTCATGAAGGCGATCAGCGAGGGCACCGAGGTCACTGCACAGGACACGATCACCAGCGAGCGCCAGCTCACCTCCCGCCGGATCAAGGTCTGGGTCGAGAACAGCCAGAACGTGACTCCGCAGATCCAGCGCCTCAACGGCCTTGCCCACAGCGCCGGCATCCCGGTCGCCACGGTCACCGAGACGCTGTCTCCGGCGTCAGACAGCTTTCAGCAATGGCAGGTCGCGCAGCTGGATGGACTCGAGGCGGCGCTGCACCGGGCAACCGGACGATGACCGTGATCGTCACCGAGCGGTCAACCCCCGCTGTCGCGCTCGCCGGGGCGGAGCTGCGCAT